>JBGPGF010000292.1:0-2616 GCA_041483755.1 Terriglobia bacterium | reverse complement strand
GTCCGCTTTGGCTCCAACTATCTCCCGGAAAAGCCCAATTACTACAAATCGAAGAAGGACGCGCAGGAAGCCCACGAAGCGGTGCGGCCGACCGACGCCATGCGCGCGCCGGAAGACGTCCGCAAATATCTCGACGACGATCTGTTCAAGCTTTACCAGCTCATCTGGCAGCGCTTCGTCGCTTCCCAGATGCTTCCGGCGATTTTCGATCAGACCACCATTGACATTTCCGTGGGCGAGTATACTTTCCGCGCCACCGGCTCAGTCCAGAAATTTGACGGTTATCTCCGTGTCTACCAATTGCCCGCGTCGAACGCCGATCGCGAGGACGAAGAAAAGGATGACGAAGGAGAAGGCCGGGCGCTTCCCCAGGTTAAGGAAGGGCAGATCCTGCGGCTGGACAAGATTCGTCCCGAGCAGCACTTCACTGAGCCGCCGCCGCGGTTTAACGACGCGACACTCGTGAAGGAGCTTGAAGAAGACGGCATCGGGCGGCCTTCGACGTACGCCTCGATTATTTCCACCATTGTCGAGCGCGAGTACGTCACCAAGAACCAGGGACGTTTTTCGCCCACGATGCTCGGCGAGCGCGTCAGCACCTTGCTGGTCAAGAGTTTCGAGGACATCTTTGACATCAAATTCACCGCGCGCCTCGAAGAAGAGCTGGACGAGATCGAGGAAGGCAAACTCCCTTGGCGCGAAGCGGTGAAGGAGTTCTGGGAAAAATTCGTCGTGGATCTCGACAAAGCCGGCGACGAGATGCTGTCCTACAAAGCGGGCATTCCCACCGGGAAAAAGTGCGAGAAGTGCGGCCAGGGCGAGCTGCTCGAGCGCATCAGCCGCCACGGATTCTTCCTCGGCTGCTCGCGTTATCCCGAATGCGATTTCATCCAGGACCTCGCGCCGGAGCTGGGCGCGGATAACGGCGGCAACGGGGACAAGATCGAGAATTGTGACAATTGCGGCAAGGACATGGCCATCAAGCGCGGCAGGTTCGGCGTTTTCCTGGCCTGCACCGGCTACCCGGACTGCAAGACGACTCGGCGCCTGGTTGAAGGCACGCGCATCGCACACCAGCCCGATGAGCCGCTCGATGAGAAGTGCAGCCTTTGCGGCACCGGCCTGATCAAGAAGCACGGCCGCTTTGGCCAATTCATCGGCTGCTCGGCGTATCCGAAGTGCAAGTACACGCGCCCGATCACACTGGGAATCAAGTGCCCGAAGTGCTCGGAGGGTGAATTCGTCCGCCGCGGCAGCGCGGGCAAAGGCGGCCGCGGACGCCCGCGCGTCTTCTACGGCTGCTCGCGCTATCCAGATTGCGACTTCACCACCCCGCACGAGCCCTTTGCCGAGCCGTGCCCCAAGTGTGGCGCCGCCTTTATCGTCGAAAAGCGCACCAAGACCGGCAACTACCGCGCCTGCATCAAGGAAGGCTGCGGCTGGGAAATGGATCTGCCCGGTGCGCACCCGTCAGCGCACGCGGAAGAGGCCACCGTCCCTGTGCCCATGAAGTCCTGACCTGCTTCCTGGCGGCGAAATGACATTGATATTACCGTCTCGCGCGATTGCGCGGCGGAGGTGTGCCTATAATGAATCGAGACGCAGCGCGGGAGAACGCTTTGGGGCGATGAGAGCGGTCATTGAAAAATATCTGGAGTATCTGCAAGCGGTGCGAAACTCTTCGCCGCACACCATCCTGAATTACGGCAGAGATCTCGATCAGTTCGTCGCCTACCTCACACCGCCCGGAACGATGCCGGGGACGCTTGAAAAAATTCCGCCGCCCGCTCTCACTTCCGTAACCCATCCGATCATCCGCGAATACGTTTCGCATCTGCACGACCTTGGCCTGCAGAAAAGCTCGATTGCGCGCAAGCTGGCCGCGCTGCGTTCCTTTTTCAAATACTGCGTCCGCGAGACCCTACTGAAAGAAAGCCCGGCGCGGCTGGTGGCCACGCCAAAGCTGCCGAAGCGCATTCCGTCCGTGCTTTCCGCCGAGGAGATGAATGCGTTTCTGAACCAGCTTGCCGGGATCGGCAAGCCCGCCGCCGGCCGCGCCAATCCACGGCGCAAGCCGGCGCAATCTCCCGCCGCGCGCGGAACCGAAGAGGCTGCTTTGCTCCCGCGCCGCGACCGCGCACTCCTCGAGATGCTCTATGCCGCGGGATTGCGCGTCAGCGAACTCACTGGATTGAATCTGGCCGACATGGACCGCAAGGAGCGCATGCTCCGCGTGCGCGGCAAGGGAAACAAGGAACGCATTGTGCCGTATGGCTCAAAGGCACAGGAAGCGCTCGACGCCTACTGGCCCGTGCGCGAGCAGCTCCTCTCGCAATCCCACAGCGCGCGCCGCGAGCCGCCGCACCCCGAAGCCATTTTCCTCAACTACACCGGGCGCCGCCTCACGCAGCGCTCCGTCGGCCGCATCGTGAAAAAATACGTCCGCCTGGTCAACATCAATTGGGACCTGCATCCGCACTCTCTGCGCCACGCCTTCGCCACGCATCTCCTCGCCGACGGCGCCGACCTTCGCGCCATTCAGGAACTGCTCGGCCATCAATCGCTCTCCACCACGCAGAAGTACACGCACGCCTCCATCCGCCAGCTCATGGACGT
>JBGPGF010000291.1:0-3234 GCA_041483755.1 Terriglobia bacterium | reverse complement strand
CTCGCGAATCGCGGAGCGAATCTCGCGCACCGGCCGGTGCGGCAACCGCCGCGTGAAGTGATTCACCTCCGCCGGCGGCACGCCGAACACTTTTGCCACTTCGCGGATCGCCAAACGCGCGTGCATGGTGATAAAGCTCCCAATCATCGCGACATGTTCCGCACCCCACCGCTTGTACACGTAATCCAGCAGTTCGTCGCGCCGCGCCCCGCAAATATCAATGTCAATGTCCGGGCAGTCGCCGCGCTGCTCGTTCAGAAAGCGTTCGAAATACAATCCCCACCGCAGCGGGCACACCCGCGAAATCCCCAGGCAGTAGGTCACCATCGAGCTCGCCGCCGATCCCCGCGCCACCGCCGGAATCCCGCGCCGCCGCGCCTCCTCGACGATGTCCCACACCAGCAAAAAATACGGCGCCAGATGGAGCTTTTCGATCACCTCCAGTTCGTGCGTTAGCCGCGAAAGCACTTCGGGACGGAGAGGTCGATAGCGCCGCCGCGCGCCTTCGAAACTCAGCTTCCACAAATACGAAAACGGCGTCTCGCCCTCCGGCACGGGGAACTCCGGAAAAATCGTCTTGCCCAGCTCGAGCTGCAAATTGCAGCGTTCCGCAATCTCCAGCGTCGCGCGCACCGCTTCGGGCTGGTCCGCAAACAGCCGCTCCATCTCCGCCGCCGGCTTGAACCACGCCTCGCCGCTCGTAATGTCGGGCGGCGCCACGGTCGTCAGCAAACCGCCCGTGCGGATCGCGTTCACCACGCGGTGATGCAGGTGCTCCTCCGGCCGCGGGAAGTGCACGTTGTTCGTCGCCACCAGCGGCACGCCCAGCACACGCCCGATTCGTTCCGCCTCGCGCACCGCGCGCCCATCTCCCGGCGAAAGCCTCTGCACCTCGATGTACAGCCGCTCCCCAAAAATCTCCTTCAGCTGCGCGTAGTGGCTGATGACCCGCGACTCGTGATTCGTGACTTGTGACTCGTGGCGGATCTTCTCTGCCGGCGTTGTAGGGGCGCGGCCTGCCCATGACGTGCACAGCGCGATCACTCCCGTGCTGTGTTCCGCGAGAATTTCTAACGCGATGGGCTTTTCATCGAGCTGGCGCTTCGTCACCAGCCGGCACAAATTGCTGTATCCCTCCGCATCCTCCGCCAGCAGCACGAGCGCGGCGTCTTGCTTGTATCTGTCATCCCGAGCGAAGCGGGGGATCTCTCTTTCTTTGCCTTCCAATTCCACATCCACGACCACCCCCACAATCGCCTTCACACCCCTCTCCCGCGCCGCCAAATAAAACGGCACCGCCGCGTACATCCCATTCGTGTCCGTCAGCGCCACGGCAGGCATCTGCGCCGCGGCCGCCGCCGCAACCAGCTCCTCCGGCGCCGCCACGCCCCGCAAGAACGAATACGCGCTGTGACAATGCAGATGAACGAACATGGGCATCGAAAATGGTTGTCATTCCGAGGCCCGTGATTTGTGCGGGCCGAGGAATCTCTCTTTGCCTTATTCCGAAAAAGGGGAAGAATCGAAGAGAGATTCCTCGCTTCGCTCGGAATGACAGAAGAACCTGGGTAGGGAAAAGGAAAGAAGAATCAGAAACGAACTACCGCGACAAGCACGGCGTGGACAGCACCAGCCCGCCGGGCTTCGTCGCGTAGTGCTCGCGCAACTGCAACCCTTTGCCGTAGAACACCGAATTCCAGCCGTAGCGCCCGCGCACCGAGTCCACGCCGCGGTTCAGGTACCACCGCCGGTTCGCGTCCACGTCAAAGAGATCGTTCTGCCGCCGGTCCGGCTCGAGATTCGTCACGCTGACGTTCACCAGCCGCACCGCCACGCGCCGCGTAAACAGCTTCCCGAACAGCTCGATCGCCGCATCGAGCAGCACGCGCTCGTCGTTCGTCGGTTGCGCGAGCCGCTCCGTGCGGTGCACGGACAAATGGTCCGCATAGCGCAGCCGCAGCCCCAGCGACCGCGCCTGCCGTCCATGCACGCGCAGCGTCGCGCCAATCCGCTCGCTCAAATACTCCACCAGCCCGCCGAGAAATTCGGTGTCAATCGTGCCGCCCTCGATCGTCGTCTCGCGCGAAATGGACTTCGGCGCCGCCGCCGACACCACCTCGCGCCCATCCAATCCCCGCGCGCGCTCCCAGATTTGCCGCCCGATGGCTTCACCCAGCGCCGCTTCCAGCGCCACTCGCGGCACCTGTCGCAACTCTCCGATCGTCCGCACGCCGCGTTCGGCCAGCATCGCTGCGTGCGCGTGCCCGATCCCGTGCAGTTTTTCCACCGGCAACGGCGCCAGAAACGCTTCCTCTTCGCCCGGCGCGACGAGGCGGAATCCGCGCGGCCGCTCCAGCCGCGACGCAATGGACGCCACCACTTTCGTCGTCGCCGCGCCCACCGATACGCTCAGTCCCGTCTGTTCATACACCGCCGTCTGCAGCCGCCGCAGCGCGGCAGGAAAATCCGGATGGATGCGCGCGGTCCCGGAAAAGTCGAGGTAAAAATCGTCCAGCGCCGCCGTCTCCACCGCCGGCGTAAACGCCGTGAGGATCCGCCGCACCCGCGCCGCAAACGCCGCGTAGTGCTCGTACTGCCCCGGCACCACCACCGCCTTCGGGCAAATCCGTAGCGCCTCGCGGAAACTCATCGCCGTGCGCACGCCGCAAAATTTCGCCTCGTAGCTCGCCGACGCCACCACCCCGCGCCCCACCAGCACCGCCTTCCCGCGCAGCCTCGGGTTCAGCACCTGCTCCACCGAAGCAAAAAACGCGTCCACGTCCACATGCACAATCCCCGGAATCTTTGTTTCGAGCGCCGTTGTAGCGCCGGCCGGCACTTGTCCCGACGCAGTCGGGAGGCCGCTATCTTTGGTTTTTGACTGATAACTGACAACTGATGACTCATACAGCGGCGCCAGGAAAGCCCGCGGAAACTCCGCGCTTTCAGGGGGAATCGTTCCTGCTTTCAGGGTTTCTGTGCGGGCTTCCATGGCTCCTCCGGGCAGGGAATCGGGCGGTTTAACGGGCGGCAACCGGCTCGTGAGAGCCCATAGGGCAATGGAGCCGGTTGCCGCTTTACCCCGATTCCCCCGCAAGGGGGATTCGGGGCCGCTTCCCGTTTCCTCTACCGCCCGCGACTATAGACGAACAAAAAGCGAATGTCAAGACCCTTCTGTGCCAGGTAGTGGGCCAGTTTCCGGTTATTCGACTAACCAGGCGTTAGCCTATGCTG
>JBGPGF010000290.1:0-5522 GCA_041483755.1 Terriglobia bacterium | reverse complement strand
CGGTTTTGCACCTGGGGCTTTTGACTTTCCCCGGATCATTGAACAGCGGTCTCGGGAACCCCCTCTGCGCAAACGACCCTTTTTGAGGCCCCCTAAGCCAACGCCAGCCGCCGGAGCTTGATGCGGTCGGCGCGGACCTGCGCGAGGTCGTAGTGCGCTTGCTGCGTAAGCCAGCTTGCGGCGCTGCCTCCGAAAACCTTGGACAAGCGCACGGCCATCTCCGGAGAAATCCCGCGCTTCCCGTTCACCAGTTCCGACAGCGTCGTGCGCGTGACTCCCAGCGCGGCGGCCGCGTCCGTGATGGTAAGGCCCAACGGCTCGATGCACTGGCGCAGCACAAAGCCGCCGGGGTGCGGTGGAATCCTCATCGCCATGTTTCAACCTCCATCAGTGGTAGCCTTAGTCTAGCTGATGCGCCATTCCTGACGAACAAAAGAGTGCGATCTTCCGGACTTCTTTTCAACCTTCAGCCTCTGCACTTTTCCACAGATCGTTCGAATCACTCTTCAGTACCCTATTGACAGTCAGTAATTCCTGTGCTACCCTGGGCCGTGCAATCTGGCTCTTCAATCTTCTCTGCGTCCTCAACGCCCTCTGCGTTAGTTCCCTCCGTCTTTTACTGCACGACTCACGACCCGCAAGTCACGTGTCACCAATCACTTGCGCACTCTTTGACATTCTACGTGTCCCACAGAACGCCACCTATCTTCCGTGCTTTCATGCGCTTGCGCGCTCTTTTCGTCGCAACAGGGGGGTATACCCTTTTTTCCACCGGCCACTTCTCAAACCTGCTCGCCACTCGCCACTCATCACTCGCCACTAACTCTTTTAGATTCCGCACATCCGAAAAATACGCCCGTAACCCCTTTGGAATCCGCACATACAAAACACGCGTTTTTAACCCCTGTAGAATCCGCACTTACAAAAAAACCAGGGGGGTGGGGGGAGGGTACCTTCGTCAAGCGAAGAGGCCGCGCCCCGGCAGATGTCCAGGAGAGATCCTATCTCGCAACGCTCCTCCCTTCGCCACGGCACGCAGGGCAAGCAGGATGACCACCCTTGTCGCGTGGTCACGCAAGGAAGTCCACTTCGATGGGTTCGATCAGGGGCATCAGCCAGGCCACCAATTGTTGGTGGACCGGATGCGGGCCATAAGCGTCGAGCGAGGCTTGGTCCGCGAATTTCATCGCGCCGCCGAGCTCGTAGCCTTGTGCGCGGGGAGAAATATTCTTGCCCACCCAGGTTTCCAGTAGGCCGGGAATTTGCCCTTGCAGCTTGCGGATTTCGGCGAGGATATGGTCCTTCTGCTGGCCGGTTACGCCCGGCTTTAAGCGAAAGGCAAACATGTGGATGTACATGGATTCGATAGTCCTTTTAGCAGGCTGCGGAATCGGAATGACGAGTTTAACGGCCGCTCAAAAACGGGAAGTGCGCCGAAGCGGCCATGAAAAAGAGCATGGGAAACGACAGCCAGAAATTCGTGCGCGAGGCGAGAAACGCGAGCCGCGCGAGGGCCGCGGCTTCGGCGGGCATCGGCGTGCCGTGTTCGGCGCTCGAGCGCGTCCAGGCGATCAGCTTCTTCTGGCAGCGCCAGATCACGCCCCACACGTTCAAGAGCATGAAGTAGCCCATGCCGCCGCCAACGGAAATTGCCAGCGTGCGATCGCCCGCCGCCGGATGCGCGAGCAATTGCAAAATGCCCCACGAGGCCGCGGCGATCACAATCGTGACTGGAATCGCGATGACGCGTCCATCCTTGAGGGGGCCTTTCGCGAACTTGAGCAGGAGATACGCCGCGAGCCACGCGAGCGTCCAGACGGCGAACCACAGGAGCAGCCAATGTGCCAAGAGTCTTGGCACTCCCGTATTCTCCGCGTCGGTCTTGGCCAGGATCATGAAGTACCGAAAGCCCACGAGCACTGTGACCACCGCCGACCAGCGAAACCACCACAGCGCTCGCGGCATGAGCAGGGGCACGACGCGGAGCTTCGTGGGCGCGTCCAGCTCCTTTTGAAATGGAACGTTCACCAAATTGAAAAAATACAGCAATCCGACCCAGGCAGTACCCGCAGCCAGATGCGTCCACCGCAGGGCCATCTGTTCATACTCAGCGCCGCTCGCAGGCAGGGTCATCTTGATCGAAGCCATGCACTCACCGAGCATCGAAATCCAGGCAGCCTGCATTTCACGCCTCCTTGCCGGTTCTCGTGCTCCGGCCTCCAGGGACTCTGCCACAGAGTGGGTTGAATTGCACAGGATACGTGCGCCATTTCGCAGCGATCCCCTGACGCGGCGTGGAATTTTTTCCAGGAGGCGTGAAATTCCTACTCGAAAATTCGTGCGGAGTGCCATTGTGGCAATGTAAGTTGTTGTTTTTGGGCCTGTGGAAAAAAGTGCGTAATGGAAGGGAAAATGCTAAACAACAGAGGTTCGGTGGAACGATCGCGGGGCGACGGTCGGGCGACTCCTTCTCATGCCGGAGCATTTTTGCTCACGGCCGCAAGTTCGTGGGGCATTCCTCGCGGCTTGCACGGCTTCCTGACTGCGTGCCTTATCTCCGCCACCAGCCTCAAACAGAGGCGATCGAGCAACTAAATCGAGAGGTACCGGTTGAGTCGCCGGACCTCCTCTGGTGAGGTGCACGTGAGGGTCATTCGCAGAAAAGCAGCAGGCACGCAGCAACACACGAAGTCCGCAGTTCCTCTCCATCCCGACACATTTTTCTTTTACGAAAAACGCACCGGCGTGGCGCATTTCCGCGTGGAAGCCGGACCGGACGGGCACCTGCCCGCGGATCAGGCCGCCGGGCTTCTGGCGATGCACTGCCTCGTCCGCGGCCAGGCCCCCAGCGATTACGTTGTTATGGTGGCAGCCGGAGAAAAACTTCTCGGCGGCATCACCGAAAAGGCCGAAAAACTTTTGCAGGCGGGGCGCTGCGTTCCGGCCCCGGTCGAACTCAGCCGCCGCGAAGAGGAAGTTCTGAGCGGCATCATGCGCACCCTGGCCAACAAGGAAATTGCCTCGGCGCTGAATCTTTCCGAGCGCACGGTGAAGTTCCACGTCTCTTCCTTGCTCGCCAAGTTTCGCGTGCGCGGGCGCATGGAGCTGGTCCGCGAAGCTTCGCGGGCCTATCTTCCATCACGCAATGCAGCTGTTCCCGAACCCATGCCTTTCCCCGCGGTGAGCCGCGAGGCGCGGTCCTATGCGCCGCCGGCCGCCGACTACCGGCGTTCCGGTTCAGTTGGTGGAGTAGTGCCGCTGCCGAACAGGCTGATGACGGCCTGAGATCACATCGCTCGCGGCGATTTTTCGCGGCGGAGCCGCAAAATACAAACGGCCCGCTGGTCTCTTAAGATCAGCGGGCCGTTTCCATTTCGCGATGAATTGTTCCGGCGAGCCGCCGGATACGATTTACTTCTTGGCCGCGTCGAAATTCGCGGCGGCGGCGTCCCAATTCACGACGTTCCACCAGGCCTTCACGTAGTCCGCGCGGACGTTTTGATACTTCAGATAGTAGGCATGCTCCCAGACGTCCAGGCCGAGCACGACTTTTCCGCCCGTGGAGAGCGGCGTATCCTGATTCGCGGTGGAATCAATCGTGAGCTTGCCGTCCTTGAAGAAAAGCCACGCCCAGCCGGAGCCGAAGCGCCCCATGGCCGCGGCGGCAAATTTCGTCTGAAAATCGGCGAACGAGCCAAACGCCGCGGTGATTGCCGCGCCGAGATCGCCCTTGGGCTCGCCGCCGCCGCCCTTTTTCATCAGCGTCCAGAAGAGCGAGTGGTTCCAGTGGCCGCCGCCGTTGTTTCGAACGGCGTTGCGGATATTTTCCGGCACAGCGTCCAAGCCCTTGAGCAAATCGTCGAGCGATTTGGATTGCAGGGCGGCCTGGCCTTCCAGCGCCTTGTTCAAGTTGGTCACGTAGGCGCCGTGATGTTTGTCGTGATGGATCTCCATCGTCTTGGCGTCAATGAAAGGTTCGAGTGCGTCAAACGAATACGTAAGCGGTGGGACGGTAAAAGCCACAGTTTTTTCCTCCGGTGTGAGATTCGATTCGAAAGTCTCCGTCGTGCCGGCGCGCAACAGGCTGGCCGCGGAGCCGCTCGCTCCCAGGAGGCCTGCTCCGGCGATGCCTGTGCCAACCAAGAATTTTCTGCGATTCATAAGGGACTCCTGCGAGTGCGGCTGGCCGGGCGCGACGCGAAGAGGGATTATACCCCTCGCGCGGGGCGCGCCACAACAGCGGGACGGAATGCATTCATTCGATGCGCGCGAGGGCCCATCCGGCGCACTCGGCCAACACGGGGTTTTCGGAAGCTGCGATGCGCTGGAGCAGAGCGCAAACTCGCGCGTGAATCGCCGTTCCCCTTCGAACACCGCTGTTGCCGAGGGCCACGCAGGCGTTGCGCACCAGGCCCCGCCACTTGGCGCGCTTCACGGGACTTCCGCGAAACGCTTGCTGAAAGTCTTTCTCGCCGAGGCCCGCCAGCCATTCCAGACGCGGGTGGAACAGGGACTCGGCTGAGCCGGCCGCCATTCCTTGCTCGCGCGCAATGGATGACGAGGAGGAAATGGTCCGTGGCTGAAACTCGGGCGATTCGGTAGCCGGCGCACGGCGATTCCACGGGCAGACATCCTGGCAAATGTCGCAGCCGAAAACGTGGCGGCCCATCGCGGGGCGCAGTTGTTCCGGAATGGCGCCGCGCAACTCGATGGTGAGATAAGAAATGCAGAGCCGCGCGTCGAGCATATATGGCTCGACCAGCGCGTTTGTGGGGCACGCATCCAGGCACAGCCGGCAATTGCCGCACAAATCCGGCGGCGGGGCTTCCGCCGGACCCAGCGTTGGCGCGAGATCGAGCGTGGTTACAATCACGCCGAGAAAAAGCCACGAGCCGAGCTCCTCGTGGATCAGGCAGGTGTTCTTACCTTGCCAGCCTAGGCCCGCACGCTGGGCGAAGGCGCGTTCGAGAATCGGACCGGTGTCCACATATTCGCGCGCCTCGAATTTTTGAGGCAGGCGCCCGCGGAGCGCCGCCGTCAACTCCTTCAGCTTTGCGAGCACGACTTGGTGATAGTCATCGCCCCAGGCGTAGCGGGAAATCCATCCGCGCGGGTCATCTACATCTGTTGGCGCGGCCATGTCCGTGGAGTACGGCTGCGGCGCGTTGTAATTCATCGCGCAGACGATCAGGGTTTGCGCGCCGGGCAGGATGCTCGCGGGATCGGAACGCCGCGGATCTTCGAGATAGCGCATCTCGCCGCCGTATCCGCGGCCCAGCCATTCAGGCAAGTGCTCATGCCCGGACAGTTTTTCCGCGCGGGTCACGCCACACAGCGCGAACCCCAATTTGCGCGCACGGTCTGCAATCCACGCCGTTTCTGACGCTGCCAACATAGTGGGGATTGTGCCTCAGGAAGGAAGAAGTGGCGAGGGGTCAGGACTGGCGGGAAAGGGGTAGTGGTTTACATTCCCACAAGCGCGTTACACGGCCCGGTGACTCTCACCTATAATGGAGGGCGAT
>JBGPGF010000289.1:0-3417 GCA_041483755.1 Terriglobia bacterium | reverse complement strand
CGAGTTAGGCGATCAACTCATTCCCTATGTGAAATAATTGGGATACACGCACATCGAACTGATGCCCGAGATGGAGCATCCCTTCGACGGCTCCTGGGGCTATCAAACGCTCGGCTATTTCGCGCCCACCAGCCGCTTCGGCACGCCGCGCCAATTCATGGAATTTGTGGACCGCTGCCACCGCGCGGGCATCGGCGTTCTTCTCGATTGGACGCCCGCGCACTTCCCCCGCGACACACACGGCCTCGCCGAATTCGACGGCACGCATCTCTACGAGCACTCCGACCCGCGCCAGGGCGCGCACCCCGACTGGGGCACCCTCATCTACAATTACGGCCGCAACGAAGTCCAAAATTTCCTCATTTCCAACGCGCTCTTTTGGCTCGACAAATACCATCTCGACGGCCTCCGCGTGGACGCCGTCGCCTCCATGCTTTACCTCGATTATTCGCGCGACGCGGGCCAGTGGGTCCCCAACGAATTCGGCGGCCGGGAAAACCTTGCTGCCATCGGGTTTATTAAGCGCCTCAACGAGGTCGTTCATTCCCGCTTCCCCGGGGCCCTCACCATCGCTGAAGAATCCACTTCCTGGCCCGGCGTCTCCCGCCCCACGTATCTTGGCGGGCTGGGGTTCAGCCTTAAATGGAACATGGGCTGGATGAACGACACCCTGCAATACTTCTCCGAGGACCCGGTCCACCGCAAGTATCATCACACCAAGATGACGTTCTCGATGCTCTACGCCTTCACCGAGAATTTCGTCCTGCCCTTCTCGCACGACGAAGTCGTCCACGGCAAGGGCTCCCTTCTTCACAAGCTACCCGGCGACATGTGGCAGCAGTTCGCGAATCTCCGCCTGCTCTACGCCTACTACTACGCTCATCCCGGAAAGAAGCTGCTCTTCATGGGCAGCGAGTTTGCCCAGCGCGATGAATTCAGCGAAGGCTCGAGCCTCGACTGGCACCTACTGGAATATGAGCCGCATCGCGGCATCCAACGCCTTGTCGCCGATCTCAACCGCCTCTACGCCGCCGAACCCGCGCTCCATCAAGTGGAATTCGACTGGCACGGCTTCGAGTGGATTGATTGCAATGACGCGGACAACAGCGTTCTCTCATTTCTCCGCCACGGGAAAAAGCGCGAGGACCTTATCGCCGTGGTCGCCAATTGCACGCCGGTGGTGCGCGAAAACTATCTCATCGGCGTCCCGGAACCCGGCTTCTACCGCGAAATTCTGAATACCGATGCCGCCGCGTATGGCGGCAGCAACGCCGGCAACCTCGGCGGCGTGCAAGCGGTCGCCGAGCCGCGCCTCGGCAAGCCCTATACTTTGCGCCTCACCCTCCCGCCCCTCGCCATCGTCTTTCTCAAGTGGCAGCCAGCTCCATGAACTTCTACGCTCTCTTCTACGAACTCGTCCCCGACTACCTCTCACGCCGCGCCGCCTTTCGCGACGAACATCTCCGCCTGGCCCGCGAAGCGCACGCACGCGGCGAACTGCTTCTCGGCGGGGCTTTTGCCGACCCCGCCGACCGCGCGCTTCTCGTCTTCCGATCGAGCGACGCCGCGACTGCCGAATCCTTCGCCCGCAATGACCCCTATGTCCTGAACGGCTTGGTCGCCCGCTGGGAGGTCCGCCCCTGGACCGTCGTCATCGGCAACCATGGTCAGTCCCTGTAGTGGCGGGTCGTTCAACCCGCTCTGTTCCCTACCCCTCTAGCCCGCGCCTCTTCTTGCGTGTCACCCCGTAAAGCCATGCGGCCATACTGCGGAAGGGGAGTGTTCTAAAGAGGACAGTCATGCTACCCGTTGTTATCGCACCATATCGAAAGGAAGCAGGATGGGCGGAGTTGACGATCCCTCTCTATCCTACTCAGGCTTCCAACGAGTTCTCGGCTTCAAACTGTGTCTCAATCGATGTTCAGGAGGGAAAAATAGAAATGCACATCTACACGAAAAAATCCTTTTGGGTAAGGACGGGGCTTGCGGCAGCGGCGCTGGCAGGTACTCTCCTTTTCGCAGGCGCACCAGCGGTTCGCGCCGATGACAGGGGATGCCAGCGGCGCATCGTAAAAGCCGATCAACGGCTGCACCGGGCTGTCCAACGTTTCGGCTGGCAAAGCAGACAGGCGAGAAACGCGCGCCAACAATTGCGCCAGGCGCGCGAGTACTGCTGGGTGCACGCGCACAGGTGGTGGGACCAGGACAGCAATCGTTGGCATACAGACCGCGACTGGAATGACAATGACCACGACCATGATGGCAACCCGGATCACGGCCGCGACCACGACCGGCACTAGACTCTAGGGCGGACTTGTTTTCGAAGGGCGCAGCTGACTGTCGGCTGCGCCTTTTTCGTCGGCGCCCGCTCGGTCAAAACGCCAAGCGTCGGAGGCGCGGCACCTCAGCTTGCAGGGCCCGGTGGGGCCTGCCCCGCCCCACATCGCAACAGTTCTTCCACTCTTCCCTGCCAGGCCTGCTATAGAATAGGGAAACGCCCCATGACCAAACCAGTCCTTCGGAAGAAATTCCAGCCGATTAACCGCCATTCGCGTGAACTGCGCAAAACAATTCTCGCCATGCTGGAGCGCGGTATCAGTCAGAACAAAATATCTCGTCAGTTAGACAAGAGCCTGGGAACCATCGGCTATCACGTCGCCTGCCTGCGCAAAGCAGGCCTCTACAAAGGCTGACGCCCGCCACCCGCCGCGCCGCATCGTGGGGCCGGGCCTCGGCTCCGGCCTCCTCGTTCTTTACGTAGGTGGGAGCTTCAGAGTCTGTGCGGCAGCGGTTATTTTTTGTAGGGGCGTGGCTTCAGCCACGCCGTAAGGCTTGGAGAACTAAGCCGGGCGGGAGGCCCGCGAGGCTGTCATCAAATCCAACAGGGAGGGTGGCGCGACTGCGAACGACGAATTGTTGGCTGAGCTGCTGGAGAAAACGTGGACAAGAACTCTTTGAAAAGCATTGGCGCCGTGCTCGCGGGCGCATGCGTTGACGGCTGATACTGAGGCCCGCGCGCCTGGGCGCCGATCGCGCCCATTTTGCGCACTACGG
This sequence comes from Terriglobia bacterium, assembly GCA_041483755.1. Lineage (GTDB taxonomy): Bacteria > Acidobacteriota > Terriglobia > Acidiferrales > UBA7541 > Acidiferrum. Next base: position 363 of record JBGPGF010000289.1, on the reverse strand, counting down.
CGGCTCGTCACCAGTCACGAATCACAGCCTTTTCTTCCCGGGAACTTTTCCCCTACCCCATCCGTATCTCTATCCAGCGAGTGGCACCAGGAGGCATTCCATCATGAATCAACCGTTCCGAAAGCTTGTGTTGCACTTATCGGTTTTTGCAGCCGCTGTCGCACTCATCGCCCCCGTGGTGACGTTTGCTCAGACGGCTAAGGCGGTGCAATCCACACCCCCGGCGCAATCCGCCAAGGGCGACCGCTGGCTCCACGTCCGAGTGGAAAGCCACCAGGCAAAGGGCGAAACCGTTCGCGTCAATGTTCCCATCGAGCTTGCCGAAAAGGTTCTCCCCACCATCAACCACGACCGCCTGAAAGG
>JBGPGF010000288.1:0-3525 GCA_041483755.1 Terriglobia bacterium | reverse complement strand
AGTCGGGCGCGCGGAGAAAGCCGTAGCCGTCGGGCAGCGTCTCGAGGACGCCTTCCGAGAACATCAGGCCGCTGCGTTCGGTCCGCGCGCGGAGGATCTGGAAGATCAGCTCCTGCTTGCGCATGCTCGAGGCGCCGGGGATGTTCAGTTCCTTGGCGACTTTCGCCAGTTCGGTGATGTTCTGCTCTTTCAGTTCTGCAAGGCTAACGCTCATGGACGTGTTTTCCTCTAGGTTGGTGAAATGGACACTTGAAATTCCGGATTGTTTCCAGGATGGCGCACCGCACTGGCGGAAAAATTGAAACCGGCCAGGGTGGGGCAAACCAGACTCGTTGCAACCGGAAGCAGCGCTGGCCCCTTTGAATCCTCCGGCCCCCGAAGGCGGGACCGAGCCAAACCAGCCACTGCTTAGTTGGTCAAACTCGAATCTTTCTCGGCGCCAGCGTCGAAACTTTCCGCGACGGGCGCGACGGCGGCCTGCTCTTCCGGCACGATGGGCCGTTCGAGCGCAATCTGCAGCACTTCATCCATCGTCTCTACGAATCGGATTGTAAGACTCGCGAGGATCTCCTGGGGTATTTCCGCCAGGTCTTTCTCATTGTCCTTCGGGATGACCACGGTACGCAAGCCCATTCGGTGCGCGGCCAGGAGCTTTTCCTTGAGGCCGCCGATGGGCAACACCTTGCCGCGCAACGTGATTTCGCCGGTCATGGCCAGGTCGCAGCGCACGGGAATCTTCGTCAGCGCGCTGACCAGCGAAGTGCAAATGGTGATACCGGCGGAGGGCCCGTCCTTGGGGATGGCGCCTTCGGGCACGTGCATGTGAATTTCGAGATTGCGGTAGAAATCCTTGGCCAAGCCGAACTGCGGCGCGCGCGAGCGGATATAACTCATGGCGGCCTGCGCGGATTCCTGCATGACGTCGCCGAGCTTGCCGGTCAACGTGAGCCGGCCTTTGCCCTCCATGATCGTCGCTTCGGTGGCCAACACGGTGCCGCCGACTTCGGTCCAGGCGAGTCCCGTGGCCATGCCGATTTCGTTATGCTTTTCGAGCCAAACATCGCGGAACTTGAGCACGCCGAGAAAATCGTTGGCGTTTTCCGGGGTGACGTCGGCGGTCACGGCCGCGCCTTCGGTGACGACCTTACGCGCCATTTTCCGGGCGATGTTCTGGATTTCGCGCTCGAGGTTGCGCACGCCCGCTTCATGCGTGTAGTGGCGGATGATGTGCAGCAGAGCATCGTCGGTGAACGAAAGATTTTTATCGCTGACGCCCGCTCCGTCACGCGTCTTCTTGACCAGAAAGCGCTTGGCGATCTCCAGCTTTTCCTGCTCGGTGTAGCCCGGCAGCCGCAGAACTTCCATGCGGTCCTGCAGCGGCTGCGGAATGGTGTGGAGCACGTTCGCGGTGCAGACGAACATGACTTTCGAAAGATCGTATTCGACGTCCAGGTAGTGGTCCGTGAAGGCGTGATTCAATTCGGGATCGAGAACTTCCATCAGCGCGGCCGATGGGTCGCCGCGAAAGTCCATGGACATCTTATCCACTTCGTCGAGGACGAAAATGGGGTTCACCGTGCCGGCCTTTTTCATCATCTGGATGATCTGGCCGGGCAGCGCGCCAATATAGGTGCGCCGGTGGCCGCGGATTTCCGCTTCATCGCGAACCCCGCCCAGCGACACGCGCACGAATTTCCGGCCGGTGGCGTGGCCGATGGACATGGCCAGGGAGGTCTTGCCCACGCCCGGCGGCCCGACGAAGCAGAGAATCGAGCCTTTGGGATTTTTGACGAGCTGGCGCACGGCCAGGAACTCGAGAATGCGTTCCTTGACTTTTTCGAGGCCGTAATGCTCTTCGTTGAGGATTTTTTCCGCTGCGAGAATATCGCGAACTTCTTTCGAACGTTTCTTCCACGGGACGGCCAGCAGCCAATCGAGGTAGTTGCGGCTCACGGTGGATTCCGCGGACATCGGCGGCATCAGCTCGAGGCGCTTGAGTTCCTGGATGGCTTTTTCGTGGACGTCCTTGGGCATGCCGGCGGTGTCAATTTTCTTTTTGAGCTCGTCGGTCTCGCTCTTTTCACCGCGGCCGAGCTCTTTTTGGATGGCCTTGAGTTTTTCGTTGAGGTAGTACTCTTTCTGGGCGCGCTCCATTTGCCGCTTCACGCGCGTATTGATGTTGCGGTCCACGTTGAGCTTTTCGATTTCGATTTCGAGGATGTCGCTGATGCGCGTGAGGCGCTCGATGGGCTCGACGGTTTCGAGCAGGTCCTGCTTTTCATCCACGGGGAGCTGGAGGTTCGCCGCGATGGTGTCGGAAAGGCGTGAGGGGTCGTCCACGCGCGCCGCGGCCACCATCGTTTCGTAATTCATGCTCTGCGAAAGTTTCACGAACTGCTCGTAGAGGCTGGTGGCCTTCTGCACGAGCTGTTCGACCTGCGGGGAAGGCTCGACGCGCGCGCTCAGGACGCGGATGCTGGCGCGGAAAAATCCTTCTTCAACGGCGACAGAAAGCGCCCGGGCGCGTTCCACGCCCTCGACCAGCACTTTGATGTTGCCGTCGGGCAGCTTCACGCTCTGGACGATGTTGGCCAGCGTCCCGACGGCGTAAATCTCGTCGGGCTTGGGGTCGTCCACCGAGGCATCGTGCTGCGTGGCCAGAAAAATCTTCTTGTCGCCGGCCAGCGCCTCTTCGAGCGCGCGCACGGAGGCTTCCCGGCCGACGATGAACGGCGTCATCTGCTGCGGAAAAATAACCATGTCGCGCACCGGCATCATCGGCACGCGCTTCACGTCTTGTTTTTCCCGGTTGAACATGCAGACCCCTGAACTTCCTTAACCGACCTTCTCGAGCAGGTTCCAATTGATTTCGCGGCCGCGCACCATGTCTGCCGTGATCACGAAATCGCGCGCCTTGCGCTGCATGGGCAGGTTGTACATCAGCTCGAGCATCAAATCCTCGAGAATCATGCGCAGCCCGCGCGCGCCGACCTTGCGCTGCATGGCCAATTCGGCGACGGTTTCGAGAGCGTCATCGGTGAACCGCAGGCGCACGTTTTCGAATTCGAACAGCCGCTGGTACTGCTTGAGCAGCGCGTTCTTCGGCTCGGTCAGGATGCGCATCAACGCGCTCTTGTCCAGATCGCCCATCACGCCCGCGACGGGCAGGCGGCCGACAAATTCCGGGATCAGCCCGTAATGGATCAGGTCCACGGGCTGCACCTGTTCGAGCATCTCAAAATTGCGCTTCTGCGCGGTGGACGGTGTTGCGTCGGTATGAAAGCCGAGGGAACGCCGCCCGGCGCGCTTCTCGATCACCCTCTCCAGGCCGACAAACGCCCCTCCGCAAATAAAGAGGATGTTGGTGGTGTCCACCGGAGTGAATTCCTGGTGGGGATGCTTGCGCCCGCCCTGCGGCGGCACGTTGGCGATGGTGCCTTCGAGAATCTTCAGCAGCGCTTGCTGCACGCCCTCGCCGGAAACATCGCGGGTAATGGAGGGGTTCTCGTCCTTCTTGGCGATCTT
>JBGPGF010000287.1:0-2746 GCA_041483755.1 Terriglobia bacterium | reverse complement strand
TGGGCAGCGAGACGCGCGTGGTGGCGACGGGCGGACTGGGATCGCTGATTGGTACTGGTTCACACTTCATCAAAGACGTGGATGAATTTTTGACCATCGAGGGGCTGCGCATTATCTGGGAACGGAACCAGTCGTTCCGGCGGGAGGGCGCGCCGAAAGCGGCGAAGGCGGTGAAGCCGGCGGCTGCGGGCGGCGGTCCGAAGCCGTGGCCTTCGGAGAAGAGTACTAAGGGGCGGTGAGAAAGTGGTCAGCGGTCAGTGGGCAGTAAGGACCTGTGGCCATCGAATTCGCTCGCGGCAGAATTCGTGACTAAATTTCCTTCTGTCATCCTGAGCGAAGCGAAGGACCTATGTATTCTCCCAGCGCCGAGAACGATGCCGACGAGTCCATAGGTCCTTCGCTTCGCTCAGGATGACAATCTGATTCTTGCACTCCGGTCGTGGAAAACTACTTCAATTACTTCACCGAAATCGAGGAGCACTATCAGCGGCGGCGGGGGACGACCCTGCTGCTTTCGACGCTCGATTGGGCGCTGATTGAAACGTGGAAGAATGCGGGCGTTCCGCTGGAGGCCGCGCTGCGCGGGATTGACGCGGCGTTTGACAAGTATGACCAGCGTCCGTCGAAATCGAAGAAGGTGAACAGCCTGGCGTACTGCTCGCAAGCGGTGTTGGCGGCGGCCGAGGACATGAAAGAAGCGGCGGTGGGGACGGCCGCGGACTCCACGTCCCCCAAGCCGCCGGGATTTGAAGTCGCTGAGATTGCGGCGTTTCTGCGGGGGAATGCCGAGAAGCTCGATAAAGCGAAGCTGCCGGAGCGCGCGGGATTCGCGACGGGAGCGCTGGCGCGAGAAGAAGCAGGCTCGGTGCGTGAAATGGCGGAAGCAATCGAGACCGACGGGAAGTTACCGCGGCTGGAAGACTTGGAGCGGCGGCTGACCGTCCTGGAGGAAAAGTTATTCGCAGTGTTGATGGCGGCGACTCCGGATGAGGATCTGGTGGAGGTGCGGGCGGAGGCGGACCGGGATCTGGCGCCGTATCGTCGGAATATGACGGCGGGGCAGATTGAGCAACTGCATAAGCAGTATGTGCGCAAGCGGCTGCTGGAGCGCTGCGGAGTGCCAAGGCTGAGCTTGTTCTACATGCACTAGGTTGTGTGGGGCGGACACTCTTGTCCGCCCAAGGCGTGTGTGAAAGATACTCTGGCCTGTTAGCAGTGCGCGGCTTTTGCGCGGACAGAAGTGTCCGCGCCACAGATAACGTCCAATGCTTCTTTCCATAGAAAAATTAATCTACGGCGGTGACGGGCTGGCTCGGACTCCGGCGGGCGCGGACGGGCGCAGCCTGGCGGTGTTTGTGCCGTTTGTGCTGCCGGGGGAACGGGTTGAGGCCGAGATCGCGCAGCAGAAGCCGGGGTTCGCGCGGGGGTCGGTTACGCGGCTGGTTGAGCCGGCGGCGGAGCGGGTCGCAGCGCGGTGCCCTTACTTTCAACAATGCGGCGGATGCCACTACCAGCACATCCCTTGTGAGCGGCAGCTGGAGTTCAAGGCGGGGATTCTGCGCGAGACGTTGCAGCGCGTGGCGAAGATCGAGTTGCCGGCAGAGATCAGGCTGCATGCTTCACCGCCCTGGAATTACCGGAACCGAACGCGGCTGCAGGTCGAAACAGCGCCGGAATTTGTACTCGGATATTTCCGCTTTGGATCGCATGAACTTCTTCCGGTGCACGAGTGTCCGATCAGTTCGCCGCTGATTCAGCGCATGATGGCGCGGCTGGTTGAGTTGCGGGGGTGTGAGTGTCCAGCCGAGGTGGAGGAAATCGAGTTCTTCGCGGACGCAGCGGATGAGCGTTTGCTGGCCTGGGCGTTCTGCGCACGCGGGGTGGACATCCAAGAACTCCTGCGATGGGCCGAGACTCTGCAACGCGAACTGCCCGAAATTGCGGGAGTTTCGTTCTTCCCTTCGCGCCGGCGTTCCGAAGATGAGGCCCCGGCCGATATGAAGCCGCTGGCACAACTGGGGGAGCCGGCAATTCGCTATCGAGTGGGGGAGACAGATTATCGCGTCAGCGCCGGCGCTTTCTTCCAGGTGAATCGGCTTCTGGTGGACGAACTGGTCTCGGTGGTGACTTCGAATGCCAGCGGGGAGACGGCGCTCGACCTGTACGCGGGCGTGGGCTTGTTCTCGGCCGTTTTGGCGCGGAGTTTTCATCACATATTTGCTGTAGAGGCGTCACTGATTTCTCATTCCGACCTTGTGCAGAATGTGCCTGCGAACGTGAAAGCGGTCGGAACGCGAACCGAGGACTACCTGAGGAGCCGGCCGGTGCGCAAAAGGCCAGACTTGGTCGTTATTGACCCTCCCCGCACCGGCGCCGGCAAGGCTGTGACCCGCTGGCTGGTGGAACTCGGTGCGCCTCGTATCCGGTACGTTTCGTGCGATCCCGCGACGCTGGCAAGGGACCTCGCCCCCTTGCTGGCGTCCGGGTATCGTATCGAGGAAGCGCACCTTTTCGACCTCTTCCCCCAGACGTTTCACATCGAATCGGTGATGCTGCTGGCGCGCTGACTGCTTTCGCGTTCGTCCATAAAGTCCTCCTGGGCGACAAAGGGAAGGGCACGACCTTAACAGGCTGCGCGAAAACTCAGACTTCGCTGCGGAAAGGGAAGGGCACGAGTTCACTCGTGCCGCTAAGCCGAAGAAAGAATCCCGGCTTCAGCCGCTGAGGTGAGCTCTTGAAACCTACG
>JBGPGF010000286.1:0-4901 GCA_041483755.1 Terriglobia bacterium | reverse complement strand
GCAGCCTCGATACGGCATCTCCCTACTCCGTTTCCTGGACCACAACGACGGCAAGCAACGCCTCGCACACGCTGCGCGCGATTGCTAAGGATGCAGCGGGAAACTCGACGACAAGCGCCAACGTGACGGTCACGGTGAGCAACGGCGCGCTGGACACGACGTTGCCTTCGGTCCCGACGAGCCTGGCAGCCTCCGCCGCGTCGAGTTCCCAGATCAATCTCGGCTGGACTGCTTCAACCGATAACGTCGGTGTGACGGGGTACAACGTCTACCGGGGCGGCACCAAGATCGGAACCAGCGTCTCGGCATCCTATGCGGACTTGGGTTTGTCCGCTTCCACCAGCTATAGCTACACCGTGTCGGCCTACGATGCGGCCGGAAACACGTCCGCGCAGTCTTCCAGCGCCACGGCAACCACATTGTCTTCCGGCGGCGGTGGCGGCATTCCCTCCGCGCTGGGCTGGTATCAGATTCCGAATACCAAGATGCAGTCGGTGTGTCCTCCATACTCGGAAATCCAGGCCAATCAAGGATGCGCGGGAATCATTACGCAATGGGGAAGCGGACTCGGAGACACCAAGCGCAATCGCCTGATCGTCTGGGGCGGTGGCCACAACGGCTACTACGGGAATGAGGTCTATTCCCTGAACCTGAACAACAACCCCATTACCATGACCTTGCTGCGGGATGCCTCCCACGGCTCAGCGATCGGAAACCTCGGTTCCTGTCCGAATGCCTGGCTCGACGGAACGCCATCGCCCAAGCACACGGGAGGAGCGATGCAGTACCTGGTCGCGCAAGACTTGTACTACACACACGGCTGGGGTAACCCCGCGTGCGGAGGTTTCGGCAATGGCAAGTGGATGTTCGACCCGAACACCAACGGATGGACGGCGCGCGACAGCTCCGACCCGCAACCCCATCCCGACGTCAACGGCAGCGAGCCCGCCGAAGCCTTTGACCCCGTGACCGGGAAGATCTTTGGCATGGAAGCGAACAATGGACCCACCTTCTGGTCCTACGACTACAATTCCAATGCCTGGAGCAACCTGACCAGCGCGTGGGCTTGTCTGACGACGGCCATGCATGGCGTCATCGATCCGGGCCGCCGGCTCTATTTCTGCGTGGGAGGCGGGTCGTTCAGCTCCATCAGCCTGAATTCGCCTTACACCTTGAAGAATCTAAACGGGACGAATTGCAATGGCATGGGAGGCGCCAGCGGTCCGGCCATGGAATATGACCCTGTGCAGCAGAAGTTTGTGGTCTGGATGGGCGGGAACACCGTCTACATCTACAGCCCGGACACGGATTCCTGCACGTCGCAAACCTATCCAAACGGCCCCGGGGGGGCACAACCCAACGGGACCTATGGACGCTTCCGCTACTTCCCGACGCTCGGAGTCTTCGCCGTCGTGAATGACGTCGCGCAGAATGCTTACGCCCTGCGCTTGACGCCGGTCAGCGGCACGAGCTCCGGGCCAACCATCAGCGGAGTGGGCGCTTCGTCGCTCACGACCACCGGCGCAACCACTGATTGGACGACGGACGTGAATGCAACTTCGCAGGTCGAGCACGGCACGACAACTGCGTACGGCACTCTCACCACGCTCAATTCGACCATGGTTACCAGCCACTCGGTTGCGCTCAGTGGCCTGACCATCAATACCCTGTATCACTACCGCGTGCGCTCCAAGAACTCGTCCGGCGTCGAATCCATCAGCGGAGACTTCGCGTTCCAGACCAACAGCACAACCGACACGACCCTGCCGACGGTATCGATCACCGCTCCGGCAAACAATGCCACGGTTTCGGGCACTGTAAGCGTAACGGCGAACGCTTCGGACAATGTAGGCGTGGCCAGCGTGCAGTTTCAGCTCGACGGCGCGAATCTGGGCAGCTTGGACACGGCTTCACCGTACTCCGTTTCTTGGAATACGGCGACGGCCAGCAACGGCTCGCATATTTTGACAGCACAGGCGAGCGACGCCACCGGAAACGTCGGCAACGCCGTTGCGGTTACGGTCAGCGTTTCCAATACCACAAGCTCGGCTTTGCAGGACTTTCAGACGCGTTGCGCACAGACCGGCGTTCTGGCCTGCCAGGGATTCGACAGCGCCAGCGTTTTCACTCCCGCCGTGTGGCCCGGCACTGGGCTCTATGCGGGCGATACGGGTGACCTCTCTCTGGCAACTCTCGATCCCACGATAGCGTCGTCCGGCGGTGGATCGTTGAAGTTCACCATTCCCTCCAAAGCTGGATCGAACCCCACAGGCTACTGGCAGCAGCTAATGGGTCAAGAGTTTGGCCAGAACAGCACGTTTTACGTACAGTTCCGGCAGCGGTTCTCGCCGGAGTTCCTGACGAATCAGTGGCCCTCCTCAAACGGCGGCAATACGTGGTGGAAGCAGGAGATTTTCTCGAGCGACAAATCCACTTGCGGCAACATCGAATTGTCGACCATCAACGCTTACAGCAATGGTTTTCCGCAGATGTACAGCCAGTGCGGACAGGATATCTTCAACGTTGGCCTTAGTGGCGGCGATATCCTCCTCGAACAGGGCGATACATCAAGTAGCGGCTACAACTGCCACTATCAGGGCCCCACGGCGCAGACCTGCTTCATGTACCCTTCGAACACCTGGGCCACGTTCTACTATAAAGTGCAGATTGGAACCTGGGGGCAGCCCAACAGCACCATTCAGGCGTGGGTGGCCGTCGGAGGCCAGCCCTACAAGCAGTGGATCAACATGACCAACCACATACTCCTTCAGGACGGGGGGCTGCCGGCCTACAACACGGTGACCCTGCTTCCATACATGACGGCCAGGGATTCCTCGACGTCGGCGGGGCCAGTGTCCTACACTTGGTACGATGAATTGGTTGTCTCCACGCAACCGATTGCGGCCCCGAACAACTAAGCTCGAATTTGATTGGACTTCGCCGTAGAGCAGAGTGAGCAAATTGGGTCGGCGTGAGGGAGTAACAGTCATGGAACTCGAACCCAAGACTGTGACGGGCGTGGCGGTCCCGTTCATCCCAGGCAGTGGCCTGGATCTCCTGCCGCGGCGCGCGGATTCCCGTGCGCCGCAAATGTCCGATGATGGGCCCATCCCCGCCTAGCATCCGCAAATTCCCGCGTTGCCGAAGCACAAAACGCCCACGCATCGCCGCCCGCATCAAGAAGGCGCTCTATCAGGAACCTTGCTACTGCCACTGCGACCGCAGCCACGGCAGTCCCCTGGATTGCTTCGTGTCGAAGCACGCTTCCGTCTGCTAAATTTGCATGCGCGAGGCGTTCTTCAGCGACGAGCAGGGCCGCAAGGGCAAGACCGCGGCGCAGATGCGCAAAGCCATCATTCGCGACGACTGGAAAAGTTTGGACGTCTTGAAATATCAATTCTAAATGCTCGCAGCATTCCGGATGGTACACTTGCGAATCTATTGCAGGTCCGAAGGTCCTTGCTGTCATCCTGAGTGCATCCGATGAGGATGCACGAAGGATCTCAACGCGAAGTCCTGCAACCAGGTGATTTCTTGAGCGAACAGCCCGAACTCGTTCTCCTCACCGGAGGCGCCGGCTTCATCGGCTCGCACACCGCCGAAGCCCTTCTGCGCCGCGGATACCGCGTCCTCATTGTGGACAATCTGGACGATTTCTATGCGCAATCACGCAAACGCGCGAATCTCGAAGAAGTTCGCCGCGCCGGCGCCTTCGATTTCGAAAAACTGGACATTGCCGAATACGAGCCTCTGCGCAGTCTCATTGGCCGTGCGCGTCCCGCCGCGATTCTTCATCTCGCCGCGCGCGCCGGCGTCCGTCCATCCATCGAACAACCTCGCCTCTACGATCGCGTCAACGTGCAAGGCACGATGAATCTTCTGGAGTGCTGCCGCGAATTCCACATCAAGCGCTTTGTCTTCGGCTCCTCGAGTTCCGTATATGGCGCCACCAGCCGAGCGCCCTTTTCGGAAGAGCAAGTCGAGTGCCGCCCCATTTCGCCCTATGCAGCCACCAAGCTCGCCGGCGAGCTCTACTGCTACACGTACGCGCATCTTTTTCACATCGAATGCATCTGCTTGCGTTTTTTCACCGTCTATGGCCCGCGCCAGCGCCCTGATCTGGCCATCCACAAATTCACCGGCCTTCTGGAAGCTGGCAAAACGCTGCCCGTTTTCGGCGACGGCTCGGCCGGCCGCGACTACACCTTCGTGGACGACACCGTTTCCGGCGTTCTCGCCGCGCTCGAATGGAAAGGCATCTCTAACTACCCAGTTCCTTCGGACATTTTCAATCTCGGGAACTCGCACCCCGTGAAGCTCAGTGAACTTATCGCCGCTCTCGAAAACGCGACCGGACACAAAGCAAATGTCCAGCGCCTTCCCGACCAGCCCGGCGACGTCCCGCTCACCTGGGCCGATGTAAGCAAGGCCAGCCGCATCCTGGGCTACAAACCGCAAACACGATTGGAAGAAGGCCTCAAGAAATTTGTGAGCTGGTTCCGCGAGCAGCAAAAAAGCGCACCGCGTCCGTGAAATCCCTCACCTGCACCAGCCTTTTTCCCAACGCCGCGCAGCCGGACCTTGGCGTTCTTATTTTTCAGCGCATGTCGCATTTCGCGGCGCGCCCCGGCAATGAAGTCTGCGTCATCGCGCCCTTTCCCTGGCTGCCCGCGTGGCCGCCTCGACCGATGCATTCCTCTGCCTAGGCGTCACCTTCCCCGCTGCTATACAATCTCGTTGTGCACCGAATCGGAAGGGTGGCAAGGCGATCTTTCCATTTGCCGGCGAATTGGCGTCTCCCAAGGCGCGTGGGAGTCCTGCTGCGCAGGGTGGATAAGGGTTTGCTGGCCGTGTGTGCCTCACTCTTTGTGGCGCAAACGGTCTTCGTGCTACGTCCCATC
>JBGPGF010000285.1:0-2826 GCA_041483755.1 Terriglobia bacterium | reverse complement strand
GAGATGCAGCGGCTCCGGCGACAAACTGAGAGATGCTTTTCATTGCGCTTCTCCATTCGCTAAGAAATTCGCGCGGACGCACGAATGCGCCGCAGTCGAACAGGGAGTAAGCGCGGGTCTAGACTCTTAGGATGGAAAGGAGGGCAAGGCGAGTTTGCGGAGGCGACTGGCCGAGAAAGATGGCTGCAACCGCACCGGCGCAATCCGTCAGGGTGGCCACTACGGCCGCAGGGCTTAAGACTCCGGCCGGCGGAGCGGAAGAAACGGTTGCGGAAACGGGGACATAGGGGTGCCGATCCGCATTTCCAATCTCACAGCACGCCCCTGGGCCTGGCTTCCACTTTTCCCCGCACATCTCGCTCATCGCCTGACAGGAAGTTGACTCCTGGCAGAGCCGAGCAGTGTGCGCGGCAACACAGGCGAAAGCCGGGCTGGCGGATATCGCCAGAAGCATCAGCAACGCCGGAAGCTTGCGAATCGTCTTCACTCTTTGCACTGTACTCCGAGCCCGGTTGCGGCGCAACTCGTTTCGAGTGAACTCGTACTTGCGAGATGGGATTCTTGCTTATGCCGGGTGAACTGTGCCGGTGCCTGAGAAGGGCGCCGCCATAGAATCACCGGATGACGCTTCCAGTGTGACCGCGAAGCGGTCAACCTGCTAGAATCGCGACCCGGAGGCCCGACCATGAATGAACAGAATTTCGCCAATCACGCTAAGTACGTACCCGTCTATCACATATTTGTTTTCGGCGTGCTGGTCATCAACTTTGGATGGTCAGTGATCGCCCTGGTTCGCCACGGTTTTTCCTGGGACAGCCTGATTTCGCTGTTGCTCGCGGCGGCGTTCCTGGGACTCTTCTTCTACGCGCGAATCTTCGCGCTCACGGTGCAGGATCGGGTCATCCGGCTGGAAGAGCGCTTGCGGTATGAACAGCTCCTCCCGGGCGATTTGAAGCCGCGCATCGGGGAATTCACAGTGGATCAGATCGTTTCGCTGCGCTTTGCCAGCGATGCGGAGTTGCCCACGCTGGCCCGCCGCGTTTTGAATGAGAAGCTCACCAACCGCAAAGCCATCAAGCAGCTCATTCAGAACTGGAAGCCCGATCACCTCCGGGCGTAATCAGCCACGACGGAAAACGGATTCCCTCCGAAATCAGTTCGCGAGGTAGGCGGCGTCGAGCGCGACGCTCTCTCCATCCGGATTCGACAGTACGACTTTGTGCGGCCCCGGAGCGAGCGCCGGGGCCACCATGTGAAGCGTGTTCGCATCCACAGAAGCCGCCGTGGCAGGCTTCCCGCCGATCGTGACCGACGTTCCGGGCTGCAACCCGCTGCCGCGCAATGTGATTTGCGCACCGCCCGCGCTGAGGCCTTGCGACGGCGTGAGGCTGCCAATCCCTAGTGGAACTTTGGCAAGTTGCACGACCGTGAGACCCGACGTGGTTAGGGCGAGGAGTTTTTGTCCCGAATCGTCAATCGTGAGGAAGCTGCCGTGCAGCGCGTCCACATCCGTGAGAAGAGGCTCGGGCAAAATCACGCGCAGACGGAGCGCTCCCGTGCGGGCATCGTGGATGTCCACGCCACCGACGGCGGGAGCACCGGCGATGGGAGAAGCCAGGAATGGCCGGTACACGAGAGCACCGGTGGGATGCAAGGTGATGCCGGGCACCGGGACATGACCCGGCAGCGCTTCGAGTTCGGACACGGAGGGAAGCGTCATTAACGTCAAGTCCGCCCCGCGCACCTGAGCCGCGCCGTTGCTGCGGAGCGCGAACGTTGTGCCGTCGGCCGCGGCGTCCAAATCATCAATAGAGGAGTTTCCCGCTGCGGTAGCGAAGGCGTTGGTGCTCGCACTCCAGACGGCAACCGGACCGCCGGGCGATGAGCCGAACGCCAGGAAAACTTGATTGCCCGTGCGGGTGCCAATGAGCAGGGGCGCGCCGGTCAGGCTGGAAACCTCCGCTTGTGGCGGCACTTGAACCGCCTGGGTGGCCAAGTTCACCTGGCCAAGACAAGTGGTGCAAGCGTTGAGCCCGGCAGCCGCAAAGCTGACAAAGAGCTGGCCCGTGCTGGTGGCCGCGACGCGCACGGGGCCCGAGTTGAGGAGTCCGGCAACGCCGCTGACGTCAATGGACGTGCCGCTGCCGGGAGAGTCGGGCTGCAGCAGATAGACGCTGCGCGCGCCGAAATCGGCAACCGCGAGCTGCGTAGCATCCGGGGTCAGCGCCATGCCGCGCAAAGCGGCGTTCGGCGGCGGCCCGCCGGGAGGCATAAGGCCGCTGGTCTGAAACGCGCCGGTTGGGAGATCGAAAACATCCAGGTGATCAATGTTGGTGAGATAGACGCGCTGGCGGCTGGAATCGTAGAGGATGAATTTGTGGAAGCCGGGCTTGGCGTACACCCGCACGTCCTGGAGGAATTGAAAAGCGCGCGCAGCGCTCGTCGTGCCGGCGGGCGAATTGACGGTGACACCGGCGGGGCCGGGCGTTCCGGCGGGAGTCTGCAGCGTGATGCGCTCGATGGGGAATGGATAGTTCGCGCCGAGCCCGAGGGATGCGGCGATCGCCGTGACGTCTTCAACCTGCTGAACCGTCGCGGCCGCGCCGCCAATCGTCACGCCGAGCCTGCTGGCGTCACTGCCGAAACCGTAGCCAAGAATCTGAATGAGACTGCCACCATTTTTCTTTCCTGTATTGGGGAGAACTGCCAGGATTTGCGGGCCGTAGCTAAAAGCGTCGGGCGCCAGAGCCGTCCAACCGCCGGGGAAATAGGCGGTGATGTTGACCGCGCCACCTGTGCTGTGTGGCGGCGAGGTCGCTTGAATTT
>JBGPGF010000284.1:0-5979 GCA_041483755.1 Terriglobia bacterium | reverse complement strand
GTGGACGGTGACGCTGATTTCGTCGGCGAAGCCAGCCATGGCTTCGTCCACCGAGTTGTCCACCACCTCCCAAACGAGGTGATGCAGTCCCATCTCGCCGGTCGAGCCGATGTACATCGCCGGGCGCAGCCGCACCGCTTCGATTCCGCCGAGCACCTTGATGGATTTCGCGTCGTACTGGTGGCCCAGACCTTTGCCCGTCACGGATTCCTTCTCAGCCATGTTTTCTCCAAGCGATTTCCGCGGCCGCACACTTCGCGCGGTGTCGCATGTGTGAACCTGCTTATTCCTGCGATACAGGGAAGGCGTGCTGGCGGTTTGCCGTTGGCGCTGGGCGCGAGCGGCATGCTGCGTACGTCGCCTTACCCTTTGTCCCGATGCTTCGCACCGGAATCGTAGGGTTGCTGCTCCATCCCGTTCCGCGCAGCGGAACGCGGCGAAGACTTACTCACCACTCGGCGAACGTGTTCAGCCGCGTGGCGCATTCCAGACTTGAACAGTGTTTGGCTCGTGCTGAAGAGCCGCGCTGCAACACCGCCTAGGCCTGGCCGACGTCCCCGACCCAGTCGAGGGAGCCGAAAAAAGGGGCAACTAAACCACGAATCAAGAACGGTAGAATTCTACTTGATCGAGGCCGTTTTCTCAAGGAGCATTCGCCAGCAGAGTATGCCTAAACTATTCTATTTGTTGCAGTTGGTACGATACTTCGCGTGGTTTTCAGCTGTTTATTCCTTCTCCGGGCCGGCGTGAAAACCGATTCTGCGCTTGGCTCTCTCGGCAGGCTCAAGCATCTGCTTGATGGTGGCGAAAACGGCGTGAAACCTGGCGTCGTAGTGTCGTTCGATTGCCTCGATCTTCCGCCGAAGTTCTTCGTGCGTCGCGAGCATCTTCCGAAGACGCACAAAAGCCCGCATGATTGCGATGTTCACCTGAACCGCCCGCTCACTGTGAAGAACGCTTGAAAGCATCGCGACCCCTTGCTCGGTAAAAGCGTACGGCATTGCCCGGCGGATTCCGCCCCAACTTGAAATCACAGATTGTGATTTCAAGTTACTAAATTCGGACCGCGTCGGCGAAAACATGAAATCTTCGGGAAACCTTTCGATGTTTCGTTTTACGGCTTGTACCAGAACGCGAGGTTCGACGTCGTAGAGGTCGGCCAAATCCGTGCTCAGTATCACCTTCCGTCCACGCACCATGTAGATTCGCCGCTCAACGCCTTCCGCGGGGATAAAACTGCGAGAGGCAATTGCGGTCCGATTGGATTGGGCAGCCGCCCATTCATCTCCAGACAGAGGCCAGTTTTAGGGGAAATGTAATCACAACCAGCAAGTCAAATCCGCATGGGCATGATGACGTAGCGGTAGCGGTAGTTTTCGTCGGCCAGCGGACGCATCTGGCCGGCGGACTGTTCGTCCTTCAACTCGATGCTGATGGGGCCATCGACCGCGGCGCCGAGAAAATCGAGCATGTACTGCGCGTTGAAGCCAATTGCAATCGGGTCGCCCTTGAATTCCTTCTCGATGGTTTCCTTGGCTTCGCCGTATTCGGGGCTCGATGCGGAAATCTCGATGCCATCCTTGGAAACCGCGAACTTTACGGCGTGCGAGCGTTGATCAGCGAGCTGCGAGACGCGGCGGACGGCATCGCTCAACTCCGCGCGCTCGATGACGACGGTGCGGTTGTTGTCTTTCGGAAGCACCGCCTCATAGTTCGGGAATTGCCCCGTGAGGATGCGCGAAATCAGCAGGCGGTGGCCAACTTCGAAAAAGAGGTGGCTCTCATCGCGCGCAAAGTCCATCTGCGTATCTGCTCCCGCCGCGGTCGCGAGCTTCTCGACCTCGTCCATGGCCTTCTTGGGAATGAGGATGCGCACCTCGCCGTTGAGGCCAGGGAGCTTCTGGTCGGTCTCGGCAAGCGCGAGTCGGTGGCCGTCTGTGGCGACAATGGCCAGCGTGTCCGGCTTCAAGATCATCAAGCCACCGTTCAGCGTGTACCGTGATTCCTCGAGGGAAATGGCGAATTTCGTGCGCCCGATCAGGCTCTCAAGAACGGTAGCGGGAATCTTCACCAACGCATGCGGCATCGCGGGGATTGCTGGAAAATTCTCCCGAGCCATGCCAACCATCTTGTATTTCTTCTTGTCGCTGACGATCTCGACCCAGTGATTGTCGAGGAGTTTGAACTTGATCTCGCCTTCCGGGAGTAGGCGCACCAAATCCAGAAGTTTCTTGGCAGGGATGGTGCCCGCGCCTTCCTTCTTCACCTTGGCTTCGCAAGACGTGCGGATACTCAACTCGAGGTCCGTCGCCGTGATGGTCAGTTGGCTCCCCTTGGCCTCGACGAGCAGATTCGAGAGGATGGGGATGGTTGTCTTGCGTTCGACAACACCCTGCGTCGTCGTAAGCTCGTTCAGAAATACTGATTTTGTAACGCTAAATTCCATCGCTTGGTCTTCCTCGCGTGCAAGTGCGGGTGCTGTCATTCACCTTCTCCATACACGATCCGCCGTGCCGTACTCTACTCGTTTTTCCAAAAAGTATAAAGCCTAGTGTTCGTCTAAACCCTGTGGAAATTGAGTCTGGTCCAAGAACGGACATCATCAGTAAAGATTCTATTCTTAAAAGTTAAAGAGCCTTGTTGTTGTGATGAGTGCTGTGGATTGGTGGATAAATGGGAATTGAGTGAATTTGAGAGGAGATTTGCGTGGGTGTTGGTTGTGTGGGGTTTGTGAATTGAGTGGAAATATTGCTGTGGGGTCGGCCTGTCGTCTGGAAGAGTGAATCTTGTGCACAGGAGTGCACAGAATATTCAGCGTATTTGCAGAAGATAGTCGTAGGGTTTGCACAGATACGGCGGCCAGGAAAGCAGCAGGCGAAGGAGAAAATAGGGGGAAGAAATTTGTCTGAGGATGTCCTGGTTACTGCAATGCATCCAGCAGACGCGTGATCGTGCGATTTAATTCTTTGTCGTTTTTGCGCTGCTCCTCGATCTTATTGACGGAGTGAAGGACCGTGGTGTGATGCTTCCCGCCGAACTGGCGGCCAATTTCCGGCAAGGACGCGGTTGTGAGCTGCTTCACAAGGTACATGGCCACTTGGCGCGGGAAGGCGATGGCCCGCGTGTTGCTGCGGATCTTCAAGTCCTGTTCGCGCAGGCCGTAGTGTTCGCTCACGCGCTTCTGAATCACCTCGATCGTGACGCGCTTCTCTTGCGTGGCGATGATGTTCTTCAGTACTTGCTGGGCGGTCGCCAGCGAAATCGTCGAGCCCGTCAGCGAGGCGTAGGCCATCAAGCGGGTCAAAGCGCCCTCCAGCTCGCGCACGTTCGAGCGGATGGCCCGGGCGATAAACTCGGCGACATCGCCAGGCAGGGAATAGCGTTCGTTATCCGCCTTCTTCTGCAGAATCGCAATCTTTGTTTCCAGGTCGGGCGGCTGGATGTCCGCGATCAAGCCCCATTCGAACCGCGAGCGCAGGCGCTCCTCAATCGAATTAATTTCCTTCGGCAGGCAATCCGAGGAGATGACAATCTGCTTTTGCATCTCGTAGAGCGAATTGAAGGTGTGGAAGAACTCTTCCTGGGTGCGTTCCTTGCCGGCGATGAACTGGATGTCGTCCACCAGCAGGACGTCCACGGTGTGAAAACGTTCGCGAAAACTGATCATACGGTCGAAGCGCAGCGAGTTGATCACTTCAATGGTGAACTTTTCCGCGCTGATGTAGGTGAGCTTCGCCGCGGGATTACGCTTCTTGATGAGGTGCCCGATGGCGTGCATCAAATGTGTTTTGCCCATTCCCACGCCGCCATAGAGAAACAGCGGGTTGTAGGATTTGGACGGCTGCTCGGCCACGGCGCGCGAGGCGGCATGGGCAAACTCGTTGGACTTGCCGACAACGAACGATTCAAACGTGTAGCGCTGGTTGAGCTGGTGCTCCGTGCTCTCAAAATCCAGCCGCGATTGGCGCACGGCCACCGGCGGCGGCGCAACGGGCGCGGGTTCATCCTCGGCGCACAGGAACTGTACTTGCGCGGTCTGCATGCCGATCTGGTGCAGCACCGCCTTGATGATCTCGCCGTAGGTTTGCGAGAGCACCCGGCGGAAAGTGGGCTTCGGCACGCGGACAAACAGCGTATTGCCCTCGGTGCGCTCAAGCTGCGTGGGCTGAAACCACGTGCTGAAGGTGTGGGGATTCACCCGGGGCCTGACGTGTTCCAGAAACTTCTCCCAAGTGTTGTTTGCCATGGTCATTGAGGTCTTAGCTTGCTCAAGAGCAAAACGCCACCGCACCTTTTCCACAGATGTGCATATCCTGTGGAATGAATGGCCTGTCCTGTTCTGCCAATTTCGGGGGTCGTGCCCGCGCCGGAACGCTTTTCTCTGCCCCTGACGTTCCGCGTGCGGCGCGTGCAGAATTACAGGGTGCACCGTACCGCCGCTCTGAGACGCGGGCGGGATTGTCTCCGATTGGCCCGGTGGGAGCAAGGGAAAAGTTTGGGCGGGAATTCACCGCTGTTCACACAGTGTGCACAGTTTTTCCACAAGCGCAAAACAGATGCAACAACGTGCGAAAACGCTTGTCCCGGGGCCATGAGCAAGGTCTCTCGCGAAAAACTCACAGCACTTAAGAAGTGATTGAGTGAGTCAGCAGCGCCCTGGGCGGCAAAACTATTGTGTTCCGCGTTTGTCGGGCCGCTCGAATTCATAAATGCCCAAGGGGTCGCTGCCGATGAGCAGGCGCAGGGGTTCGACGAATAACGTTGTTGCTTCCAGGCGCGCGCCCTCCGCAGTGTAGATGCGATAGCTCGCGCGATGATTGCCTTCGCGATCGAATCGCAGCAGCGTGTTTCCCATGGCCATCCAGACTTCTCCCGAAGTGGGGTCCACGCCAACGGCGGTGACCACGGGCTTGAGAGACGGCGAATCTCCGCGCTGCTCCTGCCGAGCGATTTCGCGGCGCACGGCCCGCGCACCGGTCAGGAAGTCAACCTCCGTCAACTGAATCTCGTATCCCGCGTAGCCGTGGCTGTCGTATTGCCGAACGGTGGGCTCGGGCAGATAGCGGAACGCGTAATAGATATGGTCCTGAGCGTCGTGCGCCAGCCGTCCGATGTTCAGAAAACGATTGAGATCGCTTCGATTTGCGATGTCGGCGGGCTCGCCGAAGGCGCGCACTTCTCTGCCCTCGATGCTGTACACATAGACCAGCTTCGGCTCGCGCAAGGTGGAGACGGCCACTTCACCGCCGGACAGTGCGGCCACGGAAATCGGCTCCGGCACATGGATGGCGCGCAGCAGTTCGCCCTTCGAGGAGAAGATCTTTACCGCGTTTGCGCCGTGATCGGCAACGTAGATGCGGCCCTCGGCGTCCACGTCGCAATCCTCGCCGAAAACAATCGCCGGCTGCGGCTTCGTGCCCGCGCCCTGCGCAATGGGTTGCGTCCCGATCTCCAGAAGCGGCTTGCCCTCCGCATCGAACACCGCCACGCCCAGCGCGGGAGAGACAAGCACGTAGTAGCGGCCGTTCGCGCCGCGCCGCACGGCGTGCAGCCCCGCGCCAATGCCCGGAAACAAGCGTTTGGTGGCCGTTAGCGCATCGTCTTGTGCGAATGCGCTCCCTGCCGCCGCGGCCAGCAACGTCGCCGCGAAGCACAGCCGTGCAATTTGCTTTCGGTAAGACACCACGCCCCTGTGCATAGTCCTTCAGATTATAGCGAATGCCGCGAGGTTGCCCCTGAACGCGCTCAATCGGTGCGGAAGCGCAACCGCTCGATCGAACGTGCGCGGAGGCGGCCAGCGGCGTTGCGCGGCCCGGCATCGTCAGTTTCGATCAGCACGGTGTTCATCTGCACGTCGCCGGAGGCGACCTCGAACTTTGCGGGCATGTCGTCCAAGAACTTCTTGAGAATGCCTTCGCGGTCCATGCCGATGACGCCGCCGTGCGGGCCGGTCATGCCCACGTCGGTGATGGCGGCGGT
>JBGPGF010000283.1:0-5510 GCA_041483755.1 Terriglobia bacterium | reverse complement strand
CGGCGTGGTCGCGCCGATGCACTGAAGTTCGCCGCGCGATAGCGCCGGCTTCAAGATGTTGGCGGCATCCAGCGAGCCTTCCGCCGAACCCGCGCCCACGAGCGTGTGCAATTCATCGATGAAGACGATCGAATTCTGGCTCTCCATCAGCTCTTTCATGATGGTCTTGAGCCGCTCTTCGAACTGTCCGCGGTATTTCGTGCCCGCCACGATCAGCGAGAGATCCAGCGACAAGATCCTTTTGTCCGCAAGAAACGGCGGCACGTCCCCGTCGGCGATGCGCTGCGCGAGTCCTTCCACGATGGCCGTCTTGCCAACACCCGGCTCGCCGATCAGCACCGGATTGTTCTTGGTGCGTCGGCAGAGAATCTGAATCACGCGCTCGACTTCGTTCTCCCTGCCCACCAGGGGATCAAGCGTGCCTTCGCCGGCGGCTTGCGTCAGGTCGCGGCTAAATTCCGCGAGCAGCGAAGTCTCTTTCGGCCGGGCGGCCGTGGTTTTCTCGCCGGAGGTGCGCGCCAATTCCTCGCGCAGCGTAGAGAGTCGCAGCCCGCGCTCCATCAAAATTTCCGAGCCGAAGCACTTCTCTTCGCGCAAAATTCCCAGCAGCAGGTGCTCCGTGCCCACATGCTTGTGCCCGAGCCGCTCCGCTTCTTCAGCGGCCATGTTCAGGATGCGCTTGCACTCCGCGCTCAACGGCACTTCGACGGAAGTTGATATGCGTTCGCGGATCGTGATGCGAGCTTCGATCTCTTTGCGGATGGATTCAATCGATCCCTGCTGGCGCAGGAAACGGTTCGCCAGCGCTTTGTCCTCGCGCATCAAGCCGAGCAGCAAATGCTCGGTCTCGATGTACGGGCTGCCATACTGGCTGGCTTCGTAACGAGCAAAAAATATGACGCGACGCGCTTTTTCTGTGTAGCGTTCGAACACGATTAGCTCGCTTCTCCCCCTGGGGTCCGGCTCGCAGCAGCGGCAGCCTTGCGAGCGCGCAGAACGCCGTGTTCCAGCCCTAGAATTCGGTCGCATCGCGCGGCGAGCGCCGTGTTGTGCGTCGCGATCAGCGACGTCAACCGGTGCGCACGGTGCAGCCGTTCCAGCAACCCGAACAAGGCCCAAGCATTCTGCTCGTCCAGATCTCCGGTCGGTTCATCCGCCAGCAGCACCGCAGGCCCGGTGACGAGCGCCCTGGCCATCGCCACGCGCTGCTGTTCCCCGCCGGAAAGTTCCCCTGCGCGGTGATCGGCCCGGTTTTCCAAGCCAATCTCCGCAAGCCATTTTCGAGCCGTCGCGAGTGCCTTCGAAAAGGATTCACCCCGCAACAATAACGGCATGGCCACGTTCTCCGCCGCCGTAAAATCCGGCAGCAGATGATGCCGCTGCCACAGAAACCCCACGCCGCGATTTCGAAAATCCGACACCGTCGCGTCTTGATTTGTTTCAATGGCTTTCGAAGCGAAGTATACTGTACCGCTCGTCGGCGTGTCTAGCGCGGCCAGCAGATGGAGCAGTGTACTCTTCCCCGCTCCTGACGGCGCGACGATCGCCACCATCTCCCCTTCGCGCAAACTCAGATTGGCATCCTGCAAGACGCTTATCATGCGATCGCCGGAGCCATAGGTTTTCTTCAGGCCGCGCGCTTCGAGCACAATCGCAGGCGCATGTTCTTCGCGCGGCTGCGCGCTTTGCGATGGATGGACCGGATTGGCGGGATCTTGCATCATTTTGTGTTCTGCGCCACCCCTCTCCGCAGCCGATTATTCTACTTCTCTAACAGTCTTAGATGCCGGTTGGCCCATTCCCGTGCCGTCTGCAAGAGCTTGCGCGATTGTGCCGGCCTGTTCAACTCTTTCCCATTTTCGCCCCTGTCTTGCCTGCCCAAAAAACGGCACACCTGGGGTCTTTTTGGCACACCGGTAATCTTCTTGCTTTCAATACTTTGCGGCGGGTTTATGCGCTTCCCGGACGCGAGGGCTGCATCCGGGTTCCGCCCACTTGCCTCTGACGCTATTTAGGAGCAAATGGCGCGCCAAAAAGAGCATTTTTTCGCTCGCGGCGCCCGGGCGGAGCGTAGCGCTACTCATACCGCAAAATCTCCACCGGAAGCAGCCGCGCGGCCGCCCGCGCCGGCACAATCGTTGCGGCAATCGAAATACACATGGCCACGACCGTGATCCACAATCCGTCCAGCACGCTCGGATGAAACGGCACGTACGCAACCGCATAGACCTGCGGATCGAGCGGAATCAGATGATAGGCTCCCGCAATTCCTGCGAAGGTGTAGCCGGCTGCCAGACCGATCAGCGTGCCCGTCGCGCCGATGGTGATTCCCTGCCACAAGAAAATGCGGCGGATCTGTTCGCGGCGTGTGCCCATGGATCTCAGCACCGCAATGTCGCGCGCCTTGTCCGTGACGGTCATCGAGAGCACCACAAGAATGTTCAACCCTGCAACAAAAGTGATGAGCCCGATGAATATCGCCGTAACCAATTTTTCCAGGCGCAACGCGCGAAACAGCGCGCGATTTTCCTCCATCCACGTCGAGGCGGAAAAACCTCCACCCGCCGCTTTCTCGATTTTCCGTGCGATCTCTTCCGCGCGTTCCGGCTTCTCGATGCGAAACTCCAACACGTTGACGAGATCTCCCGCCCCTGAGAGCGCCTGCGCCGCCGGCAGCGTCAAAAAACACCAATTTTCGTCGTAATCGTAGAAGCCGGAGTCGAACACGCCCGCGACGCGGAAGCGTCTTGTCCGCGGGATCAATCCAAACGGCGTGAGGCGTCCCTGCGGGCTCGTCAGCGTGACGTAATCGCCCGGAGACACTTTCCACTCCTCGGCAAGCTGTTTGCCTACCAGCAGCGCGTCGATTCCATCCGCATCGGGTGAAAAATCCAAGCGCCCCGCCACGATCCGCTGGAGCGCCTCGTCACTGCGCCGCTCGCGTTCCGGATCGATCCCTTTGGCCACCACGCCTCGCGCCTGCCCGGCAAATGACAGCAGCACCGTCTGATAAACGGCGGGCGTGACGGAGCGTATTCCCGGAGTTGCGGCAAGTCTTGCGGCCAGCTCTTCGTAATTATGGATTCCGCCTGAACCCGGGCGCGTGAGGGAAACATGCGCGGTCACGCCCAGCAGCCGGTCCTGCAGCGTCTCGCGAAAACCTGTGTTCATGGAAAGCGCGATGACCAGCGTGGCCACGCCCGCCGCTACTCCAATCACCGAGAATAGCGTGACCAGGCGCAGCACCGCCGGACGGTACGGCGAGCGCAGGTATCGCCGCGCCACAAACCATTCAAATCGCATGGGGGGAAGGATTGCCAGTTCGCATCCCCAAGAGGATACGTTACGCGCCGTGTGCTTCGGAAGCGGAGTCTTCGCGCCCCTCCGAGCGAAGCAAGGGGAAGAGAATAACGTCGCGGATCGAAGGCGAATCCGTGAGCAGCATCGTTAAGCGGTCGATGCCGATGCCTTCGCCCGCCGTGGGCGGCATCCCGTAGCACAGCGCGCGGATGTAATCCACGTCGAGCTGCTTCGAAACTTCCTCGCCGCCCTGCGCCATCTGGGTGAGGAAACGGCGCTCCTGCTCCGCGGGATCGTTCAACTCGGAGAAGCCGTTGGCTATTTCCATGCCCATGACGAAAACCTCAAAGCGCTCGGTGAGCGAAGGATCGTCCGGTTTCTGTTTCGAAAGCGGCGAAATATCCGTGGGGAAATCGTAGAGAATCGTCGGCTGAATCAGTTTCTCTTCCACGATGGCTTCGAAGAGCAAGCCTGTCCATTCGCCGTCCGTCGGCTTGCCTTTTGCAGCGGCCTGCGGCGCCCCGGCGCTCTTCGCCCACGCATTGTAGCGGCCGGCTGCCGCACTGGCTCCGCCCGGCGCGCGCAGCTCTTCCGGCGTCGGCGCCGCGCCCGCTGCCGCGGGCCAATACTTCCCAACCGCTTCACGCATGGAGAGGCGCTGAAAATTACCGAAGTCCAGCTCCTGGTCGCCGTAGCGCACCGTCGTCGAACCGGTGATGTTCTTCGCCAGCAACGCGAAGAGCTCCACGTTCAAGTCCATAAAATCGCGGTAATTGCTGTACGCCTCGTAAAACTCCAGCATGGTGAATTCCGGATTGTGCTGCGTTGAGATGCCTTCGTTTCGGAAATTCCGGTTGATCTCATAAACGCGGTCGAATCCGCCCACCGTCAATCTCTTCAAATACAATTCGGGGGCGATGCGCAGGTACAAATCGATGTCCAAAGTGTTGTGGTGCGTGATGAACGGCCGGGCCGCCGCCCCGCCCGGAATGGGATGCATCATCGGCGTCTCGACTTCGATATAACCTCGCGCATCGAAGAACCGCCGCAATTCCTGAATGATCCGCGCACGGGTCACAAATACCTGGCGTGATTTTTCGTTGGCGATCAAGTCCAGATATCGCTGCCGGTAGCGGATTTCCACGTCCGTCAACCCGTGCCACTTCTCTGGAAGCGGCAATAGTGCCTTCGAAAGAAACGTCAGCTCCTCGACCCAAATGGAGAGCTCGTTCGTCTTGGTTCGAAACAGATGCCCGCGCACGCCAGCGGAATCTCCCAGGTCGAGCAGTTGGAAGAGCTGGAAGCCACGTTCGCCCACAACATCCTTCTTTACATAGATCTGGATGCGCTTGCCCGCGCCTTGCAGATGCGCAAAACCGGCCTTGCCCATCAGACGGAGCGAAACAATACGCCCGGCCACGCGCAGTTCTCGTTTCTCTGCCTCCAGCTCCGAAGCGGGCATTTCGCTATATTTTCCAACCAGCGACGCCGGCGTATCCGTCCAGCGAAATTCGCGCGGAAATGCGTCGAAGCCCAGCGCCTGAATTTGCTCGAGTTTCTTCCGGCGCTGCTCAAACTGATCGCGCGGCTCAAATTGCAAGTCGGAATTCCTTTCCGTGGAGAACGCAGCCGAGTATAGCGGCCCGCGCCTATCGGGAGCAACCATTCGCAGATCCTATGGGGTCCCCGTTTTCCGACCGCGGACACTTGCCCGGACTAAATTACTAAGAAAACCGTGCCGGCCAAAAGGGTTTTTGTTATACTCCTTCCCCTGTTCCCCGGAGACTATCGTTGAAATACCGCGCCCGCTCCCTCTCGGCCCGCGGCACGTCTGTCAAGGACGACTGGCGCGCTTGGTTGCCAGAAGAGAAGGATTGTGTTTTCCGCGCCTACGTGCAGCAACTCGAAGCCTCCTACCTCATGCTAAGTGTTTCGCTAAACGAAGCGATCGAGATGCGCCAAGCTGGGAATCTGGCCAAGTCCTCTCAGGTCGTTTATGTGACCGCTGCCCTCTGTCCTCGGTTGACCGATCCGCTTGCCGCCATCCTCCGAGCGCTCGGCGATCACGCCAAGCACTACGGCACTATGCCCAATACCGCTCCGCTGGATTCTTCGAACTTTCAGAGCTACGGGAGCCAGCGCTCGGCACGGATGAGCTGCCTCCTCAGCCACGTTCTCTTAACGCAGCGTTCCCAATTCCTGCACAAGAT
>JBGPGF010000282.1:0-3511 GCA_041483755.1 Terriglobia bacterium | reverse complement strand
TGCCTGTGCGAATACACCGATCACGGACACTGCGGCGTCATCGAAAATGGAGAAGTGGTCAACGATGCCACGCTGCCCATCCTGGCCGAGCAGGCGCTCTCACACGCTCGGGCGGGCGCGGACATCGTTGCGCCTTCGGACATGATGGATGGCCGCGTCGCCGCGATTCGCCGCAAGCTGGACGAAAACGGTTTCAGCAACGTCGCCATTCTTGCCTACGCCGCGAAATACTGTTCCGGTTTTTACGGGCCTTTCCGCGAGGCGGCGCAATCCGCACCGCAATTCGGCGATCGCCGCAGCTACCAGATGGACCCGGCCAACGCGCGCGAAGCGCTGAAGGAAGTCGCGCTGGACATCGAAGAAGGCGCGGACATGGTGATGGTGAAGCCCGCGCTGCCTTATCTGGACATCATTCGCCGCGTCCGCGAAAGATTTGACGTCCCCGTGGCCGCCTACAACGTCAGCGGGGAATACGCCATGGTCAAGGCTGCGGCGCAGAACGGCTGGCTGGACGAGAAGCGCGTGGTTCTGGAGCTGCTCACCAGCATTCAGCGCGCCGGCGCGGACATCATTCTTACCTACCACGCCAAGGACGCCGCGCGATGGCTGAAGCAGCCCTAACGGGTTGCGGAAAAAGGGTTTCGCGTTGTCATTCCGAGCGAAGCGAGGAATCTCTCTTCGACGAAAATCCAAGCGAAAGAGAGATTCCTCGTCGCTCCGCTTCTCGGAATGACGGGTACGAGGAGATTTTCAGCAAGCTGCTGATGGCACGGTAATCGCGATGAGCACACCTCGCACCACCTTGAAAAAAGATCGCCAGCGCTCGCGCGCCATTTTCGAGCGCGCCGAACGCGTCCTGGTCGGCGGCGTGAACAGTCCGGTGCGGGCATTTCGCTCCGTGGGCGGCGAGCCGCTCATCATCGAGCGCGGCTCCGGCGCGCGCCTGTACGACGCGGACGGCAACGAGCTTATTGACTACGTTTGCTCCTGGGGCGCGATGCTCCTGGGGCACGCGCATCCCGCCGTCACCGCGGCCATAGCCGACCAGGCGAAGCGCGGCACGAGCTACGGCGTGACGACCGAGCTTGAGGTCGAGCTGGCCACGCGCATCACGCGCGCCATCCCGGGCATCGAAAAGATTCGCTTTGTCTCCAGCGGCACCGAAGCGACCATGAGCGCCGTCCGCCTCGCGCGCGCCTTCACCAAGCGCGACCTCATCTTGAAATTCGAGGGTTGCTACCACGGCCACGCGGACAGTTTTCTTTCCCAAGCGGGTTCCGGCCTGGCCACCCTTGGCATTGCCTCAAGCCCCGGTGTTCCTCAAGCGTTGGCCGAGCTCACGCTCAACGCGCCCTACAACGAACTCGCCGCAGTCGAGCGGCTCTTCGCGCAGCACGCCGGGAAAATCGCCGCCATCATCGTCGAACCCATCGCCGCCAATATGGGAGTTGTTCTTCCGGAGCCGGGGTTTCTGCAGGGATTACGCGAGATCACGCGCAAGGACGGCGCGCTGCTCATCATGGACGAAGTTATCACCGGCTTCCGGCTGCATTGCGGTGCCGCGCAGCAATTGCTCGGTGTCGAGGGCGACCTCACCACGCTTGGAAAAATAATAGGAGGGGGATTGCCGGTCGCCGCCTACGGCGGACGCGCGGAAATCATGAATCAGGTCGCGCCGCTCGGACCGGTCTATCAGGCGGGAACGCTTTCCGGGAATCCGCTGGCCATGCGCGCGGGAATCGCCACGCTCGAGCAACTGACGTCGCCCGATCTCTATGCCGGTTTGCAGGAACGCTCCCAGCGCCTCGTCAAGGGCCTCCAGACCGCGCTGAGCGATTGCGGCATCCAGGGCCAGATCAATTCCCGCGGCTCGCTCGCCACGCTCTTCTTCACCGACCGGCCGGTGCGCAACTACGAAGACGCCAAGCGCGCCGACGCCGCCCGCTACGCGCGCTTCTTCCGTGAAATGCTGGATCGCGGCGTTTTGCTTGCGCCGTCGCAGTTCGAAGCGGCGTTTGTCTCAGCCGTGCACTCCGCCGAAGATATCGCCACCACCATCGCCGCCGCCCGCGAAAGCCTCCAAGCCTTCACCGGCCAGCCTGCCTAGACCGGGTTTCTCTCGGGGATCCTTCACATCAGCATCGAGAGTTGCCTGACAAAGGTCTTTTTGTCCAACCCGGACATGGACCGGGGTCCCTACAGCCACCAGTTCAACTTTCGGCTTGAACCACCCCTAAGGAATCCGGATCTTCTTGGTTTTTGGGGTGAGCAAAACCACTCTGCCTGGCGACTGCTCAATTTGGTCAATCGCGTGGATTGCGTGAGCAAATGGAACATTTGGTTCAGCGTCAAAAAATACAATGCAGCCCGTGCGTTCCCCGATTTGCTGACGCAGTCGATCTGAAAGATTGTCCGGACTAATCCTTTCGGAGTTTAGATACCACGCTTCGCCCGATTCTACTCGAACCACCCATTCCTGAGTACACGGGTTGTGCCTCGGGATGGAAGACCCTGGAAGGTAGGTCCAGACGAACAACCCGAAGGAGTGATGGTCGGAGCCCCAGGCATATCCGAATACGAGAACCGCAGGGATAACGATGAGAAGCAGAATTTGCGAGTATAGGAGCCCAATTTGCGAAAAGAAAGGAAACGCGGCGACTAGCTCAAGCTTCCGACGTTTTGGAAACTGTCCGCCATTGGGCGTCTCGAAAATGCTGAGATTACATTTCTCTTCGGACCGCCTTCGAAGATCCTCCTTAATCGCAATAATGAGTAAAATCGCACCGAGTACACCAGAAAGAAACGAAATCCAACATATGTACTCGTAACGTTCGTTCCATTTGCCAAAGTCGCTTGCGCTGGCCAAAACGTATAGTCGAGGATGGCGAGCATTGAGACAGCCACTATCGGAAAGGACTTCAATGTTGATGTTGTAATGGCCCGGCTTGCTTTCAAAGCCGCCTAGGAACGGACCGTCGGTTACGTCTCCAGATGGTCCTCCGCTATCACCATCCACGTGATAAACGGCAAGTTTCCCCAGGGAAGATAATCTGCGCGTCCTCAGGGTGCCTTCATTGCAATTCGGCGTACTACCCTCTGGGAAGCTCACCCCAATCGAATAAAAAGCGTGGACGTTTATGTTGAAGTCTCCAGTCTCGATGTAACCCCTCGATAGCGAGACCGGCATGTCCACAAGAACGAAGGTGCGAGTTTCCACCCAGAACTTTCCGCCGAAAAAGAGGAGCGCTGTAACGAGGATGGCGCCAATCCCCACTCGTACGGTCGTGGGTATCCGCATATCTCTTTAGACTCCAGGGAATCAGAGAAGTTCCCGACTTCCCGATAGCAGTCTCACCTTGGAAGGCATAGCTGGAGTTGATTATCAAAGGTTTATGTACTGCCAGCAATGCCGTCCTGATTAGCAGCAGACACCGAATCTGCCCGCCTCAGGCTTGAGGCGCGGGCGCACTCCCGCGGACCCGCGCCAATTCCGCGGCCAGCCGGTCAAAGC
>JBGPGF010000281.1:0-3275 GCA_041483755.1 Terriglobia bacterium | reverse complement strand
GGGACGGGAAAGGAATTATTTGCCCGGGCGGTTCACCACCTTTCCGCGCGGCGCGAACAACCCTTTGTGGCGGTGAATTGCGCGGCGATCCCCGAGGGTTTAGTGGAGAATGAGCTGTTTGGGCATGAGCGAGGCGCCTTCACCGGAGCGGGCGCGCGCAAAATCGGCAAGCTGGACCTGGCGCACCGCGGCACGCTTTTTCTTGATGAGATCGGCGAACTGCCGCTGGCGATTCAAGCCAAGCTGTTGCGCGTGCTGGAGGAAAGACGTTTCGATCGCGTGGGCGGAACACAACCCATCGACGTGGATGTCCGCATCGTGGTCGCTACAAACCGGAATTTGCAGAAATCAATTGAAGAAAAACTTTTTCGCGAAGATTTGTATTTTCGCATCGCCGCCGTGCCGCTGACGATTCCGCCGCTGAGGGAACGCGGTGACGACGTGCTGCTCCTGGCAAATCATTTTCTGGACAAATTCAGCCGTGAATTCGCGAAACCTGGACTGGAGCTCTCGCCGGAAGCGCGAGAGAGACTCTTGCACTACCGCTGGCCGGGCAACGTGCGCGAATTGCAAAACGCGCTGGAGCGCGCGGTAATTCTTGCCGATGGCGTTAGCATAGACGCTGCCAGTCTGCAACTGTCGGCCGCGCGGCCGGACGCGGAGCGCTTGCCAGCTGGCATGCTGCCGGAGAATTTCAATTGGGAGGGGTCGCTCGAAGAGGTGACCGGGCGGGCGGTTGCCCACATCGAGCGTGTAATGCTGGAAAATACCTTGCGTGAGTCCAAGTGGAATAAGACGCGAGCAGCGGAGAAGCTGGGAGTAACTCCCAAGACGCTCCTCGCCAAACTTCGCAGCGCCGGGCTGGAAGAATAGAGCGCTTCAGAATGGGCGGACAGCCGTGTGCAGCGCGACAGCGCCCAGCGTCCAGAGGCGGAAATCGACTTCCGAGTACCCCACAGTTTTCATGAGCGAGGCCAACTCCACAGGACCAAAGAAGCGCGAGACAGACGCGGGAAGATAGGCGTAGGCGGAAAGATCGCCGGATAGAAAGCCCCCGACTCGCGGCAGAATCTTTCGGAAATACCAGCGGTAAATATTGCCGAGAAAACCGGCAGGTGGCTCGGTGAATTCCAGGATGGCAAGAGTTCCCCCAGGTTTCAAAACGCGGCGAATTTCGCGCAAGCCGGCTTCGTAGTTGGCGAGGTTGCGAAAGCCGAACGCGGTGGTGACGAGATCGAACGAACCATCCGCGAACGGCAGGCGGAGCGCGTCGGCTTCGAAAAATCGCATTGCAGCCAAACCCCCTGAGGCCGGTGCGGTTCTCGCAGATGCGGTTTTCTCCTTCGCGCGAGTCAACATGGGGTGAGCAAAATCGGCACCCACAACGCGTGCCTTTCCAGCACGCGCCAGGGTAAGAGCCAAATCTCCAGTGCCGCAGCACAGGTCGAGCACAAGCGCATCTGGCCTGTTCAAAATGGGCTGCAAGCGGCGCGCGGCGCGCGCGCGCCAGAGCCGATCGAGTTGCAAAGAGAGCAAGTGGTTCAGCAGATCGTAGTGGGGCGCAATCTGCGTAAACATTTCGCGGACTTTGCGTGAGGCGTCTGCTTCGGTTTGCGCGCCTTCCGGGTGCGTTCCCTTCAACGCGGCTGCATCAGCCATTGCAACTCCCCGAACAGCTGGCGAGTTGCGGCGCAAAATGGAGGACACGCTTGACGAGATCGAGAGGAATGTTGTCGTAGGACTGTGCCCGGCCGATGCGCGGCGTCAACACAAAGCGCAGTCTCCCGGCGCGAGTCTTCTTATCCGCACCCATGGCATTGATAAAGGCTGCGGCGGGAATGCGCGGCCAGGGCGGCAGCGGGCCCAATCGGCGCACCAGGGCAACAATCCGCGAGACATCGTCAGCCGGAGTAACGCCCGCTTCATGACCGAGCAAGGCAGCAGCCATCATGCCCCAGGCGACTGCTTCGCCGTGCTGGTAGCGGCGGTAGCGAGTCACACTTTCGAGCGCGTGGCCGAAGGTATGGCCAAAATTCAGGATCTCGCGCAAGCCTGATTCGCGCTCGTCCTTACTGACCACGCGGGCTTTGATCTCCACGGAACGCGGGATGATGTATTCGAGCGCGCGGGGAGAGCGGCGAAGAACGGCAGCGAAGTTTTTTTCCAGGAAGGCGAAAAGTTTCGGGTCGGCAATGATCCCGTATTTGATGACTTCCGCCAGCCCGCCGCGGAATTGACGCGCAGGCAGCGTTGCGAGCACGTCTGGATCGGCGAGGACGCGCTGGGGCGGATAAAATGCGCCGACGAGATTCTTCCCTTCCGGGAGATTCACGCCGGTTTTTCCGCCTAAAGCGCTGTCCACTTGTGCGATGAGGGTCGTCGGCACTTGGACCAGCGCAACACCGCGCAAAAAGGTCGCGGCGACGAAGCCAGCGACATCCCCTACAACACCGCCGCCAACGGCGATGATCAGGGAATGGCGATCCACGCCGGCCCGGCTCAAGGATCGGCTAAGACTCTCGACGGTGCGCAGATTCTTCGCGGCTTCGTCATCGTTAACCATATGCACCGCGCGAATGTTTACGAGAGCCAGGCCCCGCCGAATGCTCTTCCCTACCGAGCGCCAGACTTTTGGCGATGAAACGACATGGACGCTGGAGAACATGCCCAAAGCCAGGATTTCCTTCGCGGCGCGGCGGAGGATGCCGCTGCCGAAGACCACGGCATATTCGCACGCAGACGAGCGCACCGGAATAAGTTTCTTTTTCGCTGACATCTTATTTTCAATGTAACACACTGCCCGCTTGCTACACCCAGTACAAGATGCCGCGACAATGACCGGAATTTCTTCGTGTTACCATATCGGGACAGCCGCCTACTCCCACTCATGACCTCTTCCCTTAAGACGCATCGAGCCGATTACGCCGTTGTCGGGTCGGGTGTCGCCGGGTTGCGCGCAGCGATTGAGCTGAGCAGCACGGGCAGCGTCTTGGTCCTGGCAAAGTCCGACCTGAGCGATTCGGCCACGGCGTGGGCGCAGGGCGGAATCGCCGTGGCGCTGAGCGATGAGGATGAGATCGGGCTCCACGAGCAGGACACGATTAAGGCCGGCGACGGCCTGTGCCGCGTCGAAGCCGTAGCTCTGCTCGTGGAAGAAGGACCGAAGTATATCAAGCAGCTCATCGAATGGGGCACGGAATTCGACCGCGCGGGGACAAAGCTGGCCTTCACGCGCGAAGCCGCGCACAGCCGATCTCGCATCCTGCACGCGCACG
>JBGPGF010000280.1:0-4923 GCA_041483755.1 Terriglobia bacterium | reverse complement strand
GTTCTGGCGTGAGAGCCAGAGGGGCACGCGGCCCATCGGGGTAATCATGAACTCCAGTCCCAGCGCGAGCGCCACCGCCGGCTATGGGGCGGAACTTCCCGAGCCCATCAACTACTTCAATAACACCCTGCGGGTGGGCACCGAATTCGGCCGGCGCAGCTGGGCATTCCAGGCCGGTTACCTAGGATCCTTCTTCCAGAACAACATCGATGTGCTGATGTGGGACAATCCGTTTCGTCTTACCGGCGAGAGTCTGGGCAACCCCCTCACCGGGCGCATGGACTTGTACCCGTCAAACCGTGCGAATTACCTGAATTTTGCCGGCGGCACGGATCTGGGCAAGTATCTACACGTGACCGGCAGCATCAGCCCCGGCTGGCTTCGGCAGAACGATCCCTTCGTGCCCTACTCCACCAATACGGCAAACATCACTTGCGGCGACGGGACGCAAGCTTGTACGTCTCCATCCTCGCTGCCGGCGCAGAGTCTGGCCGGAAACAAGCAGACCCTGGCCATGAACTACACCCTGGTGACCAACTTCTGGAAGAACGTCGAGGCCAAGGCAGGCTATCGCCAGTACGACTACAATAACAACACTCCGGTGCGCACCTTCACGCCCGTGCAAGGTGACGCCGCATCGCCGCCGCTGACCCCCACGGAAAACACTCCTTTCGGCTACAACCGGAAAAACCTGGAACTCACTGGCAACTGGTTTTTCACCAAGCTGAGTTCCTTCAAGATCGGTTACGAGACCGAATGGATGAACCGCGCGCATCGCGACGTCGAACATTCGCTGGAAAACTCGTTTCTTACCGCCGTGGACCTGAGCCCCAACAAGGACCTGCTGTTCCGGGTGTCCTACCGGCACTCCAATCGCAAACCCGATGCTTACTTGGACGATGTGTCCGAGGAAATCTCCGGAGGCATCCCGGTGGACAGTCCCTTCTCGCGGCGATTCGACGAAGCGCCGCGGATACGGAACAGCGCCGATGGCCTGGTGCAGTATTCTCTGGGGGATAAGCTGACCCTGTCGGCCTTCGGCGGCACGCTGCAGGACGATTACAACCGGGCCGGCGGCGCAAACAACGCCACCGCGCTGAATTTCGTCACGGGCGCGGCGGCCACCACCAGCCCCTATTACCTCTACGGAGTGTTGAAGGATATCTCCTACAATTACGGCTTCAATGCGGATTACGCCATATCCCCGCAGGTGACCCTGTTTGCCGAGTACTCGCGCGAAAAGTACCACAAGCGAATGGCTACCCGTTATCGCGCTCCGGAACAGGGCGCCACGGGGACGGCGAACGGCTGCGGCCCGAACACCAGCGCGTTGGTAGACCGCGGCGCGTGCGACACCGCCAACAACGACTGGGAGAGCACTTCCCAGGAACATGTGGACATTTACACCGCGGGCGCCGACACCTACTTCGGCAAGAAGGCCTATTTCACTGCCTACTACTCCTTGTCGGCGTCGAAGGGCAATGTCTTTTCCCGGTTTCTCGGCGATCCCATCGGCCATCCCAACCTGCCTCTTGCCAATGACCCGGACCGCTTCGTGCTGGTCGGCACCAACGCCGCCGTGGACTATCCGGAGACGATCAACCGCGCGCACGAGTTCACGGTCATGTTCAGGTTCAACCTGACGAAAAATCTCATCCCGAAATTCGAGTACCGCTACCAGCAATGGGATAACAGGGACTACCAGACTTCGCCCATGACGCAGTATATGGGCTGCGTGAGCTCCGCGCCCCCAGCCGCTCCGGTCACCGGCTGCACCACTCCGATTCTGAACAGCGCCACATCGCCAACTCCGGTCGGCACGGCCAGCCCCTTCTATCCCTACTTCACCGTGGGCGACCCGTCGGCGGCACGGTTCCTGTTCATGGGTGTGGACCAGCCCTCGTACCGGGCCCACACCCTGACGGCCACGCTGGAGTACCACTTTTAGGAGTCCGGCGATGCCGGGGACAAACCGCATGGGCTCATCTCTCTCGATGCGCCACGCATTCTGAGGCGTACACTGTAAGAGGAAGCTGCTTCAAAACGAGAATGCAGGGGAGGATTAACATGACGGAAACGATGGGCTGGCGCATGAGGATCGCAATGGCTGTGGCTGCAGGGGCGGCAATCTGCCTGCTGAGCACTCCTGTGCGCGCGCAGGAGACGGGCGAAAGCCTGTTCAAAGCCAAGTGCGCCATGTGTCACAGCGCCGATGGGAGCGGAAAATCACCCATGGGCGAAAAACTAAAGATTCGCGACCTCCATTCCGCTGATGTGCAGAAACAGACCGATGCGGAACTCAGTGCGATCATCACGAAGGGCAAAGAGAAAATGCCCGCGTACGAAAGCAAGCTGACCAAGGAACAGATCGAAAAGTTGGTGGCTTTCGTTCGCGCGCTCGGAAAAAAGTAGTAACCTCACGCGGCGGCGATGCGGCGGACGAGGTCTTCCTGCTCGGCTCTGTTCTCGGCGCCGATGGTGAAGGCGTCGAGAAGATCCAGACCTAAGGCATACTTCAGCGCTTCATCCTGCCGCGTGCGGAGTTCCCCCGCGCCCAGTATCTTCATTCCAACAATTCCTTTTCCAGCGGCGCGCATTTCTCGAATCACCCCGGTGACCGTGGCCGGATCGGCGTCCATGTAAGCGCCCACGGGATTGATGCGCACCAGGTCCACTTCCACCCACGGAGATTTGGCGGCGGCACGCAGCGCCTCGATCGAGTGGCACGAGCAGCCGTGCGCGCGGATGGCGCCCTTCTCCTTCGCTTCGGAGAGCACGTCCATCACGCCACGGTAGCGCTCGGTCCAGTCGGCTTCGGTGAGGCAGTGCATCAGGCAAACGTCAATGTAATCGGTGCCCAGCTCTTTGCGGAATCGGTCGAGATCGGCGCGCGCCGCGGCGGGATCGCGCGCCCAGGTCTTGGTCAGCACGGTCACTTTGTCGCGCGGAATGTGCTTCAGCGCTTCGGCGACGTGCGGGTGGCTGCCGTAGGAATCCGCCGCGTCGAAAAAGTGCAGGCCGTTGTCGTAACCGTTTTGCAGAAGCGCGGCGAGCCCGCCGATGCCCAGCGCGGTCTGGTGCGAATGATGGCCCGACCCAACCGTGCCGGTGCCCATCGCCAGGCGGCTGGTCTTGATACCCGTCTTGCCAAGGACAACGGTATCCGCGGCGGTGAACTTGCGCGTCAGCGGAGGCAGCGGCGGAATCGCCCGCGGCCGCGCCTTCAGCACCTTTGTGCCAAGCCAAACGGCTCCTACGGTCAAAGCTGTTCCCGCGATGAAGTCTCTGCGTTTCATGGTGTGATTCCCCCTCCGTGGATTGGCCTGCCGCGCCGTCCCCGGCTCCGCCTGGGACAGAGCTTCGCTCCCTTTTGGACGGAGGGCAAGGGGAAAGTAATCGCCGGAATGGTTCCGCGTACCTCAGTGATTGCCGGTGCTTGCAGGCCAGGGCTGGTTGTCGGGGAGGAGTTGAGCGACGACGCGGTCGAGTTCGTGGGCGCTGGTGACGTCGTCGGGATAATTGTAGAGAAAGATTTCCGAGGAAAACTCCGCGGTGGCGCCGACGGCGCGGAGAACCTCCTCGAGGCGCTGGGAAACCTGGCGCGCCGGCGCGGAGTTCGTCTCCGGAAGAACCACGCCGAAAAGGCCGGGGCCGCACAGATAGACCGAATCCGTCAGCCGCAGCTTGCGGGCGATGGTTCGGGCGGCCTCGCCGAGGGCCATTCTTCCCTCGTTGGATTCCGGCGCATGGTGGGTGAGCTGCACCTTGACGAGCAGAAGCGAAAGCGCGCGCTCCGTGCTGACCGCGCGGCGGAACTCCATGGCCAGGCAGTCGCGGAAGCGATTGAGATCGGGGATGGTGTGCAGCAGGTCCACGTTGGCCTGATCGCGCAATTTCAGGTTGCGGTCGAGCTCCTCGAGCAGGCTTTGCTTCAGCCGGCGCACGGTGCGATGGCGGTCCAGCAGATAGCCGACGAACAGCAGGCACAGCACGCAGAAGCCGACATAGGCGATGCGGGGAGTCCACACATTTCCGGCGGCTGGATGCAAAAAGACAAGGGGATACATCAGCAGGGCCACTCCGGCGGACAGAATCAGGACCAGCACGGCGGCCAGGACGGTCAACTGCAGCTCGCGGCGTTCGAGAGCATCGAGTTCGGCGCGATCGAATCTCATGGCTGTAGGGCCTCCGACGCCCAGGGATGGGCGACCGGCACCACCGCGGGGAGGGGGGCGCAAACTTCCTGCCTATGAATCCATTTTCGCCGAAAGCGCGGCGCGCGCAAGGCGAACGGCTTGTCCTGTGGCGTAGGAGCTATTAGCTGTGTTTGCTAGGTGATGGGGGCGGCGGGCGGCGCAAAAGAAAAGGCCCCGATCCGAAGACCGGAGCCTTTTTCCAGATTAATCCTGGCGGTGACCTACGTTCCCACACAGTTGCCCGTGCAGTATCATCGGCCCTGCGAGGCTTAACTTCCGTGTTCGAGATGGGAACGGGTGTATCCCTCGCGGTGTGACCACCAGGAAACTCAAATTCGCAAGAAACATCATTGCGAAGATGACAACAAAAGAGGGCTGGCAAAACAAGTTCGCTGCGAGCGAACGTAACTGTAAAAATTGGCTTGTTCTCTCCTACCAAACAGCTTAGGAAAGTTTTATGGTCAAGCCGAACGGGCGATTAGTACGGGTCAGCTGAACGCATTGCTGCGCTTACACCTCCCGCCTATCAAAGTCGTAGTCTTCGACTGCCCTTCTTAGGCATTGATGCCTTGGGAGATCTTATCTTGGGGCGAGCTTCTTGCTTAGATGCATTCAGCAATTATCTCTTCCAGACTTCGCTACCGAGCGGTGCCCCTGGCGGGACAGCTCGTACACAAGAGGTCTGTTCATCCCGGTCCTCTCGTACTAGGGACAACTCCCTTCAATT
>JBGPGF010000279.1:0-3037 GCA_041483755.1 Terriglobia bacterium | reverse complement strand
TTCCCGCCGGGCGTCGGCGCATTCGCCTGGATCGGTGTCGTCGGCCCCATGGCCCGCACTGTCGCCGACCTCCGCGCCCTCTTCGATGTCATGGCTGGCCCCGACGCCGGCGATCCCTGCTCCCTTCCCATGCCGATTCACACCACAGGAGGCTGCGACTTCCGCCGTGTTCGCATTGGCCTCCTCGAATCCGAAGCCCTCGGCCCCGTCACGCCCGAAACCACCGTCGCCGTCCACCGCGCGGCGAAAGCCCTCTCCGATCAAGGCTTCGTCGTCGAACCCATCCGTCTCCACGGCCTCGACCGCGCTCTCGAACTCTGGTGGTTCTTCTTCGGCCCCGCCATCGCGCACCTCTTCCAGCCCACCATCGCCGGCCACGAATCCGAACTCAGCCCTATGTTCCTGGAATATCTCTCCGCCGCGGCGCCCGCCGAAAATCCCGCCCTGCCATTCACGCTCGACACCCTCCTCGCCGCCTGCGCCGAGCGCGACCTCCTCCGCGCGGAAATCCTCCGCCAAATGTCCGCTTTCGCCGAATTCCCCGTCCTTCTCTCCCCCATCTCCTCCGGCCCAGCCTTTCGCCACGGTCACGGCGCCTGGCAGTCCGGTCGCGGCTACCGCGACACCATGCGTCACTCCCAATGGCTCAATCTCACCGGCCTCCCGGGCCTCGCGATTCCAGTCGGCTCCTCTCCCCAGGGCCTTCCCATAGGCGCCCAACTCATCGGCCTTCCCTTCTCCGAGGAGCTTCTCCTTTCTCTCGCCGCCCGCCTCGAACAATCCATCGGTCTCTTGCCGCGAGCCCATGCCGCCGGAAACGATTTGAGGTAGAATCGCACCATCCATCGAACCCTAACGGAGGCTGGCCATGAGCGTCGTCGCACGTATTCTCCCCGCGGTTCTTCTGTTCGCACCGATGGCCTGGTGTGATGACGGCCATCAGCATCATCTGACGGAAGAGGAGGTCGGCTCCGTCCACTTTGCGACTTCGTGCTCGAAGGCTGTGGAGAAAGGCTTCAACCGCGCCGTCGCGCTTCTCCACTCCTTCCAATACGAACAAAATCGACAGGCTTTCACCGAAGTTGCAGCGAAGGATCCCAGCTGTGCCATGGCCCAATGGGGTGTCGCGATGTCGCACTACCACGGTTTGTGGGGCACCGGCGATATTCCTGCCGGTCGCGCTGCTCTTCAAAAGGCACAGCAAATCGCAGCGTCCAATCCCAAGACCACTGCCCGTGAAATCGCTTATATTGACGCCCTGGCGGAAATCTACCGCGAAGATGGCAAGGACAAGGCCGCTCACGCCCAAACCTATGAACAGAAAATGGCCGCCCTGCAGGCGGCTCACCCCAAGGATACCGAAGCCGCGATTTTCCACGCGTTAGCGCTCGATGTCGCCGCTTCCCCCACGGACAAGACACTTGCCAATCAGCGCAAATGCGGCGAAATCCTCGAGCCGCTCTTCAAGCGACAGCCCCACCATCCCGGCATCGCCCACTACATCATCCACTGCTACGACAATCCCGTCCTTGCCGGACAAGGCCTTGGCGCTGCCCGCATGTACGCAAAAATCGCTCCCGCTTCGGCCCACGCCAATCACATGCCTTCGCACATCTTCACGCGGCTCGGCTTGTGGGATGAATCCATCCGCTCCAACAGCAAGTCCGCCCAATTAGCCGCTGCGGCGGAGGCCACGTCGGCGAATGGGGAAGCCCGCGACCAGCGCCTCCATGCCATGGATTACATGGAGTATGCCTACCTGCAAAGCGGGCGCGTGAACCGAGCGAAAGCGGTTCTCGACGAGATGAACTTGCTGCAATCCGCCACAGGAGTCACCCTCACCGGCAATTACGCCGTCGCCGCGATTCCCGCACGTCTGGCCATCGAGCTTGGAAATTGGGATCAGGCGAGCGCGCTCCAGGTCCATACGGACGGCGTTCCCTGGGCGCTGGCGATCACCTGGGCCGCCATTGGCGAAGGTAGCGCGCGTTCCGGCAATCTCGAGCGCGCAACCCAAGCCGAGCAGACGCTTCTCTCCCTACGTGATGCTGCCACCAAGCTGAACAATACGTACTGGTCGAATCAGATTGAAGTGCAGCGCCGTGAAGTGACTGCGTGGATCGCTGAGAAAAGCGGCAAGAACGCCGAAGCCATCGCCATGATGCGGTCTGCCGCGGAGCTCGAGGAGACCATGGATAAGAGCCCCGCTACCCCCGGGGCGGTTACGCCCGCCCGCGAAATGCTGGCGCAAATGCTCCTTCTGGAAAATCATCCCCAGGAAGCTGCCACCGAGTACGAGGCGGTCCTGAAGGTCGCTCCCAACCGCTTCAATGCGCTCTATGGCGCAGCCGGCGCCGCGGAAGCCGCCGGCAACACCGCCGCTGCCAATCGCTACTTCCGCAAGCTCACCGAAATCGCTTCCGGCGACGAACGCCCGGAACTTATCGCCGCCCGCAAGAAGGTTGCCGCCACCGCGCAGAACTCTGACTCTTCGGTTCCCTGAAGAGCCGCCACCACCCGCTCCCCAAGCGCACACGGTATTTCTCATCCCGTAGTAGCGCCGGCGTCCCTGCCGGCATCTTCGCGCCTCTTACTCGACCGTGCAACGCGAGGCGGGAATCTAGGCCGTTTTCGAGTTGCGGCCAGTCTTCCGCTGTCCCTGGAGCAACTCGCGTTCCGCCTGCACCCAATCCTCCAGCGGATTTCCAGAAGCACAGCTGCGCTCGCGGTAGATCTCATAGGCGCGCATTTGGATGTCTTCCCGTGTGGGGCGGTTTTTGGCGGTTCGTGACTTGCGCTGCGAGGGCGCGGATGCTGTCAGGGTCTTGGGCATGGCATTCTCCTCTTGGCTCCTTCGGGCTCCTTTGGTACTTTCGGACCAGGGCCTCCTCTTTGGATTCTACGCTTCAGGAAAATCCGACGCCATCCATCGCTGTGGGCTTACATCTCCGATGTGTCCAAAGCTGACCGCTTCGGGGTCACACAATACACGGACGGGCAATAGGCAACATGTGAGCAAGAGGCTATCCTTCGCGGA
>JBGPGF010000278.1:0-3112 GCA_041483755.1 Terriglobia bacterium | reverse complement strand
CCGGATGTCACCCTGGATGAAGTTCGCGCCCTGGCCAGC
The DNA here is from genome assembly GCA_041483755.1 of Terriglobia bacterium. Classification (GTDB taxonomy): domain Bacteria; phylum Acidobacteriota; class Terriglobia; order Acidiferrales; family UBA7541; genus Acidiferrum. The sequence goes on along the minus strand of JBGPGF010000278.1, from coordinate 3,073 downwards.
TGGATGACCTGGAAGTGCGCCGTCGTCAATATCCCCTTTGGTGGCGCCAAGGGTGGCGTCATCTGCGATCCAGGGAAGATGTCCCGGGGCGAGCTGGAGCGGCTCACGCGCCGTTACACCGCGGAGCTGAGCGATTGGCTGGGTCCCGAACGCGACATCCCGGCCCCGGACGTCGGCACCAACGAACAAACCATGGCCTGGGTAATGGACACTTATTCGATGCACGCCCGCCAGGCGACCACGGCGGTTGTGACCGGCAAGCCGATCGAGCTGGGAGGTTCGCGCGGGCGCCGCGAAGCGACGGGGCGGGGCGTCATGATCTGCTGCGACAAGGCGGTCGCGAAGTTCGGCTTGAAACGCGAGACGTGTCGCACCGTGATTCAGGGGTTTGGCAACGTCGGTTCGATGGCCGCGAAGTTGATGCACGAGGCCGGTTACAAGATCGTGGGACTCTCCGATATCAACGGCGGCCTGTACAACGAGAAGGGCTTCGAAATCCCGACAATCCTGGAATGGGTGCATGGCCAAAAGAAATCGCTCTCCGACTTCCCGGGTGGCGGCACGAAAATGTCTTCGCGCGAAGTTCTTTTCCAGCCCTGCGAGATCGCCATCCCCGCGGCCATTGAAAACCAGATCACACAAGAGAACGCCAAGCAGGTCCAGGCGCGCATCCTTTGCGAGGGCGCCAATGGACCCACCACCTGGCAAGCGGACGCCATCATTGACGCCAAAGGAATCTTCACCATCCCGGACATCCTCGGCAATGCCGGCGGTGTAACCGTCAGTTACTTCGAGTGGGTGCAGGACCGCCAGGGCTTTTTCTGGCGCGAACAGGAAGTGAACGAGCGGCTCTACGACATCATGACGTATTCCTTCGACGAAGTGGTGCGCTACGCCGAGACGCACAAGGTGAACAACCGCATTGCCGCCTACATGCTGGCCATCGACCGGGTAGCCAGCGCTCTGAAAATGCGAGGAATTTACGCCTAGCCTTTTGCCACTGATTTGTGATATTGGATTGTCCCCCGGTGACGGTCGCCGGGGGGTCGTGGCGCCTCTCTGTGCCTGGCAATTGCCGGTGCAGCAGATCGCCCACAACGCCCTCCAGGCCGCGCTGCCAGTCCCGGCTGCGCGATGGGCGTCATGAGTCAATCAGGTTGCTGGCGCCGGAGTTGCGCCCCAACCAAGAAGGAGTCCGCCCCAATGAGCCCGGACTTTCCCGCTTCCAAGCCCGCGAAGCCTTGCACGGTTTCGTCCCCCCGTGGGTCCAGCGGGCAGCAAGAACAAAAACACCGCCGCGAGATATGCTCGGTCGGCAAATGGCTTTATGAGCGTGGCTACATCGTGGCCACCGAAGGCAATCTCTCGGTTCGGCTGGAGGAAGGCCGCATCCTGACGACGCCGACGTGCATGAACAAGGGCATGCTCGATCCGGAGGACCTCGTGATTACGGATCTCGAGGGGAAGCACCTCGCCGGCTCGCACAAGGTATCTTCCGAACTTGCCATGCACCTGCTGATTTACCGCGAACGCCCCGATGTGCGCGCGGTGTGTCACGCGCATCCCCCGACGGCGACAGGTTTTGCGGCGGCGGGCCGCGCCCTGGATCAGGCGGTCCTGCCGGAGGTCATCGTGACCCTTGGGCAGATTCCGCTGGCGCGCTACGGCACGCCGGGGACGCCCGAGCTGACGGCGACGCTCGTGCCGCTGGTGCCGCACTATGACGCCATCCTGCTGGCCAACCACGGCGCTGTCACCTGCGGGCCCGATTTGATGACCGCGTTCTTCCGAATGGAGACCGTGGAACAATTCGCAAAGATTACTCTGGTTGGCGAGCTCGCCGGCCAGGTTACTCTGCTGTCCAGCCGCGACGTGGCCAAGCTCCTCGCGGCGCGCTCGCGTTACGGCGTCACGCCGCCGCCCGGCGCCGGCGCCGAACTTCCCGTGACGTCGGACAGCGCCGAAGTTGTCTCCGACCGCATCACGTTCACGCGGCAGGAGATCGAGGCGCTGATTGAGGATGCCGTGCGCAAGGACCGCGCCCGCCGCTGAACCGTCCCCGCCATAGAAGGCCCGCAATGAACAAGACGCAAGAGTTTTTCCAGGCCATTCAGGCGGGAGATGTGCCTACCGTCAAGTCTCTGCTGGATGCCGAGCCGTCCCTAGCCTCGGCGCAAAATGACGGGAAGCAGTCCGCCGTCCTCTTTGCCGTTTACAACGGCAGGAAGGAAATCCGCGATCTGCTGATCGCGCGCGGTTTGCAGCTTGCTTTGCACGAAGCCGCAGCCGCGGGGCAGCTCGACCGCGTCCGGGAGCTTGTGGATGCGGATGCGTCGCTCGCGAAAAGTTCATCGCCGGATGGCTTTCCTGTTCTTGCTCTTGCCGCCGTTTTCGGCCACCAAGACGTCGCGGAATATCTTTTCGCGAAAGGAGCAGAGGTGAACGCTGCGGCGACCAATGGCAGCGGTTACACGGCGCTGACCGGAGCGGTGGCCAGCGGCCACAAGAGCATGGCCGCGTGGCTCATGGCGCACGGTGCCGATGTGAATCATCGCTACGGGCCCGGCTTCTCGCCGTTGCTCACGGCTGCCGCCAATGGCCATCGCGAAATTGCCGAGATGCTCCTCGCGCACGGCGCCGATCTGCACGCGCAAACGAGCGACGGCAAGAATGCGCTCTCCTTCGCGACCGAGCGCGGCCACACCGCCGTGGCCGATTTCCTCCGCGCGCGCGGCCTCTGACGCGCTTCTTCCTGTTGCGCAAAATCGCTTGATGGAGTCACAATGCGTCTTCACTTCGCGGGGAGGCGGACGCGAACCGCGAAGTGAAACGCCAGAGGGGGTTTCATGAGTGCCATCACCAATGTCAGCCGCCGCGGATTCCTCCAGGGAATGCTGTCCGCCGGGGCTTTCGTCATCACCGTGCGCGTGTTTCCGAATTCGCTAGCCGCCGCGGCGCCCGGCGCCCTCGGTGCAGACGGCGCAATGGCGCACGCCGCGTTTCAGCCCGGCGTGTATCTTGCGATTGACACCGACGGCACGGTCTATCTGATCGCGCACCGCTCGGAGATGGG
>JBGPGF010000277.1:0-3405 GCA_041483755.1 Terriglobia bacterium | reverse complement strand
AGAGGCGACGCCTCCGGCACAAGCGCAGGACCCCAATCTTACGCCCGGCCATCCGCTCGATCCGAGGGACGTGGACGTACTCACGGGGAAAGCAGACCGCGAGGCGAACTCGCAGAGGGCGCAGCCTACAGTGTATCTGGATGGATACGGCGGAGCAGGCTACGGAATTGGTCTTGCGGGGCGGCGCGGCGGCCGGATGGGCCGCGGCGCGGTTGGGTCAAGAGGCTTCAATGGTGTAAATAGACGGACATTTCTCCGGCGCGGAAATCGCAGCCCGGTTACTTTCCTCGGGATGTTCTGGTAAGAGCGCCGCCCCTACTGCGTCACCGTCTTCGCCAAATCGCCTACCTTGAAGCCGGACCCGGAAACGATGCTCGCAACGGCGGAGATGTCGTCCACCTCGGTGATCTGAACCACGCCGATCTGCGAGGACATCTTGCGAAGCACCTTGCCGGTGGCAGGGTCCTTGATTTCGCGCGTGACACGTTCAATCTTGAGCTGGTCTCCCACCTTAATGCCAGTCTTTGCGCCTACATTGAGAACTACCTGGCCGCTCTCCACCGCCGCGACGAGGCCCTCGACCACCACGGTGCGAATCTCCAGCTTGGAATTGCCGGCGATCAGGCCGGTGCTCATTTGCTCGACGGCGAGGCGCACGGCCTCACCGATGATGGTCTGCTGAAAATCGCTGCTGCCGAAATTGACGCCGCCGGCGCCGAAGCCATGCCAGTTCCCGCCGCCACCCGTCAGAGAGGTGCTTTCGCGTTTTGATTCGCCCTTGCCCTCGGCCACGGCGAGAATTTCGGCGGTGTCAATGTTCACGATGCGCGCATCCAGGGCCACAATCGCTTTGGACTTTTTCTTGCTGAAACCGCCAATGCCGAAGCCGCCCAGGCCGCCGCCCGCTCCGCCAACGCCTGTGGATTTTGTTTCGTTGCCGAATTGCGTGATGCTGCCGACGATGATGGCGTCCAAGCCGAGAAGCTTGCCAATTTTGGCCGCGGAAGCCGGATTGGCGCGGTCACTGTTGGAAAAATTCTGCTCGGCGAGAATCTTGTCGAGCGCCTTGCGCTCGATCACCGAGTAGGTGCCGTCCTTCACCAAGGCTGTGACCAGCATGTCCGAGATTCCCTTGCCGACGTCAATATCGGTGCCGAACAGAGCCGCGGTGCCGGTCCGGACCGTTCCGTAATCGAAATCAAATACGGCGACGCGCTTCTTGCGGCCTTGCGGCTGCGCAGGCGTCTGGGGAGCGCTTGCGGCCGGAGCAACGGCGGCCGGAGCCGCCTTCGCGGTAGGGGCCTGCGCTTGTGTCCGCAAGCCGAGCGGCAACGCCATCATCAGCATGAGCAGCGCGAATATGAATTTTTTCATTGACGGGCTCCTATCAGTCGCAATCCTGTGGAAACGAACGGGAGAATCTGGGATTCGTCTGAATTCTAGAGAAGTAAAAAATTGCTGTCAATCGGAACCTGAGCTGCGATTTCGAGCCTGCGAGAGTAGTGAAGGAGCAGCCGGGAGCGTTCCAAATTGAAAAGCGGCCCTAGCGGAGGTCGCGGTCAATTTCGCGGGCGGCATTTGCGCCGGAAACACCGGTGAGGCCGTTGCCGGGATGCGTTCCGGACCCGCAGAGATAGAGGCCGCGGATAGGGGTTTTGTAGCGCGCCCAGTCGAGCACCGGGCGCATGGTGAAGAGCTGGTCGAGCGCCAGCTCGGCGTGGAAGATGTGGCCGCCGGTGAGGCCGTAGTTCGTTTCCATATCCAGCGGAGTGATGATCTGCGCGTGTTCCACGAATCTCGAGATGCCCGGTGAGTAGGTTTCGAGCGTTTTGAGAACCGCTTTGCCGAGCGCGTCGCGCTGACTCGCCCATGTGCCGTTCTTCAGCCGAAAAGGCGCGAACTGCACGCAGGCGGAGAGAACGTGTTTGCCTTCGGGAGCGAGCGAAGGATCGCTGAGCGTGGGGATGGTCACGTCGAGCCAGGGGGCCGGCGAGAATTCGCCGTATTTCGAAGCGTCGAAGGCGCGCTCGAGGTAGTCAATCTCCGGGCCGATGTGGATGCGGCCGGAGAGGGCTTGGCGAAAGCCGTCTGGGCCCACGACGCCGGCGAGCGAGGGAAACGCGGGCAGATCCGAGAGCGCGAGATTGATTTTCGCGACGGTGCCGGCGGCGCGAATATTTTTGATGCGCTGGACAAAAGTGGGATCGAGGTTCACGGGGTCTACGAGCTTGAGAAACGTGCGCTTGGGATCGGCGCCGGAGACAACTGCGTCCGCGGCGATTTCCTCGCCATCATCGAGCACGACGCCGGTCACGGCGCCATCCTTGATGCGGACATGCGCGACGGCTGCGTTCGTTCGAATCTCGGCGCCGGCCTGACGCGCGGATTCGGCGAGCGCGCTTGTCAACGTCCCCAGCCCGCCGCGGGGGAATGACGCCGAGCCCACGGGATGCGGGTCCGCCGCGGCGCGCAGGAGCAACACAGCCGTGGAACCCGCCGACCTGGGACCAAGCGCATTGCCGAAAATGCCGCGCGAGGCGATTGTGGCGCGCAGTAAATCAGTTTCGAAAAACTCGGAAACAAAATCCGCAACGGCCATGGGGCCCCAGCGGAAAAGATCGAACATGCGCTTCTTGCCGAGGCCGCGAAAACCGCGCCCCGCTTTGAAGAGGCCCCAGAGGTCCTCGGGCGACGGATGATCGATTGCGGGCGGAGTCATCGAGACAAGTTGCGCGAGGACGGCGCCTACTTCTTCGAGCGCAGCGGCAAAGTACGTGTATTTTTCTGCGTCCTTGGCAGAAACGTGGGCAATGTTTGCGGCGGTTTTTGCGTGGTCGTTGTAGAAAAGCAGCGCGCGGCCGTCCGGCGCAGGCGCGAAGACGCGCGGATCGGGGTGGATCATTCGGCAATCGAAATTCTCCACGCGCATGCCGCGCGCAATGTCCGCGCGGAGCGGCCCTGCAGTGTGCGCCAAAGTGGAAACGCGAAAGCCGGGATGGAACTCCTCCGTGATCGCAGCGCCGCCGACGATTTCGCGGCGTTCGAGGACCAGCGGCTTGTAGCCGGCCTTGGCCAGGTAGAACGCGGCGACCAATCCGTTGTGGCCGCCGCCGATAATAATGATGCGCTGTCCCGGGGGCATGGTCAGTCGGCCTTCTTTGAGCGCGCCCGCGAAGCAGGCGACCAATCTTTCAGCATGACTTGGCTGGCGATGCGGCCGGGCGCGCCCATGATGCCGCCGCCGGGATGCGTGGCCGAGCCGCACATATAGAGGTTGCGGATCGGCGTGCGGTAGTACGCCCAGCCGGGCACCGGCCGCAAAAAGAAAAGCTGCTCGAGCGACAGCTCACCCTGAAAGATGTTGCCTTGCGTGAGGCCGAATTCGCGCTCGAGATCAAGTGGCGT
>JBGPGF010000276.1:0-2736 GCA_041483755.1 Terriglobia bacterium | reverse complement strand
CTCTTGACAACCTGCAACGCAGCCTCTAGCATCAGGAGCTTCTGATGCGCGGGAGGATCGTGTGATTAAGCTCGACATCGTAAACGCGGTGGTCACGAAAACGAATATCAGCCGCACCAAGGCGGAGCAGGCCGTGGAAACGGTCTTCCAGGCGCTCAAGGCCGCGCTCGGCCGCGGCCAGCGCATCGAGCTGCGCAAGTTCGGCGTCTTCAGCGTCAAGCCGCGCAAGACCGGCATCGGCCGCAATCCGCGTACCGGCGAAGAAGTCAGCATCCCGCCGGGCAAAGCCGTGCGTTTCAAGCCCGGCAAGGAACTCCAGGGGATCGCAGCGTCCTAACGGGGCGGGCCTGTTCCCATCGGAGTGAAATTGCGCCGCCAGGTGTCCCATCGTTCGTGGCTCCCATCGACCCACTCACCCCAACGCCGTCGCCCCCTTCGCCCATCGAATGGCATTCCGTTTCCTTCGACCCAGGGTACGCGGCTCATGCAAACTACCGCCCCAGCCGTAAACAGTTCCTGCTCGCGCTGCTTCTCTTCTTCTTGACGCTGGCTACTTGCCTCGCCGCCGGGTCTCAGTTCGCTGCTGCTTACGCACAGGACCGGGCGCTCTCGATGGATGAGTTCGTGCGTTCCCTCCAATTGCTGTTTTTTCATCCTGCATCGCTTCTGCCGGGATTGCCATTCGCGTTGACCCTGCTCACAATTCTGCTGGCGCACGAAATGGGTCACTGGTTCGCCTGCCGCAAGCATCACATCCGCGCCAGTTACCCGTATTTCATCCCTGCACCCACGCTCATTGGCACGCTCGGAGCCTTCATCCTCATCCGCTCGCCCATCCGCAGCCGTCGCGCGCTTTTCGATGTCGGCGCTTCCGGCCCTGTCGTGGGCTTCTGTTTCGCCATTCCCGCGTTGGCCTACGGCATCCTGCACGCCAAAGTTATTCCCGGCCTCGCAGCGCAATCCGAGCTTGTCTTCGGCGTTCCGCTCGCTCTTCGCTTTATGGGGGGTATTCTTCGGCCGGGGATTGCCCCGCACGACTTGCTCTTGCATCCGGTTGGCCGCGCGGCGTGGGTGGGCCTTTTCGCCACGGCGCTGAATCTTCTTCCTACCGGCCAGCTCGATGGCGGCCATATCCTTCGTTGCTTCAACGAGCGATGGCACAGCCGCACTCGCTGGCTCTTGCCATTTTGCCTCGCGCCTCTCGGTTACTTCCTCTGGGCGGGCTGGTACTTGTGGGCCGCGCTTCTTCTCGGCCTCTCTTTCTTGCGCGCCGTTCCCATCTACGATCCGGAGCCGCTCGATCCCGCACGCCGCTTTGGCGCCGTCATCGCGCTGATCATCTTCGCGTTGTGCTTCATGCCCGCTCCGCTCTAACCTGCATTCTTTAGTTGCAAGGAATTCATTCTGTGCGCTTTTACCACGCTGCCTGCCCCTCTTCCTGAGATTGTGTGAGACTTGCGGGCTAGCTCTATTGAAGATCGCGGTTGCCTTCGTCCCTCACAGCAAACTGAGCGGGTCCATATCCACAAGCACGGCGCTCCCGGGAATCTTGTGCCCCGCACAGTGGCCCAGCGCCCCATGCAACACCCTCGCTAGCAGCGACCTCTTCGGCGACTTCAGCAAGAACTGAAATCGGTGCTCTCTCTTCAACCGCGCCAGCGGCGCCGCCGCCGGCCCCAGAATCCTGATTCCCTTCCCGTCATGCGGCGCGAAAAACTCCGAAAGCCGCCGCGACCACTGAATCGCATTCTCCAGGCTGGTGTCGCGCACAATAATATTCGCCAGCGCCGCGAACGGCGGGTACATCATCATCTTCCGGAAATGCAGCTCGCGCTCGAAAAACGCAATGTAGTCCTGCTGCGCGGCATCGCGAATTGCGTAATGCTCCGGATAAAACGTCTGCACCAACACGCGCCCGGGCAGTTCCCCCCGCCCCGCGCGCCCCGCCACCTGCGTCAATAGCTGAAACGTTCGCTCCGCCGCTCGGAAATCCGGCAAGTGCAGGCTCGAGTCCGCCGAAACCACGCCGACGAGCGTCACGCGATGAAAATCGTGCCCCTTGGCCAGCATCTGCGTCCCCACCAGAATGTCCAGAGCCCCTGCCGCGAACGCCCCGAGCGTCTGCTGGAATTGGCGTTTCGTTCGCGCCGTGTCGCGGTCCAGCCGCCCGATCCGCGCCCCGGGATACTCCCGCCGTAGCCGCTCTTCTAATTGTTCCGAGCCTTCACCGAAATAGTGAATGTACTGCGAGTCGCACTTCGGGCACTTCTTCGGCAAAACTTGGATGGACCCGCAGTAATGGCATTCCAGGCGGTTGCGCTGCTTGTGATACGTCATCGAAATGCTGCAATTCACGCATTGCACCGAAGCCCCGCAACTCCGGCAAAGCACAAACCACGAATAGCCCCGCCGGTTGATCAGGATCAGCGCTTGCGTGCCGTCGCGCAGGCACTCCTCGAGGCCCCGGCGCAGCACCGCCGAGAAAGGGCTGGTGTCGTGCGTCTCGCGAAAGTCGTCGCGCAAATCCACGATCTCCACGGGCGCCATCGGCCGGTTCTCGATCCGTGTGGGCAGCGTGAACAGCTCGTATTTCCCCAACCGCGCGTGGTGAAAGGTTTCCAGTGACGGCGTCGCCGATCCCAGCAGCGCCACCGCGCCTTCCAGCTTCGCGCGCACGATGGCCACGTCGCGCCCGTGATACCGCGGCGTCTCTTCCTGCTTGTAACTGTTCTCCTG
>JBGPGF010000275.1:0-2520 GCA_041483755.1 Terriglobia bacterium | reverse complement strand
GACAAGATGCTCGGTCACGAAGAAATCCGCGCCATCATCACGGCGCTCGGCACCGGCATCGGCAAGGAAGATTTCGACGCCGGCAAGCTGCGCTATCACAAGATTATTTTAATGACCGACGCGGACGTGGACGGCAGCCACATCCGTACGCTGCTGCTCACGTTTTTCTTCCGGCACATGAAGGAGCTGATCGAACGCGGGCACGTGTACATCGCGCAGCCGCCGCTCTACCGCGTGAAGCGCGGCAAGAGCGAGCGCTACATCCGCGACGAGCGCGACTTCGCCCGCGAGCTGATGAAACGCGCCAGCGAAGACCACCTCGTGAAATCCAAAGAGGGCGGCACACTGCAGGGCGCGAGCCTGACGACATTCCTGCTCAACGTGCAGGAATACGAAGCCGTGGCCGCGAAACTCGGCCGGCGGCTGCGCGAGCCGGGATTGCCCGAGCTGCTCGCCGAAAGCGGCCTCGACAAAAAGTCCGATTTCGAGGACAAGAAGGCGCTCGACAGGCTGCTGAAGGCCGTCGAGAAGGCCAAGCTCAAGCTCGACGGAAAAATTGTTTTCGACGAGGAACACAGCCTGCAGGAAATTCAGTTCGACGCGCCCAACAACGCCAAGGTCAACTGGGCGCTGGCTTCCACCGCGGAATACAAGCGCCTGCGCGCGCTCGCCAAGCAAATCGAAGACAGCAACCACCCGCCGTTCACCGTGTCTCGCAACGGCGACAAGGTGACGAAAGAAAAGGCCCAGGATGTCCTCAGTTACGTCCTCGAAGACGCGAAAAAGGATTTCACGATCACGCGCTTCAAGGGCCTCGGCGAAATGAATCCCTCGCAGCTTTGGGAAACCACGATGAACGCGGAAACGCGCACGCTGCTCAAAGTGAAGCTGGAAGACACCGTCGCCGCGGAAGTTATTTTCGCGACGCTGATGGGCGAAAACGTCGAAGCGCGCCGCAAGTTCATCGAGGAAAACGCGCTGGATGTCGTGAATCTGGATATTTGATGCCGCGCCTGCTTTCCGGCGAGGATCTGCGCTTCCCGATGCTCTACCAACTGGGCTGGACGACATTGCCGGGGCTGCAGGGGCTGAGCGTCAGCGAGTTTCGCGCGGCGCCGACGACGGCTCCTGATAACGAAAGCGGCGTGAGCGTTGATTTTGCAAGCGAGGAAGACCGTGGCGTGTTTTTGCGCGAGATCGAAGAGCGCTTTGCCGCGCGGCGGTTTACGAACACAGCGGATGCTTTCGATACGGTGAAGGCGTACGCGCTGGACTGGGCGGCGAAGCGATTTTGAGTAGCACAGCCACTCCTGGCTGTGCTGGTTTCTATTTTATTGCGTGCACGCAAGCGTGAACCGCACAGGCAAGAGTGCCTGTGCTACTGACGAGGACCAATGGCGGACGAACAGAATCTTTCCGTAATGCTTCCGGTGGACATCGAAGCCGAAATGCGCAAGTCGTATCTCGACTATGCGATGAGCGTGATCATCGGGCGCGCACTTCCCGATGTGCGCGACGGCCTCAAGCCCGTGCATCGCCGCATCCTGTTCGGCATGTACGAGCTGGGCCTCACCTCCTCGAAGGCCTACCGCAAGTGCGCAAAGATCGTCGGCGAAGTGCTCGGCAAGTATCACCCGCATGGCGACACGCCGGTGTACGACGCGCTGGTGCGCATGGCGCAGCCCTTCAACATGCGCTATCCCCTGGTGGACGGCCAGGGCAACTTCGGCTCCGTGGATGGCGACCCGCCGGCGGCGATGCGGTACACGGAAGCGCGCCTCTCGAAAATTGCCGAAGAACTCCTCGCGGACATCGAGAAAGACACCGTTGACCACGTTCCGAACTTCGATGAGGCGGAGCAGGAGCCCACGGTCCTCCCCACGCGCATACCGAATCTTCTCGTCAACGGCTCCTCGGGCATCGCCGTGGGCATGGCCACCAACATCCCGCCGCACAACCTGCGCGAGATCATTGAAGCAGCGGTGCTGCTGATCGAAAAGCCGGAAACGCAGTTGAAAGAAATCTTAAAGCTCGTGCCCGGGCCGGATTTTCCCACCGCCGGCTACATTGCGGGACGCGAGGGCATCGAAGCCGCGTACAAAAATGGCCGCGGAAGCTTCACCATGCGCGCGAAGGCCGCCATCGAAGACGTCGGCAAGGACCGCGAGAACATCGTCGTCACCGAAATTCCCTACCAGGTGAACAAGGCCAGGCTCATCGAACGCATCGCCGAGCTGGTGCAGACCAAGAAAATCGAGGGCATTTCCGACGTGCGCGACGAAAGCGACCGCGACGGCATGCGCATCGTGATCGAGGTGAAGCGCGGCGAGGAAACGCAGCTCATCCTGAACAACCTCTTCAAGCACACGCAAATGCAGGAATCGTTCGGGATGATCCTGCTGGCCATCGTGGGCGGGCAGCCCAAGGAACTGGGCCTCGTCGAGCTGATTCGCCTGTTCATCGAGCACCGCCGCGACGTCATCCTGCGCCGCACGCGCTACGACCTGCGCAAGGCTCGCG
>JBGPGF010000274.1:0-2815 GCA_041483755.1 Terriglobia bacterium | reverse complement strand
GACGGAAAGCACATCCTGGTCGTCAACCGCCGCGACGCCACACTCGGCATCTACGACGCCGAAACACTCACGCTGCGCGCATCCGCCCCCGTTGTTGCTCACCCGGAGGACGTGGCCGTCCTGCCGGACAACTCCGTCGCGTTCGTCCTCTCGCGGGAAAGCCGCCTGCTTTCCGCCGTGGACCTGAAACGCGGCGTGCTGCTGGCCAATCTCGAGCTGGCCGGACAGCCTTCCGCGATGATTCTCAAGCCGGATGGCGGCGAACTGTACGTCATTTCCCCGGAATCGCACGGCCTGCAAGCCATTAATACAGGGAGCCGCGAGGTGGGCGATTCCGTGATACTGGGCTCCGCGCCCACGCGCGGAATTCTCAGCAGCGATGCGAGCCTCCTTTATGTCTCCGATACGGCCGCCGGCCGCGTCACGCCCGTGGACATCACCTATCGCCGCGTGAGCCGCCCGGTTTCCGCGGGACAGGAACCCGGCGCGTGCCTCTTCGACCCCAGCGAAAGTCTGCTCCTTGTCGCGAATCAGGGCTCGGACGACCTCGCCATCATTCGCACGCGGACAAACAGCCTGCTCACGATCATCCCCGTCGGGGATCATCCGCAAGAGCTGGCCGTCAAATTATTTTAGGACGTGAGGGAAACGGGGCCGCGCCAGTTTTAGGAGCTTGGAATTATCGGCCACGAATTTTCATCGCCGAGAGGAATTTGGAGATAACCGCTGGCGGGAAGCACGTCCACCGGCAGGCCGCCATTCCACAGGGCCACACTGATTTGCAGCGTTTTCTGCCCGGCGATGTCGATCAAATCGCGCCGCGCGCAGACTTCTAGAATTTTCTCGAAGGCGGCCCTGCCAAACTCCTCCGGCTTCAGCAGGCAGACGCCTTTCTTCTCGATGCTGAACTCTTCCAGGCGCCCGCGCGCGACCCGCGCCACCAGGGTCACTTCGCCGGCGGCGCGCAGCGTGACGCGAAATTCAGCCTCGTCGAGAGTGGCCAATTCCTCCAGAACAGGGTCCACGCGCAGGAAGAACTCGCTTTCGCTAAAGCCGTAGCGCAGCTCGCCAAGGTAGTAGGTTCGGCCATGCATCGCGCCGCCCCTTCGCTCGGACGCATAGAAACCTGCGCCAAGCCACTCGAAGTAGGAAGTGTCTCGTCCGTTCACGAGCACGCGGAGCAACTCCGAGGGAGGCTGGTGCACGGCCAGGTCCGGGTGGCGCTTGATCGGCTCGGCGAGCTGCGCCGGAGCGATTTGGCCGATGGCGAGATAGACCGCGGTGAGGTGCTTTCGAAACAGCGCGTCAAAATCGGGGTCGTTCGCCGTGCTATGTTCCGGACCAAACCACCAGCACCAGTCGCTGCCTTCCGCGGCCAGAAGCGATTCGAACGCGCGCGCGAGCTCCGCGTCGCCGGGAGCCCCGGGGAATCCCCTGGCGCGCGCCTGCTGAGCGTTTGCGTAAGCCTCCCGCGCGTCCCACAGCAAATCCCATGCGGCGACATCTTCACCATCGCCGATCCAAACGTCGAAGTTGGCGTTGATCCACGAAGCTGGAAAGATCCCCGTGGTGGTTGGAATTGTCGCGGACGCTGCAATCGCTTCGGAACCCGTTATGGGCCGGATGTCAGGGTCGTCCTGCATTCTGCGGTAAAATTCGCGCAGGAATTCGCGGCCGTTTCCCGCGTAGTATTCCCATGCGTTTTCCCCGTCGAGAAAGAGGCAGACCGTGAGCGGCTGGCCCGTCTGCACTTTTTCGCCGATGAATCGCAGGCGGCCATGCAAATCCTCGGCAGCAGCCGTCGCGTTCATTCGGCTGTACACAAAACCGATCAAATCGGAAATGTGATGGTCGCGGAACAAACCGAATATTTCTTTTCCCGAGACTTGCACGCGCCACGGCCGGTAGAGCCGCTCGGCGCTGGCGGGGATTCCCGAAGCCTCGCGAAAAAACCCCACGTTCAGCGTTCGCCCGAGCACGCCTTCGTCCGTTCCAAACCAGCGAAAGCCCTCTTCCGCGGCGATGGAGAGCGTTTGATCGGAGACCGAGCCCTCTGAAGGCCACAGTCCCGCCGGTTGCTGCCCAAAGACGCGTTGGTGGTATTGCCTGGCGCGGCGCAATTGTTCCCGTGCGTCCTCCGGCCGGCGGTAGGCACGCCGCGGCAGTGGAGTCGCCGGGTTCGCCACGCGCGCGATATCGGAATCGCAGACCAGCGGAAGTATGGGGTGATAAAAGGGGGTGGTCGTTAACTCGATCTGGCCCCGCGCCGCCGATTCTCGATAGATCGGCAAAACCTGGGCCAGCAGTTCGAGCTGTTTCGCCCGAAAATCAGCCTTGTCCTTTTCGCTGAAGTCCTTCCCTTTCGTCGCCAACCGGCTGATGACCGGGTCTTTCTCCAGCCAAAGCTCGTCCATCCAAACGAGCTGAGAAAGCACCTGCAGGTCGCGCCAGTCGCGCGCGGAAAATGTCACCAGGGCCTGCGCCCCGTCGGCCGGCCGCGACCATTCGAACAGCTCCACAAAGCGGGGCCACCGCGACAACAGATGCTCATGGTTGACCTGGAAGGCGCGCGTCAGGATCTCGCCCTTCTCTTCCGCGCTGAGGCCCTCGGCCGGCCGAAACACCAGATCGAACCACGGCTCATGAAACATCCCGCCTGCGTACTCTTCGAGCTGCATTCCGAGTGACGGCACCACGTTGAACGTGGCGTGCATTCCCGGGAACTCCTCCAGTATCTTGACCATGCCCCAGTAATCCTTCAGGGCGTGCAGCCGCGTCCAGGGCATCACATAGGCCCCGCTTTCCGGATCGCGAT
>JBGPGF010000273.1:0-2746 GCA_041483755.1 Terriglobia bacterium | reverse complement strand
TATCTCTTCGGCGGACAAGTTTCTCACACTCGCAAGCGTGCGCGCCACTTCCGCCACGTAGGCAGGCTCGTTACGTTTGCCGCGATACGCCTGCGGCGCCAGGTAGGGCGAATCGGTTTCGATCAGCAGGCGGGCGAGCGGCAATGCGGCGGCAATGTCGCGAAGATTCTGCGCCTTGGGATACGTACAGTTCCCAGCGAAAGAAATCATGAATCCCATCTCCACGCCGTGCCGCGCTTCTTCCAGCGTGCCGCTGAAGCAGTGCAAAATCCCGCCGAGGCCGGACGACTGCCATTCCTCTTCGAGAATCGCAAGGCAATCGGGCCAGGCTTCGCGGCAGTGAATGATGATCGACAGCTTCGCTGTGCGCGCCAGGGCAAGCTGGTCGCGGAAGACCTGGTGCTGCACGTCGCGCGGCGACAAATCGTAATGGTAGTCGAGTCCAATCTCGCCCAAGGCGATAACCTTCGGATGTTGGGCAAGGACCGCGCGCGGATCGTGATGCTGCGGCGTTACTTCCTTCGCCTCGTGCGGATGAATGCCCACGCTGGCGTAAATCCAGTCGTGTTGCTCGGCAAAGGGCAGCGCCGCGTCCAGCTTCTCCGGGCCCGGCCCCGTGCCAATCGCAAGCAGCGTAGTGATCCCCGCAGCGCGGGCGCGCGCCAGCATCTCCGCGCGGTCCTCCTCAAACTGCGGAAAATCAATGTGCGCGTGCGAATCAATTAGATCCATGGGATAACGAGATTCCTAGGTCTTGTGGCACAGCCAATCGTGGCTGTGCTCTTCGATTGCTGCAACGTCGCCAGGCCCACAGTGAGCGACAGCCGTGCGGTCATGTTCATTTGAGCCGCGCGCCAACCTCGACGTCTTCAAGAAACCCGGCCAGCACCGGCCGCCCCTCCGGACCCACCGACGCTGCGACAATCATCCCTTGTGATTCCACCCCCCGCAATTTGCGCGGCGCCAAATTCACCACCACCACAACCTTGCGCCCAACGAGCGCCTCCGGCTCGTAGTGCTGCGCGATGCCCGCGACGATTTGGCGCACTTCGCTGCCAATGTCCACGGTCACTTTGAGCAGCCTGTCGGCGCCCTGCACGCGTTCCGCAGCCTTCACTTCACCGACGCGCATCTCCACCTTCGTGAAATCCTCGATCCCGATTTTCTCGGGCACCGCTTGGGGCGCAGCGGTAGCGGCCGGTGTAGCGCTCGCGGCCGGCGCCGCAACTGGCTTCTGTGCTTCGTTTTCCATTGCTTCCATCCTCTCGATTGCCTCAGATTTGTCGATTCGTGGAAAAAGCGCTTCCGGTCGTCCGACTTGCGTCCCGGGTGGAATGTACGTCCAAGCAATCTCACCAAGTATCTGCTCTTCGATGTTTCCCGGCTGTCCGAGTTGCGTCCATATTTTCTGCGTCGCCGCCGGGATGACCGGATGGGCCAGCAGCGCGGCGATCCGTATGGCAGCGGCCGCGTTGGCAAGAACGTGATCGAGATTCTGTCTCTCTTCGGGCTTCTCGCCAAGCTGCCATGGCTTTTTAACCGTGATGTAGCGGTCCGCTTCGGCAACGACTTCCCAGATCTTCTCTAGGGCCCGCGAAAACGCCATAGCCTCATACAGTTCAGGAGCTTCCCCCAGCGCGGAAACGGCTGTTGTCTTCAAGGGGCCTTCTGCCTCATCCACGCCCTCGGTCCGGGAAGCCGGGACCTTTCCACCGCAATACTTCTCAATCATCGTCAGCGTGCGGCTGGTGAGGTTGCCCAGCCCATTCGCCAAATCGCTGTTGTAGCGCTGCACCAGCGCGTCATAGCTGAAGTTGCCGTCCTGGCCAAACACGGTCTCGCGCAGCAAATAATAGCGAAGCGCGTCCAATCCGAGCACATTTACGATGGGCCGCGGACGCACCACGTTTCCCAGCGACTTGCTCATTTTCGTGCTATCCATCAGCAGCCAGCCGTGCGCCCAAATCTGTTTCGGCATTTCTTCCGGCGTGAAGCCGGCGGCCATCAGAAACGCCGGCCAATACACCGCATGAAAGCGGATAATTTCTTTTCCTACCAAATGTACATCTGCGGGCCAATATCCGTGCTGCTTGTAGTTCGGTCCGCCCACGGCGCTGAGATACGCAATCAGCGCGTCGAACCACACATAAAAAACGTGCGGCTCTTCGCCGGGCACCGGAATGCCCCAGCGAATCGACGTTCGCGTGATGCTCAGGTCCCGCAGGCCGCCTTCCACGAAGCTGAGCACTTCGTTGCGGCGCGTCTCCGGCTGAATGAACTCGGGATGCTTCGCGTACCAATCGAGCAGCGGCTTCTGAAATGCGGAAAGCTTAAAGAAAAAGTTCGCCTCGGTGACGGTTTCCGTGGGACGGCCGCAATCCGGACAGTTTTCGCCGGCCTTCACGTCCACGTAGGCGTTGTCGTGGATGCAGTACTGTCCGGTGTAGTGGCCCGGATAGACAAAACCATTCTCGCGGCACAGGCGAAAAAGCCATTGCACCGTGTGCGCGTGTTTCAGGTCGGTGGTGCGGATGAACTCATCGCCTTGAATCCCCAGCTCATCCCACAGGCCGCGCCATTCCCCGGCCATCTTGGCCACAAATTCCGATTCGGGCACGCCGGCCTTTTTCGCCGAGCGCTCCACGTTCACGCCGTGCTCGTCCGTTCCCGTCGTCATCAACACATCGTAGCCACGCATGCGCTTGTAGCGGCGAATCGTGTCGCACACAATCGTCGAATACGTGTG
>JBGPGF010000272.1:0-2618 GCA_041483755.1 Terriglobia bacterium | reverse complement strand
GCCACGACCTCTTTGTCTTTCCTTCGCTGATGGAGGGCATGCCGCTCGTCTTGCTCGAAGCGATGGCCGCGGGAATGCCGGTGGTTACAACGGACACCTGCGGTATGGCCGACATTGTGGATGACGGTCACAATGGGGTGCTCGTGAAGCCTGCGGATGTGGAAGGCTTTGCAGCCGCCGTGCGCCGCCTTCTTTCCTCGCAGGAATTGCGCATGCGCTTGGGCCAGGCGGCACAGGTCACCATGCGAAACTACACCTGGGACATCATCGCACTCCGTTTCGAAGGTGTGTTGTGGCGCGCTCTGGGAAAGGCTGACGGTCATCGAACCGATGCCCGCGGTGGGACGGGTTTCGCCAATCGTCCGGAAAGAACCGAGTTCGCATTGTCCGCCGAAAAACGAATCGGGGAAGATCGCTGAGGGACCTATGAGCATCCCCATCCGCTTCTTGAACACCGAACTTGCGCTTTCCGAACAGAAATCGGCGAAAGAGCGTTTTCTCGAACATCCCTTCTTCGCGTGGGCCGGTTTTCGCCCGCTGCAAGCGCAACACACCGCAGCCGAACATTTTGCGCTGGCCAAATACGCCAAGGATCGCGGAACCATCGTCGAAATCGGCGTCGCGGAAGGAGCGTCCGCAGTTGTGCTGGCGGAAAATATGGCCGCCGACGGCACCTTGTTTCTGATCGATCCGTTTCACCTGTCGAGATTTCCGCAACTCAATTTCGCGAGGCGAGCGGCACACCGAGCCGTCGGCCGCACGGGCCGGAGTGGAGTCACCTGGCTGGACCGTTTCAGTCACGAAGTGGGCCGCCGGTGGAACCGGCCAATCGACTTTCTCTTGATTGACGGGGACCACCGCGAAGAAGCGGTCGGCGAGGACTGGAGCGATTGGCATCTTCATCTGGCTCCGAATGGAATTGCTGCCTTTCACGACGCGCGCCTCTTTCCCGGGGGATGGACCTCGGCGGAAAATGGTCCCGTGCGATTTGTGGACCGCGTTTTTCGGTCGAATACAGCTTCCGGATGGACCATCGTCGAGGAGATAGACTCTTTCGTATTTGTCTGCAGGACCCAACGCGCACGCTCGCAAGGAGTCTGAATGGAGCTGGAAGCAAACGTATGATCACCCTAGGCGTGGGATATTACATGCATGACTCAGCCGCGTGTATTGCGCGCGACGGTGAACTGCTCTTTGCCGTGGCGGAAGAGCGCTTGAGCCGCGTCAAGCATGACAGCCGTTTTCCGCGGCATTCCATCGAGGCGTGTTTGCAGTTCGCGGGTGTCCGGCCGGAGGAAATAGACGAAGTGTGTTTTGGCTGGTCTGCGGCGTCGTCGACGGCTTGGCATGACGCAAAGACTTTCCTGCTGCGAAGCCATCCCGCAAGCTACCACTACGTGGTGAGCGCGTTCGTTCAAAATTTTGTAATGTGGCGGCAGCGAGGCGGCGAGCGGACCTACCAGCGCTTCTTCGGACGGCCGCGGCGCGGATTCCGCCACGTCGATCACCACCTTTCTCATGCGTTGAGCGCCTATCCGTATTCCGGCTTTGACGAGGCTGCCATCGTAGTCGTGGATGGACGCGGCGCGTGGGAAGCTTCCACCATTTGGCACGGCCACGACGGGCGCCTCGATCATGTTTTGACAATTCCGTGGCCCAATTCGCTGGGGCTTTTCTACGCGGAGTTCACGGAGTACCTCGGCTTCCAAAAATACAGCGACGAATGGAAGGTGATGGGCTTGGCGCCCTACGGCCAGCCTGGAATTTCGGTCAAGGATTTCATCGAACTGGCGGCAAGCCCCTACATCGTGGAGGCACGAACCCTCCTGGGAAAAAGCCCGGATGATGTATCTGGGATTGAGGCGCGGCTCGGGCCTCGGCGCGAGCCGGAGAGCGAGATTACCGGCCACTACAAAGACGTCGCCTACGCCGTGCAGGAGGCTTGCGAGGCGGCCATGATGACTCTGGTGCGCATGGCCATCGAGAAGACGCGCTGCCGGAAGCTTTGCCTCGCCGGCGGAGTGGCGCTGAATTCCAAAGCCAACGGAAAGATCGCCGCTTCGGGTCTGGTGGACAGTATCTTTGTGCAGCCGGCGGCCTCCGACGAGGGAGTTGCGCTGGGCGCGGCGCTGGCGCCGTACATGGACAACGGCGGCCGGCTCCCTAACAAGCCAATGCGCCATGCCTATTTCGGGCCGTCGTTCACGGACGAGCAAATCGAGACGGCGCTTCGCACCTACAAGTTGCGCTACACGCGCCTGGACGATCCTGCGAAAACCGCGGCGGAGTTTCTTGCGCAAGGGCAAATTCTTGGCTGGTTTCAGGGACGCATGGAGTTTGGGCCGCGCGCGCTTGGCAACCGCTCAATTCTTGCGGACCCGCGCGATCCGGAGATGACCGTTAAAGTGAACAACGCCGTCAAATTCAGGGAATGGTGGCGGCCGTTCGCGCCATCCATGACCGCCGAGGCCGCGCCGGACTACATTGAAAGCGCCACCGATTCCCCGTTCATGATTCTGACGGCGCAGGTGAAGCCGGAGAAGCGCGGCGTGATTCCCGCCGTGACGCACGTGGACGGAAGCGCGCGGCCACAGACGGTCGAGAAAGAGATTAATCCG
>JBGPGF010000271.1:0-2611 GCA_041483755.1 Terriglobia bacterium | reverse complement strand
CCTCGAGAGTGGCGGCATTGAGCGTGCCGGAGGCGGAGTAGCCAAGCTCATCAACGCGAAGGCCGGAATTCTTGGCGAAGGTGGCGAGGACCTGGCGGTACTCAGGATGAACCGAGCGCGCGACAAGAACGCGGTGGCGTCCGGTGACGCGTTCGGCCATCAGGACGGCTTCGGTCGTAGCTGTCGAACCGTCGTACATCGAGGCGTTGGCGACTTCCTGGCCAGTGAGCTGGCACATCAGCGTTTGAAACTCGAAGATGGCTTGCAGCGTGCCCTGGCTGATTTCGGCCTGATACGGTGTGTAAGACGTGAGAAACTCGCCGCGCTGCAGAATCACGTCGGTGACGACGCTGCGATGGTGGTTGTAAACCCCTGCGCCGAGAAAACTCGTGTAGCCAAGGGAATTCTCCGCGGCGCGTTCCTTGAACCACGCAATGATCTCTGTTTCGGAGAGCGGCCCGGGGAGCGCGAGGGCTTCGCGCAGGCGGAAACGCTCGGGAATGCCGGCGAAGAGATCGTCAATGGACTCAACGCCGATAGCGGCGAGCATTTGCTGGCGCTCGGCGGGGCTCTTGGGGAGGTAGCGCATCAGTGGGAAGCGCCCTTGCTTGCTTCCGCAATGAAGGTTTCATAGGCTGCGGCGTCCATCAGGCCCGTGAGTTCGGCGGGATTCGCGAGACGAATCTTAACCAGCCAGGCGGCGCCGTGCGGGTCTTGATTGATTTTTTCGGGCGTGTCGTTCAGCGCCACATTGGCTTCGACGACCTCGCCCGAAGCAGGCGCGTAGATTTCACTCACGGCCTTGACGGATTCAACTGTGCCAAAGGATTTGCCGGTCTCGATCTTAGCGCCGAGCTTCGGTAGCTCGACGAAGACGACATCGCCGAGCTCGTGCTGCGCATAGTCGGTGATGCCGATCGTGGCAGTTGCGCCCTCGGCATGAATCCATTCGTGATCTTTGGTGTAGCGATACTTTGCCGGATACGGCATCGGTTTCTCCTCGGTCAGATGTCAAACAGCGTGCACGGGCATCGGCGCCACGGCGTTCTTCGGCCGTTTATAGAACGGCGTGGGCACGACTTGTGCCCGGAGCCGCTGACTGCGAATCTCGACAAGCACGAGATTGCCGATAGCCGCCTCCGCCGGCGGAACAAACGCCAGCGCGATGTTCTTGCCAAGCGTCGGCGAAGGCGAGCCGCTCGTCACCACGCCAATCTCCGCGCCCACTTGACTGAAAATCCGATAGCCGTCGCGGGCGATGCCGCGGTCGAGCATTTCGAGGCCGACCAGCGCACGTGAAAGTTCGGCGGCGCGAACGCGTTCGAGGGCATCGCGGCCAATGAATTCGCCCTTGTCCGTTTTGCAGAAACGGTCGAGGCCTGCTTCCCAGACGTTGATCGTGTCGCTGATTTCGTGGCCGTAGAGGGCCATTTTCGATTCGAGGCGCAGCGTATTGCGCGCGCCAAGCCCGCAGGGAAGGATGCCAAACTCCTTCCCGGCTTCGAGCACGCGATTCCAGACGGCTTCGCTGGTTGCGCCATCCGACGGAACGTAAATTTCGAAGCCGTCTTCGCCCGTGTAGCCGGTGCGGGCGATCATTATGTTTTTCAGGCCGCAGACCGTCCCCCGCGTGAACCAATAATTCTTGATGACGCTCAGATCGGCGTCCGTAAGTTTCAAAAGAAGCTTCGCGGCGCGCGGGCCCTGAATCGCGAGTTGCGTGTAGGTGTCGCTGAGGTCCTCGATTACGCAGTCATAATCCGCGAGGTTTTTCTGGACCCAGTTGACATCTTTTTCGCGAGTGCCGGCGTTGATCACCACCAAAAAATCATCTTCACCGAGGCGGTGAACGATCACGTCGTCCACAAACGTCCCTTCGGGATACAGCATGGCGGAATAGTGCGCCTGCCCGACGGCGAGCTGCGAGGCGTCATTCATACTGATGCGCTGAATGGCGGAGAGGGCGCCTCCGGGTTTCTGGCCGGCGCGGATGCGAATATCGCCCATGTGGCTGACGTCAAACATTCCGACGGAGGAGCGCACGGCACGGTGCTCAGCGAGCAAGCCACCGGTCGCTGGGTATTCGACGGGCATATCCCAGCCGCCAAAATTAACCATCTTGGCGCCCATCCGGCGATGGGCGGCGTTCAAAGATGTTTTCCGAAGTTCCGTCGCCGTGGGAGATGTCACAGAATCCATGCATCGTGCCTGAGCAGATAGCGAAAGTAACATGCACCCGGAAAGGCGTCAAGGAAACGCCCGCCAGCCGATAATCAGAACAAAGGAACATCGTAAGCAAGACGCGTCACCGCGGCGACGGGCGCCTTGTAGGGCACGCCGGTGTCAGGTAGAGTTTCGGCGGAGGGCATCATGGCTGGACCGGTGGTTTGTTTCGTCTGCAGCAAATCCGAGGAAACCTGCGAATGCGATAGGTATTGCAACATTTGCAAGGGGCAGCACGCGATTCGAATGTGCGTGGACGGCCAGTATTATTGCCCGGAGTGCCGGGAGGCGTGCGACGTGCGCGTCGTGGACCACCGTGACCACTGAACCCAGCCGCGTTGAGATTCGTCTGGATGCCGACGGTCGCCTTATCGCCGCGGTCACCGGG
>JBGPGF010000270.1:0-2536 GCA_041483755.1 Terriglobia bacterium | reverse complement strand
CGTCACGATCTCGCCGGACATCACGCTGCGCCAAGCTCTCGAAATCATGACCAAGTACCGCATCTCCGGCCTGCCCGTGACGCGCGGGTCGCGCCTCACGGGCATTCTCACCAACCGCGATCTGCGCTTTGAAAAAAACCACACCCTGCCGGTCAGCGCCGTGATGACCAAAGACAATCTGGTGACCGTGCCGGTGGGCACGACGCTCGAAGAGGCCGAGCGCATCTTGCAGAAGCACCGCATCGAAAAGCTGCTCGTCGTGGACAAGGACTTCAACCTCAAGGGCCTCATCACCGTCAAAGACATTCAGAAGAAGCTCGAATTCCCGTTCGCGACGAAGGATGACCATGGCCGGCTGCGCGCCGGCGCGGCCATCGGCGCCACGGGAGATTACCTGGAGCGCGCCATCGAGTTGGCCCGCCTGGGCGCCGACGCCCTGGCCATTGATACCGCGCACGGACACTCCGACCGCGTGATGGAGGCCATCTCCGCCGTCCGCAAACGCCTGCCCGAAATGCAACTGGTCGCGGGAAATGTGGCCACCTACGAAGGCGCGAAGGATTTGATCGCGCTGGGAATTGACGGGTTGAAGGTGGGCATCGGGCCGGGCTCGATCTGCACCACGCGCGTGGTCACCGGCGCGGGCGTTCCGCAGCTCACCGCCATCATGGAAGCCTCGCGCGCAGCCGCGGGCACGGGCGTGCCAATCATCGCTGACGGCGGCGTCAAGTATTCGGGCGACATCACCAAGGCCATTGCGGCGGGCGCATCGTGCGTGATGATTGGCAGCCTCTTTGCCGGCACGGAAGAGTCGCCGGGCGAGACGATTCTGTATCAGGGGCGCACGTTTAAGTCGTATCGCGGGATGGGCTCGCTGGGAGCCATGGAGGCGGGCTCCGCCGACCGCTACGCGCAGGAAACGGCGGAGCGGGGCAAGTCCGTCCCCGAAGGCGTCGAGGGACGCGTGCCTTACAAAGGCCCGCTCTCCGCGCTGGCGGATCAACTGGTGGGCGGACTGAAGAGCGGGATGGGCTATTGCGGCGCCGCGACGCTGAAGGACCTAATGGAAAAAGGCCGCTTCGTGCGCATCACGGCGGCCGGTCTGCGCGAAAGCCACGTCCACGACGTTATCATCACCCGCGAAGCGCCGAATTACCGGATGGAGTGATGCCCCGCGCTCGGCCACTCTTCCTCCGACATTTTGATTGCGAAGGGATTCAGCAGAGATGACTGTGCGCGGCTGGGTGCGGGCCTGGGCTCCCGCCATACTTTGGGCCAGCCTCATTTGGGGCTTCTCCACGCAGTCCTTCTCGGCGGAGAACACGGCTTCAGCTATCGAGCAGATCCTGCGCTGGATTCACCCCTCGGTCACCCGCAATACGATCGGCCTACTCAACTACGCTGCCCGGAAAAGCGCGCACTTCATCGAATTCCTTGTATTTTGTCTGCTGCTTTTCCGTGGCTTGCGCGGGGAAGGCAAGGGGTGGCGCTGGACCTGGGCGCTGGGCGCATTTGCAGCGGCGGCAGGTTACGCGGCGCTCGACGAAATCCATCAATCGTTTGTGGCCGGCCGCACGGCCAGTCCCTATGATTCGCTGCTCGATTCCACCGGCGCTCTGATGGCTATGATTGCGTGCTGGCTCTGGTCGCGGCGCAAGTTGCAGCGCGCGGCTGCCACTCCTCCTGCAATTGATGTTCTTCCCTGAATCCGCTGTGCAGGTGCCCGCAAATGAAATGGCCCGCACCGGGAAACCGGAGCGGGCCGAAGGTGTTTCCGCTCAGGGCTGTTAGCTTTTTGCGGCTTCTTCCTTTTTGGGCTCTTCCTTGCGCGCTTTTTCCTTCTTATCTTTCTTCTTCAGCTCGAAGCCCAGGAGCTGCAGAATGGCGACTTTTGCGCCGTCCCCGACACGCATGCCTCCGGGAATGATGCGCGTGTAACCGCCCGCGCGGTCGGCGAATTTCGGAGCAATCTCGCTGAAGAGTTTCTGCGTGGCCTGGGGCGTCATGAGGTACGCCGCCGCCTGGCGCCGCGATTGCAGCGAGTCCCGCTTGCCGAGCGTGATCATTTTTTCGGCAACGGGCCGCGCCGCTTTCGCCCGCGTCATCGTCGTGGTGATTTGTCCGTGCTGGAACAGATTCGTCACCAGATTGCGCAGCGTCGCGCGCCGGTGCCACGGATTGCGGCCAAGTTTTGATCCCGATTTCAGATGTCGCATTGTTTTTCCCCTGGCGGCTTAAATCCCCATGGACTCTTCGGCCGGCGGCGGGGCCGTCTGGCTCGGGAGCGGCGGCCAGATGATGCGGCCATGCTCGTCAAACTTCATGCCCAGGCTCAAGCCCATCTTGTGAAGGATTTCCTTGATCTCGTTCAGCGACTTACGGCCGAAGTTCTTGGTCTTCAGCATTTCGTTCTCGCTCTTTTGGACGAGCTCGCGGATGGTCTGGATGTTGGCGTTTTTCAGGCAGTTGTAAGAGCGCACCGAGAGTTCGAGTTCTTCGACAGAGCGGTCCAGGTGCTCCAGGCGCGGATCGTGGG
>JBGPGF010000269.1:0-2698 GCA_041483755.1 Terriglobia bacterium | reverse complement strand
CTGCTTGATGCGCACCTCGGCGAGATCGCCGCGCTCGACTTCCCAGCGGACGCACATGCGCGGCACAATCGCCAGGCCCATGCCCATCTGCACAAACCGCTTGATGCTTTCGATGGTGGGCAGTTCGACCTGCATGTTGCAGGGCGTGTGATGGCGCGCGAAGAGCTCGAGTACGCGGCGGCGGAAGGGCGACTCGACAATGTGCGCGATGACGATTTCCTTGCCGAGGCCGGTGATGTCCACGACGCGGTGTTTGGCGAGCGGGTGATTCGGCGGCATCACCAGGGTGAGCTCGTCCTTCAGGATTTCGGCGGCCTGAAGCTGCGGTTCGCGCGGGACGTAGGAGACGGCGCCGAGGTCGAGGCGGAAGTTCAAGACTTCGTGGGGAATGTCGCGCGAATAGACGCGATGGACGCGGACCTGCACGCCCGGGTGCTTCTTGCGGAACTGCGCGAGGGCGGGGAGCAGGGCGTGAATGGAGCTTTCGTTCACGCCGAGGGAAAGCTCGCCGCGGCGGAGGCCTTCGAGGTCTTGCAGACCTTTGTGAACTTCGTCGCGAAGATTCAGCAGGCGCTCGGCGTATTCCACGAGGAGCTTGCCGGCGTCGGTCATGCGCACGGGGCGGGCGCCTCGGACAAAGAGCGGCTGGCCG
Source organism: Terriglobia bacterium (assembly GCA_041483755.1). GTDB lineage: Bacteria > Acidobacteriota > Terriglobia > Acidiferrales > UBA7541 > Acidiferrum. The sequence continues at coordinate 2,046 of JBGPGF010000269.1, read as the reverse complement.
ATGGAGTCTTCGAGCTTGCGTATGGCGAGGCTGACGGCCGGCTGGGTGCGAAAGAGTTTTTCCGCGGCGCGGGAAAAGCTGGCTTCGCGGGCCACGGTAAGAAAAACCTTTAGTTCCGCTAGATCCATTGGGTAACTCCCACAAACAAAACAAGATGGCGGGCTACCCTTCGATCGCTCTCAGGGTAAAAAGCCCGCCGCTACACAAGGCTCGCCGACGAATCGGTCTGGGAAGCAGTATAAGACAAGATTATGAGAGAGCGTAATAAGATAAATTTGACTGGAGGGTCGGCAGGCCCGATGATGGCAGGGTACAGGGGGGAGACCCGCTATGGACCGAGTACAAATCTTCGATACCACACTGCGTGACGGAGAGCAGTCGCCCGGCTTCTCGATGAACGAGGCGGAAAAGGTGCGCATGGCGAGGCAACTCGTCGAGCTGGGCGTAGACGTTATCGAGGCGGGATTTCCGATCGCCTCGAGGGGCGACCTGGAGGGAACGAAGGCGGTGGCGCGCGAAGTACGCGAAACATGCGTGGCTGCGCTGGCGCGAGCGAAGCAGCAGGACGTGGACGCGGCGATTGAAGCGCTGAAGCCGGCGGCCCATCCGCGGCTGCACGTTTTTCTGGCGACTTCCGATTTGCACCTGCGCGCGAAACTCAACATGACGCGCGAACAGGCGCTGGAATCGATACGCGCGATGGTCGCCCACGGGCGGCGGTTTGTACCAGAAGTGGAGTTTTCCGCGGAAGATGCGGGGCGCACGGAAATCGAGTTTCTGTGCCAGGTTTGCCAAGTGGCCATCGATGCGGGGGCAACGATATTGAATCTGCCGGACACGGTGGGCTATGCCGTGCCGGAGGAATACGCCGCCATGTTTACGAAGGTGCGCGAGCACCTGGGCGATCCGGCGGGGATTACGCTCAGCGCGCATTGCCACGACGATCTGGGAATGGCGCTGGCGAACTCACTGGCGGCGGTGCGCGCGGGCGTGCGGCAGATTGAATGCACCATCAACGGAATCGGCGAGCGCGCCGGGAATACGGCCCTTGAAGAAGTGGCTGTGGCGCTGGCGGTGCGCCAGGCGAGCTTCGGTGTTTCCACTTCCCTGAATCTGAAGCAACTGTTCCCGACCAGCCGGTTGCTTTCGGAGATTACCGGCGTTTACGTGACGCCGAACAAGGCAGTGGTGGGGGCCAACGCGTTCGCGCACGAAGCGGGCATTCACCAGGACGGAATCATCAAGAATCCGCTGACGTACGAGATCATCACCCCGGAGTCGGTGGGCGTGCCGATGCGGCAGCTTGTGCTCGGAAAGCACTCTGGGCGAAACGCGCTGCGGGTCAATTTGAAGGATTTGGGATTTGAGCCGAACGATACGGAGCTGGCGGAATGCTACCGCAGGGTGACGGCGCTGGCGGACGAGTCCAAACAGGTGAGGCCGCGCGACCTGCTGGTGATTGCCACGGAAGTGATGCGGCGCAAGGCCGCGCCGGTGACTGCGGCGTAAACCGCACGAAGAACCTCAATTCCTGCATGGACATCCATTGATCACGTGAGAGGTGGGGGTGACGTTGAGATCCTTCGGGCATCCTGATCGGATGCCCTCAGGATGACACCTATTGCAGCGGAGACGGATTGGTGACAACGCTAAAGAAGACGATTGTGCTGCTGCCGGGAGACGGCATCGGGCCGGAAGTGACCGGGGCTGCGGCGGGGGTCCTGCGCGAGTGCGCGCGCGAATTTGGGCACCAGTTTGAGATGCCGGAGCTGCCGCTGGGCGGGGCGGGGATTGATGCGGCGGGCGAGCCGCTGCCGCAGGCGACGCTGGATGCGTGCAAGAAGGCGGACGCGGTGCTTCTGGGCGCGGTGGGCGGGCCGAAGTGGGACGCGCAGCCGGTGGGGAAGCGGCCGGAGAGCGGGCTGCTGGCGCTGCGGCAAGGGCTCGGATTATTTGTAAATGTGCGGCCGGTGCGGCTGCGCGCGGCGTTGCGGGAGATTTCGCCGCTGCGGCCCGAGCGGCTGGGCGAGCTGGACCTGGAAATTG
>JBGPGF010000268.1:0-2739 GCA_041483755.1 Terriglobia bacterium | reverse complement strand
GACCGTCAAGCGCATGCTCGGTTTCGGCGAGGCGCCGCTCATCGTCAAGGGTCATGACGACTTGCTGGTTTATCGCGCGAAGTGCTGCAATCCCATCCCCGGGGACGACATCATCGGCTACATCACGCGCGGGCGCGGCGTAGCCGTCCACACCCGCACTTGTCCCAACGTGCAAAACTTGCTGTATCAGACTGAGCGCCGCATCGCCGTCGAGTGGGGCGGCGTCGATGCCGCCACCTTCCCGGTGCAACTCCTCATTCGCGCGAAGGACCGCCCGGGCCTCCTCGCGGAGATCACCTCAGTGATTAGCGGCGCCGGCTCCAACATTCGCATTCTGGAAAGCCGGCCCGACCGCTTGAACGCGCGCATCGAAGCGAACCTCGAGATCGCGGACCGCCGCCAGCTCGAAACGATCCTCACGAATATCCGCAAAATCTCGGGCGTCTACGGTGTCGACCGCGTCTATCAAACATAAAACGTATCTCCGGCCCCTGCCCGCGGCCTTTCGCGCAAGCGCCAACCTGTCCTTTCGCCGGGTATCACCCACAGCACACTTCCCGGTGCGCTTTCTTGCGCCCGCTACAATGAAGTCATGTACAAGCGGCATCAGCTCCTGCTTCTCGGTGCGTGTGTCATCCTCGCCGGTGGATGCAAGAAGCACATTTTGACCGACTACCGGCCACTGGATCGGGCTGGGATGTGGTCCAGCAACATCGAGCAGCTCAAAACGATGAACGCCTCGGATGCAGAAGTAGCGCAGCTCGTAAAGCTCAAGCAGGCGGGCGTAAGCGATGACGCCTGCGTCGCGCTCCTCAGCGCCGCCCACGCGCACCAGCATCCCTTCACCAGCGCGGAATCCGCCGCGAACCTGGAGCATGCGAGCTTCACCGAGCCGGAGATTCTAGAGATCGCGCGCGCGGACCAACTCGACACCATCGGCACGGAAGCGGTAATGCTGCGCCTGATCGGGCTATCCGATGCGACCGTGCAAACGCTTCTTCACCGCCGCCTGCAAGGGCAGCCGACGCTTTCGAGTGTGGAGATCGGCCGCCTTAAGAACGTGGGACTCACGGAGAGGCAAATCCTGGACCGCGTCAATCAAGGCATGACTGACCAGCAAGCCGAAAAGGAAATCATCGCGCGCGAGAATGCGCGTAATCATTCGAATACGGGCTTCGTTCCCATTCACGGCCGGAGACCGCGCTAACCGTTCCAAATTGCCGCCTCATCTCGCGCCCCGTGCCTTTTGCTTCCCTGGCTTTCCCCCGTTACAATCAGACCGCTTTGGTCCCACTTGTCCAATCGCGTTTTCCCCTTCTTTCGCTTCTTGTTGTCGCCGGAATTGGCGCGGCTGGCTGCACGGCCGCCCTGGGCCCGGGCTACACCATCGAAAAGCAGGAAGTCCGCGTGCACTTCGTCGCGCAGCCTGAACCGCGGATTTTGCTTGAGGCGGACTATCAACTTCGAAATTCAGGAAACCAACCGCTCTCTTCGCTCGAGCTTCGTCTACCCGGACGCCGGCGTTTTCATGTGGGCACGGCGCATGCCGATTGGGATGGCGCTGTTCTCGCGTTCGAAACTTCGCCCTCGAATGCGCGCGACACGCTGCTGAGATTCCCCGAGCCATGGCCAATCTCAGCGCGTCACACCTTGCATCTCTCCGCCGAAATTCAACAGCCCGCCGCAGGCGAGCCCAGCTTGAGCTTCGCCTCCGATGCCTTTTTCTTGCCGGCCCAGGGCTGGAGCCCGGAACTCCTTCCCGCCAAGGGCCTGTTTCCAACTGGCGGTGTGCCGCCGCAAAGGTGGGAGCTGGTTGTGCGTGTGCCGGACACCTTCATCGTGCACACCAGCGGTAGAATCACCAGGAATTCGCACGGAAGTGGCGAATTGCTTGTTCGCGCCGTACAGGAGCCCCGGGATCGCTATCCCTTCGTGATCGCAGGACGCTATACCTCCACCCCGCTCGACGCCGCTAAGCAGAAGGTCTATCTGTGGACGCGCGCGGCGCAGAATGCGCGCAGCCTCGCTCCAGCGAGTGATTCGCTGGTCCGTGCCATTCAAGCCTACGATTCGGCCTTCGGCAGCCGGAGCAAGGAAGTGCAGCCCTTGTGGATCGTGGAATGCCCTGTTGTCGAGGGCTGCTTCTCCCGGCGCGATTCCCCTTACGCCAGGCTGCTCAAGGAGCCAGGAGAGCCAATCACGGCGGAGATGGCCTCTCTGGACACCGTGCTGGCCGACGTCAGTGGTGGAACTTCAGAGATTGCGACCGTGGTGGCTCCTTCGTTGGCTGCGAGCTGGCTCGGGTACGGCCAGAATCCGGGCTTTTACGAGCAGGGGGCTCCGCTGTACGCTTTACCCGCCTTTGCCGCTGCCCTGGGCCGCGAATCCGTCGAAGGACCGTCCGTTCGTGAGGGAACGATTCGCCGCGCACTCCAGTTCGTTCCGTGGAACGCCCCGAAACAAAAAACGGAGGATGCAGCTCTTCTTCGCGCCAAGAGTTTTCTTTTCTTTTACGCGCTACGCGAACGTTATGGCCAGGAAGCCTTTGGCAACGCTCTCCGTCATATGCTCCATGCCCGCCGCGGCCGGGGCTTCAATCTTGACGATCTTATTGCTGCGTTCGAACAGGAAACGCATCAGAATGTTGCTGCGTTTGTCCGCTTGTGGATGAAGCATCCCGGCGTGCCCGACGAGTTTCGCGCGCGCCACGAAGATGTCTCGGCCCTGGCCACGCGTTCT
>JBGPGF010000267.1:0-2757 GCA_041483755.1 Terriglobia bacterium | reverse complement strand
TCTCAGTTCCAGTGTGGCTGGCCATCCTCTCAGACCAGCTAACGATCATAGCCTTGGTGAGCCATTACCTCACCAACTAGCTAATCGTGCGCGGGCTCCTCCTCCGACGACTTACGCCTTTGAGTCCAAGGACCAAGGTCCTCGGAATTTTATGCGGAATTAGCCCGCCTTTCGGCGGGTTATTCCCCATCAGAGGGCAGATTACCCACGTGTTACGCACCCGTGCGCCGTGCGCCACTCCCGTATTGCTACGGAAGCGCGCACTCGACTTGCATGTGTTAAGCACGCCGCCAGCGTTCGCTCTGAGCCATGATCAAACTCTCGTTTGAATATGGTCGCTTAGAAACACGAAAGCCCCGATTTGCATCGAGGCCAGCATTTCCAAGCAAATTTTTGATCGCTCGAATTACTCAGTTTTCGAACGGGTTCTGGCACATCGTATCGGTTGTCAAAGAGCAGTCCCCCCTGTCCAGCAGAAAGGCACCTCTACAGCCCAGTGAGTATGCCAAACGGCCCCATCCTTGTCAACACTCCATTAACGATATCCACAGCCCGCCCCGGTGGCCGCGGACTGCCGCCCGCGTGTTACGATGCGCGCATTGCGGCAAGTTTAGGGAGGCCGCCATGAAGAAGATCACCCGGCGAAACTTCGCCAAGCAGGCAGCCGGCGCCGCCGTGGCCGCGCCACTGGCGGTGAATTGGGCTGCGGCTGCAACCGGGCCCCGCCCTCAACTCGAACGAGTCCATGAGCCACGCAGCGAAGAGCTAAAGAAGAAAGCGGAAGCGCGCCGTGAAGAGTTGGTGAAGGCGCTGCGGGCGAAGGCGCTGCCGTACGACCTGGAGCCGGCTTTCATCTTTGCCGCGAAGCCCAGGGAAAGAAAAAGGAAGTAAGGCCCGAAGATGCTTGGCGAAGATATTTTTTACCTGAGCGTGTGGGAACTGGGCGGGATGATCCGCGCGCGGAAGATTTCGCCCGTCGAACTAACCGAGGCGTATCTGGCGCGGCTGGAGAAGCTGGCGCCGAAGCTTGGCGCTGTGGCGAAAATCACACGGGAGCGTGCCCTGCAAGAGGCGCGCGTGGCGGAGCGCGAGATTGCCGCGGGGCATTCGCGCGGCCCGCTGCATGGCATTCCCTATGGCGCGAAAGACCTGTTCGCCACGCGGGGCATTCCAACCACCTGGGGCGCGCCGCCGTTCAAGAACCAGGTATTTGATTACGACGCCACGGTGATCCGGCGGCTGCGCGATGCCGGCGCGATTCTCGTCGCCAAGCTGGCGATGATCGAGTTGGCCGGCGGCGGCAACTACAACAATGCAAATGCTTCGCTGCAAGGGCCGACGCGGTGCCCGCACAACATGGACTACTGGGCGGGCGGAAGCTCGAGTGGACCTGGCGCCGCGGTGGCCGCGGGGCTGGTCGCGTTTGCGATCGGGTCAGAGACAATCGGCTCGATCATTACTCCAAGCGCGTACAGCGGCGTGACCGGTCTGCGCCCCACCTACGGCCGCGTGAGCCGCCACGGCGCGATGGCGCTCTCCTGGACCATGGACAAGCTCGGACCGATGTGCCGTTCAGCGATTGACTGCGGGCTGGTGCTGAACGCCATCGCGGGCGAAGACGCGCTCGATGCCACCTGTCGCAAAGAGGCGTTCGCATGGTGGCCGCCGAACGACGAAAAGCAGGCCCGGTCGCTTGCCGGAAAACGGCTCGGCGTGCTGCGGCCTGATTTTTCGAAGGAAGGTGACGCGGAAGTGGGCGCGGCGTTTGACGAAGCCATGAAAGTTCTGGAAAAGCTCGGCGCAAAGGTGGAGGAGGCGGATTTGCCGGATTTCCCTTATGGACCAGTGGCCGTGACGCTGTACACAGGCGAGGCAGCGTCCATCTTCCGACCGTTCATCGAAAGCGGGCGCGTGGACGAATTGATTGACGAGACGCAGAAGGCCGGGCTGCGCGCGGCGATGGACCTCAAGGCTGCGGACTATCTGGATGCTTTCCGCATTCGAGCGCAAATCCAAGCGGCCCTGGCGGATCTGTTCAACAAGTACGACGCGCTCGTCGCGCCCAGCCGAATGAAGCCCGCGCCACCGATTGACCGCGACTTTGACCAGCCTGAAAAATCCGATAAGTCAGGTAAAGACACGCCATCCTCTGCTCCGCCGCCGCCCAAAACGCAGATCATCGCCGCCTCCAACGTGGCGGGAATCCCCGCTCTTTCCATCCCGTGCGGTTTCACCAAGGAAAAGAACCTGCCCATCGGCATCCAATTCGTCGCCGACGCCCTCCGCGAAGACGTCTGCATCGAGTGCGCGCACGCGTATCAATTGGCGACCGAATGGCACCGCAAGCGGCCCGTAATTCGCGAGTCGTAAATCGTGACTCAATCCCCTTGCTGTTCGCCAAGCTGGCGCAGTTTTGCCTTGCCCGCGAGCTATGCGCACGAGTACACTGCAATTTCAGGCTTGGTTCGCCCCGAGCAGGCAGTGTTCCCGATAAGCGGTCGTGAATATGCTCAAGAAAATCCATCTCTACCTCATCAAGCCCACGCAGTACGACGATGACGGCTACGTTGTGCGCCATTGGCGCGGCGTGCTGCCCAGCAACACATTGGCCTGCCTGGCTGGCCTGACCGAAGACGTGGTGGCGCAGAAGCGTCTGGGTGAATCGCTGAAAATCGAAGTTCACCTGCTTGACGAGACCGTGGATCACGTCCCGGTGAAGAAGATTTGCCGCTCGCAGCGCGGTGACCACATCAAGAC
>JBGPGF010000266.1:0-2762 GCA_041483755.1 Terriglobia bacterium | reverse complement strand
TGGGGCAGAATGGCGAATCCTATGAGGGCATTGGCAAGCAGACGTGGCATCTGGCCGGACGCCCCATTCTTCTGGACTCGCGCGGCCCTTTCGGCTGTCCCATCAGTGACTCGACGCGCACCATGATCACGGAATCCACTCGTTCACTTCTCAGTGTTATTTTCGCTCCTGCTGCGGTCTCCGAATCAGAATTGCAGCGAGCCCTCGAGCACTACGCAAAGCGTTTCGAGACTTACGCTGCGGCGCGCACCACGCGCCTGGCAGTCATTTTCTCCTGAACCGCTAAATTCGATTTTTCATCTCCGCTGCGCTATCCTCTTCGTTCGCAGTGTCGCGGGGTGAGCGTTTGTCGAAGTTGCATCTTTGTTTCCTCATTCATTCGCACCAGCCGGCCGGCAACTTCGAGGACGTCCTCGAGCGCGCCAGCCGGCAATCCTATGTACCATTCCTCGAAGCGCTGTTGCGCCACCCTTCCGTCCGCATGGGTTTGCACTATTCCGGCTCGCTTCTCGAGTGGTTTGAAAAATCCCAGCCCAAATTCTTTGAACTGCTTCGTGTACTCGTCCAGCGCGGCCAGGTCGAGCTCATTGGGGGCGGCTTTTACGAGCCCATCCTGATTTCCATTCCGCTGGGCGACCGCCTCGAGCAAATCCGCCGTCAGGGCGATTACCTGGAAAAACATTTTGGCCGCCGCCCGGAAGGCGCGTGGCTCGCCGAGCGCGTCTGGGAGCCGCAACTTCCGTCCACGCTGGCCCTCGCCGGCGTGGGCTATACGCTTGTCGACGACATCCACTTCCTCGCCGCCGGCTTCGAGCCAGCGCAACTCCACGGCTACTACATGGCGGAAGATCTCGGCTCATCCGTGAAATTGATTCCCGGCCTGCAAAAGCTCCGCTATCTCATTCCCTTCGCCAGCGTCGAAGAAAACATCGCCCTCCTGCGCTCCTTTGCGGCCGAGCATTCCGGCGGGCTCGCGGCCATGGGCGACGACTGCGAAAAATTCGGCGTTTGGCCCGGCACCTGGAAGCACTGCTACGAGGACGGTTGGCTGGAGCGTTTCTTCACCGCCCTGGAGGCCAATGCGGAGTGGCTCGTCACCACCACGCCCGGCGACTATCTCGCCGCGCATCCCCCGCTCGGCCGCGCCGACCTGCCCACCGCTTCCTATTCGGAAATGATGGAGTGGGCTTTGCCTACGCGCACCCGGCAGCGCTTCCATCAAGTGCAGCAGGAGTTTTCCGGCCGCCCGGACGTCACTCCTTTCCTGCGGGGGAGCAACTGGCGCAGTTTTTTCAGCAAGTATTCCGAGGCCAATCTCCTGCACAAGAAGATGCTGCACGTCTCGGGGAAAATTCGTCAACTCGCCGCTTCCACGCGCCGTGGCCTGCCTCTGCGTCGCGCGCTGGAGGACGCCACTACATTCCTTTTCCGCGGCCAGTGCAACGACGCCTATTGGCACGGTGTGTTCGGCGGATTGTACGCGCCGCATCTCCGCACCACGCTGTGGCGCGACCTCATTCGCGCCGAGAAAATCGCGGACGGCGCCGAGCAGGCGCGCTCCAGTTATGCGGACCTGTCCCGGCTGGACTTCGATGCCGACGGCCGCGAAGAGCTTTATCTTGTCACCGAGACTTTCGCCGCGCTGTTCAACCCTTCGGACGGCGCTACGCTGCCCCTTCTTGACTACCGCCCCAGCGACGCCACGCTAGTCAATTCGCTGCAGCGCCGCCCCGAGGCGTATCATGCGCGGCTGCGCGAAGCCGCCTCCGGCGCGCCCCCGGCTGTCGTTTCCATTCACGACCAGCTCAAAGTGAAAGAGCCGGGCCTCGAGCGGCGCCTCCGCTACGACCAGTGGCCCCGGCACGCTTTCCGTCTGCTGCTCTTTCCCCCGTGGAAAAAGCTGGCCGACTACGAAGCGCTCACGCTTGACGCCAGCGCACCATTCGCCGCCGGCCCATACGGCGTGGCCTCTGCCTCGGCGGAAAAAATCCAATTCGTGCAGGAAGGCCCCCTCTCTTCCGCGGCCGCAGATGCCTCTTCCATTCCGCTTGTGCGTGCCGTGAAGACGTTTTCGTTTTCACGCTCCGAAAATGTCTGTGAAATTTCCTGCGACCTGAGTCTTTCTCATAACCATACGGAACCGCTTCGCATCCAGGTGGGCCTTGAAATTATCCTGAATCTTCTCGCCGCAGCCGAATCCGACCGCTTTTTCGAATCGAACGGCGCCCGGCATCCGCTTTCTTTCTGCGGCGAGCTCGCGCCTCCCGTTTTCCGCGCTGTGGACGAGTGGCAAAACGTCGCGGCGCTCTTCGACGCGCCCGGTGCCGGCTGCTACTGGATTGCTCCCATCGAAACCGTTTCCGAATCCGAAGACGGTTTTGAGCGCGTTTACCAGGGCTCGCAGATCATGCCTGTCTGGTACCTTGAGCTTGCTCCGAACACCCCGTGGGCCGCGCGTGTTTCGCTCCGCCTCTCCACCGCGCGTTAGTTCCGCTCGCGCCGAGGTGGGCCGAGACGTTGCCCTCTTCGTACCCCTCTGTTAAAGTCTTGTTCTCGGAGGTCCACGATGGCAGTCAGCAAGGAGCTTCTTGAAATCTTGGTCTGTCCGCTTTGCAAGACTCCGGTCAGCTTGACGCCGGATAATCACGGCCTGAAGTGTTCCACCTGCCGTCGCGTCTATCCCATCCGGGACGACATTCCCGTCATGCTGGTGGACGAAGCCCGCATTGAAGCCGATTAGCACTTCCCGCATCCTCATCGAC
>JBGPGF010000265.1:0-2875 GCA_041483755.1 Terriglobia bacterium | reverse complement strand
TCAATCTCGCGGGCCTTTTTTTTCTTTACGTCGGAACAGAAAGCGTATTCGGAGGCTGGGCCGCGGCGATGGGGTTGCAAATGGGCCCAACCCATCATGCAGTTGCGGGCCTGATGCCATCCGTTTTCTGGGGCATGCTCCTTGTCGGCCGCGCCATGGCTCCGTTTGTTCTTCGCCGCGTGGCGGAGTTGCGCGTGTTTCTCGCGGGAACCGCTCTCGTCTGCCTCAGCGCGCTGCTCTTGCTCCGCGTGTCGCGCATTGAAGTGCTGGCCGTGGCCATGGCCATAGCGGGCCTCGGCTGCTCCGCCGTCTATCCAATTCTTGTTTCCTGGATGGTCGGCCGCTTGACGGGTTCAGCGGCGAAACTTCGCAGCCTTGCATTCGCTTCTGGAAACTTTGGAGGCGCAACGCTGCCGTGGGTCGTGGGCCTGGTTTCCACCCGCTTCGGCGGATTGCGCGCCGGATTCTACCTGGTCATCGGTGCTACGCTTGTCATCATGGCACTCGCGCGGCGGGTACGCCGCGAGGCGCCGCCGGACAATCAAGCGTTTGCCTGACTGGGAGCCGCCAGGGACCTATGGCAAGAACTCGCAAGCGATCAAGAGCGGCTTCCCGTTCCCCGCAGCCAACTGGAGCGTCCGCATCTTCGCCGCGCGGTGAAGACTTCTGGATACTGAACCCTTCGGACTTCGGCTTTCTGTGGGAAGACTGCCAGCGATGCTTCGCGCTGAAAGTGAAGCGCGGGATTCGCCGACCCTCGATGCAGATGCCCAAAATCTTCAACATCATTGACAAGGAGATGCGCAAGCACTACAGCCGCCAAAGAACCGAGGACGTGCTGCCAATGCTTCCGCCGGGCGTGCTGGACACGCAGGAAATATCCGTGGTGTCCGTGCCCCTGGATGTGCCGGGGCACAAAACCAAATGCGTGATTCGCGGGAGGCTGGATTGCCTGGCGCGCTTCGATGACGGCAGCGTGGCCGTGATTGACTTCAAAACGTCGGAAAGAAACGCCAAGCACATCCCGCTGTACAGCCGCCAGCTCCATGCTTATGCACTGGCGCTGGAAAACGCAGCACAGGAGAAAACCAGCCCGCGGCCGGTGACGCGCCTTGGACTCGTCATCTTTGCGCCACATTATTTCGAAAGAAAAGATCGAGACTCCGCGCACCTCTCCGGCGGGATCTCCTGGCTGGAGTTTCCGAAGAACGAGCGCGCCTTCCGCGAATTCCTGCGCGGCGTCTTCGACGTCCTCGAGCGGCGTCTGCTCCCTCCCTCTGCCCCGGAATGTCCCTACTGCGCATTCCTAAAGAACAACGCGCCTTCCGCGAATTCCTTGTAGCCGCCCTCTTCAGAGGGCGGCGTTTTCCCGGTCAAGATACGGCGCGTAAACGGGCGCCCATTGGGACTGGATCACGCGATGGAGCAGTTCCTGGGGGGAGACGGGCGGAGCCAGATTCTCTTTCTGCGCCTGCTCGGCCACGGCAAAGGCGATGGCAATGGCCACGCGACGCAGATCGCTGAGCGGAGGAAGCAGCGGCGCCGTGGGCGACTTTTTCGCGGGAGAATTTTCGGCGAGAGCACGGGCCGCGGCAAGCATCATGGAATCCGTCACGCGGCGCGCGCCGGAAGCGCGCAGGCCAAGCCCGACGGCGGGGAAAATATAGACGTTGTTGCACTGCGAGATGGAGACGTTGCGCCCGTCGTGCATAACTGGAGGATACGGCGAGCCGGTGGCGACGATCGCGCGCCCAGCGGTCCAGCGAACCAGGTCCTCCGGCACCGCTTCGGAATTGGCCGTGGGATTGGAGAGCGGGAAGATCAGCGGCCGCTCGGCCTTGCGGGCCATTTCTCGCACGATGGACTCCGTGAACGCACCGGGACGTGTCGAAAGGCCGATCAGAATCGTCGCATCAATCTGGCTCATGGCGTTTTCAAAGCCGATGCGGCCGGTGTTTGGATCGCGCGGAAACTCACCAACGCGCTTGAGCGGCTGCGCGTAAACGGCCTGTTCGGCGGAAAGATCCGGGCGGCCGGAGTGCAATAGCCCCTTGGAATTGAAAAGCCAGAAACGCTGGCGCGCTTCCGCATCGGAGAGGCCGTCGTGGATGAGCGCGGTGCGCAGATAATCCGCCACGCCGATGGCTGCCGCGCCCGCGCCGAGAATGGCCACCTGCTGGTCGCGCAATCGCTGCCCGGTTGCGCCAACACCGGCAAGAATCGCTCCCGTGGCGACGGCGGCGGTGCCCTGAATGTCGTCGTTGAAAGTGAGCAGGTCGTCGCGGTAGCGGGTGAGCAGGGGCCGCGCGTGTGGGTTGGCGAAATCTTCCCACTGCAGAAGCGTGTCCGGCAGTTCGCCTTTTACCGCCTGCACAAACTGGTCCACAAACTCGAAGTAGGCGTCGCCGGTGATGCGCTCATTCCGCCAGCCGAGGTATTCGGGATCGGCCAGACGCTCCTGATTGTTCGTGCCCGCGTCCAGAATGATCGGGAGGGTTTGCGCGGGAGGAATGCCGCCAATCAGCGTGTAGAGCGCGAGTTTGCCGATGGGAATACCCAGTCCACCGACTCCCTGATCGCCAATTCCGAGAATGCGCTCGCCGTCGGTGACCACGATCACCGCGACATCGTGGTTCGGGCGGTTGCGCAGAAGCTGGCCGATGGAATCCCGCAGCGGGTACGGGATGATCAGGCCGCGCGGACGCCGGTAAATGTGGCTGAACTCACGGCAGGCTTCGGCCACCACCGGCGTGTAAACAATCGGAAGCATTTCGTCAATGTGATCGAGAAGCAAGCGGAAGAAGAGAACTTCGTTGGTGTCCTGCAAGGCGCGCAGATAGATGTGGCGTTCGAGGTCGTCGGGCTTGCGGAGATA
>JBGPGF010000264.1:0-2892 GCA_041483755.1 Terriglobia bacterium | reverse complement strand
TGCTCGGTGTCCGCCAGCAGCTTGAAGTTCAGCCCTTCCTTGGCGCAGAACTGCTTGTGCGAATCGGCCGTATCCACGCTCACGCCGAGGATCACGGCGTTCTTCTGGCCGTACTGCGCGAGGTCGCGCTGGAAGTTGTGCGCCTCGATCGTGCAGCCGCTCGTAAAATCCTTGGGGTAGAAATAGAGCACCACCCATTTGCCGCGGAAATCGTGCAGGCTGACGGCGGTGCCTTCCTGCGAGGTCAATTTGAAGTCGGGAGCCGCCGTGCCTGCCAGCGGGGGCGCCGGCTCATCGGCGGCGCGGGCCGCCGAAAATGCCAGCGCGAGCGATACCGCTGCCAGGGCCGTTGCAAAAATCCATCCGTACCCACTCCTGCGTGCGTTTCTCATTGTGAAATCTCCTTTCGAATCGTCCCCAGCATGTCACACCCTGCGCCCCGAATTGTCAAGAAGTTGGAAAAATTGCTGGTGGGCCGTTTCCGACATGTGCGTCATACAGCCGAGGGGATTACTTCCGCATGCACCGTGGTCCGAGCACAATCGCGAGAGTCACCGTTAGTCTGACATTGCTGGCAATCTAACGTAACGCGAGCGCCGCTTCCACTTTCCCCGGGCTAATCGTCTGGCGGAGTCGGAATGTCAGGCATTTGGTCCGGCTGCTTCGCGCCGAAGTGGTCGGCAAGCTGCTCGCCATCGAAACTGGCGGTGAAGCTCGCCTTGATCTCCGGCAGCATCGACCTGTTCCATTCGTACCACTCCCGGGCAAGCCGATGATAAACGTCCTTTTGGCGCTCCTTTAGGTTGGCGCGCTCCAGCGGGTCTTCAACGACGTTGAAGAGGAATGTGTTGTCCAGGATTTTGAGGAACTTGTAATCGCCGTCGCGCACCGCCCGCTGGGCGTTCGCTTTGTATCGCCAAAAAAGCTTGCGGGGGACTGGCGGGCCATTGTGGGTGAGGATCGGCAACAGGTTCATGCCATCCGTGGGGTAGGCCGGATCAGGTTCGGTGCCCGCGGCGGCGAGCAGTGTCGGCACCCAATCCATGCTGATGGAAACCTGGTCGGTTGTCTGCCCCCGCGGGATGCGGGCCGGCCAGGAAATTACTGCGGGTATGCGCAACCCGCCTTCCAGCAATTCCGTCTTCTTCCCCGTGAAGGGCCAGGTATCGGCAAAGCGCTCTCCACCGTTGTCGCTGGTGAAAACAACGATTGTATTCTCTGTTAGCCCGTTGGTGTCCAACGCCTGCAAGACACGGCCAATTTGCCGGTCCATGGCTTCGATCATTCCCTGGTAGGTCTTCTGCGAACCGCCGTCGAAGGCCGACAGAGATCCGCTGCCCGCTTGCCGCAAGCGCTCCGACTCTGCCGCGTCGCCGGGAGCCTCCCAGGGCCAATGCGGCGCGTTGAAATGAAGGCTGAGCATAAAGGGCTGGCCGGATTTCGCATACCCGTTCACCACGTCCACCGCACGACTGCCGAGCAAATCTGTCAGATAGCCCACGCGATGGAGTGGAACATCATCCTCCCAAAGATCATCCTTGCCACCTTGGTTCGCGTGCGAGAAATAGTCCAGGGCGCCGCCGCGAAATCCGTAGAAATGGTCATAGCCGCTTTTCAGAGGACCAAACTTTGGCAGAACACCCATATGCCACTTGCCGACCAACGTCGAACTATAGCCGGCTTTTTTCAGCAGAGAAGGCAAAGTCGGGTGTTCCGGGGGAAGACCGACATCGGCGTTACTTGTCAACGGCTCCTCCAGGCCGAGTCGCAGACGATACTGGTAGCGGCCCGTGATCAGCGCCGTGCGTGTGGCGGTGCACACCGCCGAATTCGCATAGGCCTGTAGAAAACGCAGTCCGCGCCTGGCGATGGAGTCAACATTGGGCGCGCTGAGATCCGGGCGCCCGTAGCACGACACGTCGGCATAGCCGAGATCGTCAGCCAGAATGAAGACGATGTTGGGAGGTTTTGCCGCTGGTTGCGTCCCTTTGGTGTCGCTGCCCATAGCCAGCGCGATCATCCCGGTTGCCGCGCCGCGGAGCAGCTCGCGTCGCGTCATAGGGTGTTTATCTACGCGGAGCATCAGTTCTCCTCTTCGTTCTGGCTTATTGGGCAAGAACAGCGAATTGCTCGAAACTGTTTCGCCAACGGAATTGCATCCGCTTTGAAAGGTGTCCTCGCAGACCAGGTTTAGCTGGTGCAACGCCGCTCTTGGTTGAAGTCCCGTCGAATGGACCAACGCAAGGAACATCAGGGTAAGCTGGAACTGAACCTTATGCAATCCACGCCATGTTCTCGAGAAAATGGCCATCGCTCACCCGAACATGTGACGGGCTGCCCGTAGAAGTGGCCGCACTCGGTATCGCCATTCGAGCCGCCACCCGACAGATCCTGGATCGTCGCGTACGCGGAAACTATCCGGAAACGGGGTTCTGGGAAGTCGCCAGGGCACCGCGAGGTCATCGCTCAGGGCGGAGCGAAACTCGCCGCCCGCGCGGCGGGCGGGGGCTGGAAGAACCGGTTGACTCGCGATTTGCGCTGGCCTACGATGCGGCATAGAGGGTAAGCGGGAAGGAGATCTTCCCATGCCGTGCCAGGCGCTACCCCAGGATTGTCTCCTCGAGTTCGCGTTCGGCCATTCCCGGAACTTCGGAAAGACCGGCGGCCAAGCCGTAAGTATTGCCCGCGATTCTGAGATCGCCCTTCTCCGCCACTGTGCCGCACCGAAGTCCACTAAAAGGAATCCCGCTCGGGAAACGCTCGCGCCGATGCCAGGGAATCGCCACGTTTCCCCAGCATGGGTCCGTCGTCAAACCCGGTGTAAGGAGGCCTTATGAAAACAAAGGCGACTTGGAAACCGATCGGACACTCCGCCAGTAAGTGGAACGAAAT
>JBGPGF010000263.1:0-2924 GCA_041483755.1 Terriglobia bacterium | reverse complement strand
GACGACAATACACAAACGGGATCAGCGCCTTCTCGTACCACCGCTGTGTCACCTGTTGCGGCGAAAACGACACCAGCGCGGCGCCAGTTTCCTGTGCAAGCTCCAGCGCGCGCCGCGCCGCTCCTGTTTCCTGCTCCGCGTCGGCATCCGTGAAGAGCAGCCAAGCGCCCGTGGCGTGGCTCGCTCCGACCGAAGCTGCGTAGTTCTTGCCGACCCAGCCGGTTGGCACGCCCCGGATTTCGAGGAGTTTCAAGCATGGAATCTTTGTCGTCAGCCCACGGACGATGTCCGCGGTACGGTCCGAAGATTCATCGTTGACCACCAGAATTTCGGCAACTTCCGGCTGCCGCGCCAGGGACTCCACACAAGCGGCGATGACGGCTTCTTCGTTGCGCACGGGAACGATCGCCGTGACATCGGCCGAAAGAGGCGCAGAACTGGAGACGGAATCGGGGGCTGTAGCGGGCGAATTGTTTGGTGCTTCCGTGAGCATGGCGTGTCTGGAGAGGACCAGTTTCCGATCCGGCGCGGATACGTTAGTATAGCATTTGATGGGAATCCTTCGAAAAGTGTTCGCCTGGGGCGCTCTGGCGGTTGCAGTAGGGATTGTGGTCGTCTTCGCTCTGCCCAGCTACCGACAAGGGGAGGCCTCCATCGCCGGAAAGAGCGCAAAAGATTTTGCGCTCGAAATATCAGGGAAACCCGGCCACCTGTCGGATTTGCGCGGCAAAGTTGTCGTCCTCGATTTCTGGGCCAGCTGGTGCCCGCCTTGCGTCGAGGAAGCGCCATCGCTCAACCGGCTCCAGAAATACATCGAATCGCGCAACGGTGTCGTTCTTGGCGTCGCCGCCGACGAAGACCCGGCCGCCTTCCAAAAATTCCTTCGTGAGCAAGGCGTGAACTTTCCGACTTATCGTGATCCCGGCGCGGAAAACAATCAATCACCCATCGCCTTATCCTATGGAACGTCCATGATCCCCGAAGCCTATATCATCGATCGGCATGGCCGCATCGCCCGCAAAGTCATTGGCCCACAAAAGTGGGATTCCCCAGAGATGCTCGCCTATTTCGACGCCATCCTCGGACAATCCTGAAGTTTTCGCAGGGAATTAAAAACTACTCGTAGCGCAGGGCTTCGACGGGATCGAGTTTCGCCGCCTGCATGGCGGGCAGCCAGCCGCTGATCACGCCGACGAGGATCAGGATTCCCGTTGAGAGAAGCATCGTCACCGTGGATAACACCAAGTGGATGTCCACCTTGCCGGAATCATCTTCGTAGGCGGGACCGAGAAAGGGCAGCGTGCCGATGGCGGAGGTAATGGCCGCGGAGAGAAGCATACCGATGGCGCCTGCCGCAAGCGTCATCACCAGCGCTTCGAGCAGGAACTGCCAGCGGATGTGGGACTTCTTCGCACCGAGCGCGCGGCGCAAGCCGATCTCGCGGACGCGCTCTTCGACCGAAACGAGCATGATATTCATCACGCCCACGCCGCCGATTCCTAGAGTCAGCGCACCGACAAAGAACAGCAGCGCTTCGATTCCCAGGGTTATGCCTTCATAAATGGGCTTGAACTCTTGCCGGCCGAACATGGTGATGGCGCGTTTGTCGGTCGCCGAGAAATGCTGCCGGCTGGCGATGGCGGCGCGGAACTGCTGCATGGCGTCGGTTTCGAAATTGGGCGCAATCGGTTCGAACAGCATCACGCTCGCGTTGCGCGCGTCCCACAGGTCACCGGCGGCGGGATAAGGAATGAAGGCCGATTCGTCGTCGCTTGTGAAATAGTTGCTGTCGGAGAATTTTGTGTCCATCGAGCCGATGACGGTGAACTTGACACCGTTAATGCGAACGGTTTCGCCGACGGCCGGCGTTCCGCTGAAGAGTTTTTTCCGTAACAGCGCCCCCAGAAAAGCCACGCGGCGCCGCTCGGCGACGTCTTCCGGGGAAATCCAGCGGCCTTCGCTCGGGACTTCGTTGCGCATCTCGCCGTATTCGGGATAAACGCCGCGGATCGCCGTGTCGGAGAGCCGCTCGTCGTGGGAAATCCCCCGAAATTCGACGGTTTCGCGGGTGACACGCTTAATGAGGGGCGACTGCGCCTTCACCCAGTCGGCGTCCTCTTGTTCAAAGTGGACAGCCTTTCCCGCGCGTTCGCCGCCGGCTTGTTCGCTTGTAGTGCCCGGCCAGCAGACGACCGCGCCCTTGCCGAAGACCTCGAAGGTGTACATCAGCACGGCGCGGAAGCCGGAACCGTAGCTGAGCAACAGCGTCACCGCGACGATGCCCCAGGAGATGCCCGTCATGGTGAGCAAACTGCGCAGGGGATTGCGTCCCAGCGCGGCCCAAGCTTCGCGAAAGATTTCGAAGAGCATCTAGCCTCCGGCTTCGAAGCGCAGCGCTTCGATGGGGTCAACGGACGCGGCGCGGTTCGCCGGATACAACGCGGAGAGGACGGCAATGAGTCCGAGCAGCGTTACAGACAAGACGCCCAGCTTCCAACTAGCGAGCAGCCCTTCAAAGAAAGGAGGCATGGGCAAAAGATTCACCAGCGCGCAGAAGCCATAAGAAAGCAGGAGGCCTGTGCCGCCGCTCAGCGCGACCACAATGATAGTTTCCAGAAAGAATTGCCGCAGGATGGACCGCCGCGTCGCGCCCAGCGCCATGCGCACGCCAATCTCGCGGGTACGTTCGCGGACGGAGACCAGCATGACGTTCATCACGCCGAGGCCGCCGAGAAACAGCGTGGTCACGCCCACGGCCCCCATGAAAATTTCCATCCCCACGATGATCAATCGATTGGCCTCAGCGTTCTTGACGGTGTCCCAAATGCCGGCGGCCTCCTTGTCGCGCGGATCGAAATTGTGTAGCCGGCCAAGAGAGCGGCGAATCTGCTTTACGCAATCGGCGTGCGTCTCGAGCGACCACG
>JBGPGF010000262.1:0-2974 GCA_041483755.1 Terriglobia bacterium | reverse complement strand
CTCGCGCCCGGCGAAGAGCAGCGTCACCAGCGGAAAATTGAAACCGAAGACGAGCGCCGCGGGCAGCATGGCCAATCCGTAGGTGACGAATTGCGCCAGGACCAACCCGCGGAAGGATTCGTGCGTCGCACGCAGGATGGGCGGGATGACGCGCGGCAATTGCGCAAAGGCGATGAGAAAAACCAGAGCGCCGAAAGCGGTGAGGCTTTGCGTGAATGCGTAGGCGCTGATGCTGGCGAAGCGCGCGCGGCGGTTCCACCATTCGAAGAGTGCGCTGCCCAGGACGATCCCGGTGAGAAAGACCGCCAGCATGAGCGTAAATGCGTACGTCGAGCTGCCCAACATGATGGCCAGCATGCGCGTCCACCCGATTTCGTAGGCCATGGCCGTGGCGCCGACCGCGCCAAACGTCACACCCAGCAAGAGCTGCGCGCGAGGCGACGCGGCAAGGCCGCCTTCCGCGACGATCACTTCGCATGAGCCGGGTTCCGCATTCGCTGAATCGATCAGCGTACGCGCGGAGCGGGTCCTCGCCAGGAGAAGCGCGCCAGCGCCAGCCAGGATGTTTAGCGCGGCCGCGGCGCCGACGGTTTCTTTCAGGCCGATGTTGGGAAGCAGCGCGAAGCCCGCGATCAGTGTTCCCGCAACGGCGCCGGCGGTGTTCACCCAATAAAGCCGGCTGATGCGTGAGCCGAGTTCCTCCGAATGCCGCGTGAGGCCGCCGACGAGCACTGGCAACGTGCCGCCCATCAAGAATGTGGGCAGAAACAGTACGATGGCCGAGCCGAGAAAACGGAGGCCCAGCAGAGCCACCGTCGAGCCGGATACAATCGGAAATGCCGCGACATACAACGCGCGGACACCGGCGAGCCCGGCGAGCGACAACGCACCGGTCAGCGCAACTCCAAGCTCGATGGCGCCGTAGAGAGCGAGGGGATCTCGGATGCGTTCGCTCCAGCGGCCCAGCAACGCGCTGCCCAGCGCAAGACCACCCATGAAAACAGCAAGCACCGTGGCGATGGCGTAGGCTGTGTGGCCGAATACAAGCCCCAGCGCTTTGCCCCAGGCCACTTGATAGACAAGTCCCGCGGTGCCGGAAATAAAAAAGCAGGCGAGGATGCCGGCGTAGAGTCCGCGCGAAATGGAGCGAGTGGTCACCACGGTTCGCATCCTATTGCGCGGGCGGCGGGGCGTCAATCGGCGGACGAAAATCTCCGCGCGTGAGCTGGCATAACCAGCCGGATTGACAGCGCGGCAGCCTGCGACTATCGTTGCACCTCGTGAAAATCTTGGTCATCGGCGGCGGCGGACGCGAGCACGCGCTGGCATGGAAGCTGCGGCAAAGCCCGCGCGTCGAAAAAGTGTGGTGCGCGCCAGGCAACGGCGGAATCGCACGCGACGCCGAATGTGTCGCCGTGGACACGAAGGACGTCTCTGCGATGGTGGCGCTTGCCGAGCGACTGCGGCCTGACCTCACCGTCGTGGGCCCCGAACAGCCGCTCGTGCTTGGGATTGCCAACGAATTCGCCAGACGCGGCCTGGCGCTTGTCGGCCCTTCGAAGGAGGCGGCGCAGCTCGAGGGCAGCAAGGTCTTCGCCAAGGAATTCCTCATGCGCCGCGGCATCCCCACGGCGGCAACCTACGGTGTCTATGATTCGCTCGGTGACGCCTACGCTGCCCTCCACCGGGTAGATTGGCCCGTCGTGGTGAAAGCGGACGGGCTCTGCGCGGGGAAAGGCGTTCTCGTCGCGCCGGATCCGGAGGAGGCGAGGTCATTTATTGAGCGGCTCATGGATAAACACGAGCTCGGCCCGGCCGGCGATCATGTCTTGCTGGAAGAGGCCCTTGGGGGCGAGGAGCTCTCCTACATTGTACTGACCGATGGAGAGCACATTCTTCCCCTCGCTCCGGCGCGGGACCATAAACGCGTCTTCGACGGTGACAAAGGCCCCAACACCGGAGGTATGGGCGCCTACTCGGTTGACGGGATGATCCCAGCGACCCTCGAGAAGACGATTCTCGAGACCATCGTTCGGCCCGCCATCGCGGGCATGGCGGCGGAGGGGCGGCCGTACCAGGGTTTCCTCTATTTTGGCCTGATGCTGACTCCGAACGGCCCCAAGGTACTCGAATTCAATTGCCGCATGGGCGACCCTGAAACTGAGGCGCTCGTAGCCAGGATGGACTTCGACTTGTCTCAGGCGCTGGAAGCTCTGACTACGGGGAAACTGGGCGGGGTAACCCCCTCGTGGGATCCGGCCGCGAGCGTGTGCGTCGTCATGGCTTCGGGCGGCTATCCTGGGGAATTCCAGGACGGCAAGAGAATCGAAGGTTTGGAAGCCGCAGGCGAGGTGCCTGGCGCCGTCGTTTTCCACGCCGGAACGCGCGTCGAAGAAGGTACTTACTACACAGGTAGTGGTAGGGCGCTTGTCGTTTCGGCTTCGGGTAGCTCTCTCCAGGAGGCGGCGCGAGCGGCATACGACGCTGTTGGAAGAATACGTTTCGAGGGTGCCCACTATCGCAGAGATATTGGGGTTCGGGGCGCGGCGCGAGTTCGGGCGAGCGGAGAGTAACGTCTTGGCCGAGGTTCACCGCTTGTTCATCGCGTTTGTGCATCGCCAGCCGATGCGCCCTGTGGACAGCGTTGCGGCCATAACGGATCGGGGCTTCGAAGGGTGCATCCATGGCAGGCCGGGGAGTCGGAGGCAGGTGCTCTTGATGGACCAGGAGACGCTCGAGGAACTCGGCCTGAGCCCGGGGGCGGTCAAGGAGAACATCACCACGCGAGGCCTTAAGCTCGCGGAACTCAGGGAGGGCCGGCGCTTACGCGTCGGCAGCGCCCTCCTTGAGATAACGGTGCCTTGCCACCCGTGTCATTACATGGACGCGATCCGGCCGGGATTGAAGGAAGCGCTACGCGGCCGGAGAGGGATACTCTGCCGAGTCGTGGAAACTGGGTTCGTGAAGCAAGGCG
>JBGPGF010000261.1:0-2984 GCA_041483755.1 Terriglobia bacterium | reverse complement strand
GCCGGTGTTGTCCACGTCGGGCACGGGACAGCACGTGACGTGCTACAACACATTGATCGGCGGACCGCGCGGCCGCGGCGAAGCCGACGGCCCTGCAGAATTTCACGTCGTGCTGCTCGACAACGGCCGCAGCGAACTGCTGGCCGACACGGAACAACGCGACGTCCTGCATTGCATTCGTTGCGGCGCATGCCTGAACGCGTGCCCCGTATTTCGAACGGTCGGCGGGCACACCTACGGAACGATCTATTCGGGGCCGATTGGAAGCGTCTTGACGCCGCATCTGCGCGGGATGCATGAATTTCAGCATCTGTCGTATGCGTCGTCGCTGTGCGGAGCGTGCACGGACGTTTGTCCGGTGAAGATTGATCTGCATCACCACTTGCTGCACAACCGGCGAAATGCGGTGAACTTGAGAGAGCGCCCCTGGACGGAACGCGCCGGGTTCCGGCTGTGGCGCTGGGCGATGTCGAGTTCGAAGCGATTTGCGTTTTTCGGCTGGATGGGGCGCGCGGCGCTGCGCGTGCTCTATGGACTGGGACTGGCGGGAACGCCGCTCGATCCCGCGCGGGCGTGGACGAAGACTCACGCGGCGCCGCGCATTCCCAAGGAGTCGTTTCGCGCGCAGTGGAGGAGATCCGGTGGATCAAACTGAGAATCCCGGGCGCGAGCGAATCCTAGGGCGCATTCAGAACGCCCTGCTCCAGACAGCGTCCAAACATGCAAGCGCGGCGACGGGACCTATTTTCGCCGCGGTACCGGATGCTCGGGAACGTTTTCAGAGGGAGTGCGCCGCGAACAACACGGAATGCGTGGTGACGCCGGACTTGAGCGCATCGGCCGCGGCGGTGGTGACCATTCTAGCGGGCTTGCCGGCAGGCCGAACATTTTTGCAGGATGCGCCCGCGCTGCGGCGGATGGCGTCCGCGTTCCCGGATGGCCGAAGCGTGCGCTGGTCGAGCGAAGGAGCGCCGGAGGAGGCTTCGCAGGCGACGATCACGATGGCCGAGGCGCTGGTGGCCTCGACGGGTTCGGTTTTTGTTTCCGCAAGCTGCGGCGGGCGCGGAGCTTCGGTGGTTGCGCCGGTGCATATTGTTGTGGCCAGCCTCGATCAACTCGTTCCCGATCTGGACGCGGCGTTGGCGCGCTTGCGCGAGCGCGGCACGGCGATGCAGAATTCCTTTATCTGTCTGATTACCGGGTCCAGCCGCACCGCGGACATCGAGAAGATTCTGGTGCTGGGCGCTCACGGACCGCGGAGATTGGTGGTTGTGCTGGCGCTGCGCGGGGAGTAGGAACGAAGGAGCGAGATGCGGAGCAACGTTTTACAGCTCGATCCGAAGGACAATGTGCTGGTGGCCCTGGCCGATTTGCACAAGGGCGATTCGGTTGGCTTTTCTGGAAGGCAGTACACGCTCACGTCCGAGGTGCCCGCCAAACACAAATTCGCCACGGAAAGTCTTGCGCCGGGCAGCGCCGTCACGATGTACGGCGTGCTGATCGGAAAAGCCAGGGAACCAATTCAGCAGGGCGAAATCATTACGACGAAGAACGTCCGCCACGAAGCGTCCGACTTCCACGAAAAAACGGAAGAGTACCGCTGGACGCCGCCCGATGTTTCGCGGTGGAAGAACCAAAGTTTTCTGGGGTACCACAGGGCCGACGGGCAAGTGGGCACGCGCAATTACTGGCTTGTCGTGCCGCTGGTTTTCTGCGAAAACCGGAACATCAGCGTGTTGAAGCAGGCTTTCGAGGAAGAACTGGGCTTTGCCGCGCCGCCGGCTTATCGCCAGCAGGTCGCCGAATTGGCGAAGATATACCGCGAAGGCGGAAAAGAGGGACTCGAGAAGTTTTCGTTCACTGAAGAGCGCCGCAAGGCCGCTTCTCCCAAGGTTTTTCCGAATGTGGACGGAATCAAGTTTTTGCTGCACGAAGGCGGCTGCGGCGGGACGCGGGAAGATTCGAACAATCTTTGCGCGCTGATCGCCGGATACATCCATCATCCGAACGTGGCCGGGGCAACGGTTCTGAGCCTAGGATGCCAGAATGCGCAGGTGAGCGTGCTGCGCGAGGAACTGAAGAAAAGGGATCCGGCTTTTTCCAAACCACTGCTGGTATTCGAACAGCAGCAGAGCGGCTCGGAATTCGCGATGCTCTCCGAGGCCGTTCGCAAGACGTTTTTGAGCTTGATCGAAGCGAACAAGCTGCAGCGTGCGGCCGCGCCGCTGTCGAAGCTCTGCCTGGGATTGAAGTGCGGCGGCTCCGACGGATTTTCGGGACTTTCCGCGAATCCGGCCATCGGTCACACGGCGGATCTGGTCGCCGCGCTGGGCGGCAGGATGATTCTCTCGGAGTTTCCCGAGCTGTGCGGCGCGGAACAGGAACTGATCAATCGTGCCACTCGACAGGAAGTGTCGGATCGCTTCATAGCGCTGATGCGGGAATATGCCGCGCGGGCCAAAGCGGTGCGCTCGGGATTCGACATGAATCCCTCGCCGGGGAATATCCGCGATGGATTGATTACCGACGCGATGAAATCGGCGGGCGCGGCGAAAAAGGGCGGGACTTCGCCGGTGACGGCGGTGCTCGATTATCCAGAATACGCAACCGAGCCGGGATTGAACTTGCAGTGCACGCCGGGCAACGACGTGGAATGCGTGACGGCGCAGGCGGGCGCGGGCGCAAACATCGTGCTGTTCACCACGGGCCTCGGGACGCCGACGGGGAATCCGGTCGCGCCGGTTATAAAACTCTCGACCAATTCCGCGCTGGTGCAGCGAATGCCGGACATTATTGACGTAGATACGGGCGGCATCATCTCCGGCGACAAGACGATTTCACAAATGGGCGAAGCGATCCTCGACCACGTCGTCAAAGTGGCGAGCGGCGAGCTGCGCACGAAGGCTGAATTGCTCGGGCAGGACGATTTCATTCCGTGGAAAAGAGGAGTCTCGCTCTGAGCGATCCGGAGAAGAGCGCGCAGG
>JBGPGF010000260.1:0-3052 GCA_041483755.1 Terriglobia bacterium | reverse complement strand
CTCAATCGAGCTGAGCAGCGCGCGGCGCAGGCCGTTGCCGACCGTGGTTCCCCACCCGCGCTCAAACGGCTGCGCGGAAAACCGCCCGTACTTTTCGGTGAGCGACTCGAGTTCGGCCGCCAAACGCTTCGGCTTCTGAAAACCCTTCCACATCGTGTGCCTTCCTTCCGGTCCGGCCTGGCCGGACCCAAAACGTTTCAAGTGCGACCGCGAAGCGGTCAACGCGGCGCGCGGCGCCGGTTTTACTTCGAATAGAGTTCGACGATGAGCTGTTCGTTCATCGGCGGCGTTTGCACGTCCTGGCGCCTGGGCAACGCCACGACGCGGGCCTTGAACTGCTCGCGTTCGCATTCCAGCCACGGCACGAGGTTCTGGCTCTGCGCGACGTTGCGCGCCTCGAGCACCATCGCGTTCTGGTGCATCTTGTCCTTCAGCGCAATTTCTTCCGCCACGTTCACCAGATACGACGGGATGTTCACCTTGCGGCCGTTGACGCGCACGTGGCCGTGCAGCACAAGCTGCCGGGCCTGCGAGCGTGACGAAGCGAGTCCCGCGCGCCACACCACGTTGTCCAGCCGGCGCTCGAGCATGATGATCAGGTTTTCGCCCGTCGGCCCCTTGGCCCGCACGGCCTTCTCAAAATAGCCGCGGAATTGCCGCTCGAGCAGCCCGTAGGTGCGCTTCACTTTCTGTTTCTCGCGCAACTGCAGGCCATACCCGGCGACCTTCGGACGCCGCGCCTGGCCGTGCTGGCCCGGCACGAAGTTGCGTTTCTCGATCGCGCACTTCTCCGTAAAGCACCGCAAACCCTTCAAAAACAGTTTCTGCCCTTCCCGGCGGCACAGGCGGCAAACTGCATCACGATGTCTTGCCAACTTCTTATCTCCTTCCTCGAATCCTGAAAGCCCTTCGCAGGACGGGCCTTCTTGGCCGTCCTGTCATCTCTTGCTGCTGGACTACACGCGGCGCCGCTTGGGCGGCCGGCACCCGTTGTG
Organism: Terriglobia bacterium; assembly: GCA_041483755.1. Classification (GTDB taxonomy): domain Bacteria; phylum Acidobacteriota; class Terriglobia; order Acidiferrales; family UBA7541; genus Acidiferrum. The sequence goes on along the minus strand of JBGPGF010000260.1, from coordinate 2,057 downwards.
CGGGATCGGCGTCACGTCGCGAATGACATTGATGTGCAGTCCGGAAGCGGCCAGCGCGCGCACCGCGGATTCCCGGCCCGACCCGGGCCCCTTTACGCGCACTTCCACGCTCTTCATTCCGTACTGGTCGCGCGCAACGCCCGCCGCAGTAACCGACGCCTGCTGCGCTGCATACGGCGTGCCCTTGCGCGAACCCTTGAAGCCGATGGCGCCCGCCGAAGACCAGCAAATGGCGCGGCCGTCCGGATCGGTAATCGTCACCTGCGTGTTGTTGAACGTGGCTTGAATATGGACGACGCCGTGCGGCACAATGCGCCGCTCGCGCTTCTTCTTGAACTCTTTCTTCCGCTTTGCCGGCTTCGCCGCTGCTCCGGTTTCCACAGCTGGGGCCGCCCCGCCTTGCTTTTCCTTTGCCACGTGTGACTCCGTTTCCGATTCGCTTGCGCTTTCCGGGCGGTTCGCTTCCGCGGGCCGCCGGGACCGTTAACCCTTCTTGCCCAGAACCTTTTTCTTCGCCGCCACCGCTCCGCGCCGCGGGCCCTTCCGCGTGCGCGCGTTGGTATGCGTGCGCTGGCCGTGCACGGGGAGATTGCGCCGGTGCCGGATTCCGCGGTAGCACTGAATTTCAATCAGCCGCCGGATGTTCATCTGGATCTCCTTGCGGAGATCCCCTTCCACGCGCCCTTCCGCTTCGATCGCCTGGCGGAGCTGATTCACTTCCTCTTCCGTCAGGTCGCGAATTTTTTTCGTATGGTCCACCTGCGCCTTTGCGCAGAGACTCTTCGCGCGCTCCTGCCCAATGCCGTAGATCGCCGTGAGGCCGATCCAGAGCCGCTTCTGCGGCGGCAGGTCTACACCCGCAATGCGTGCCATCGTTTCTCCTTACCCCTGGCGCTGCTTGTGCTTGGGGTTGCTGCAAATCACCCGCACGACCCCGCGCCGGTGTATCACCTTGCACTTATCGCAAATTTTCTTCACGGATGAACGTACCTTCATGCGGCCTCGCTCCCTGCCCTGCGCTACTTATAACGATAAACGATGCGCCCTCGCGTCAGATCATAAGGCGACAATTCCACCGCCACCTTGTCTCCCGCCAGGATGCGGATGAAATTCTTCCGCATTTTCCCGGACACGTGCGCGAGCACCCGGTGCTTATTCTCCAGCTCCACGCGGAACATCGCGTTCGGCAGCGGCTCGATCACCGTCGCCATCACTTCGATGGCGTCTTCCTTGGGATTTCCCGAGTCGCCCTTTTTCTTATCTTCGTCGTGCCGCTTCGCCATACGCTCCTGTCCGGCTTACCAAGCCGGCCCGGTCATTTCTCTTGGCCGGGTCAAAATCCACGGACCGTTCGAGGTCACCGCAACGGTGTGCTCGAAATGCGCCGAAGGGCTGCCGTCGGCCGTTTCGGCCGTCCACTCATCCCGCATGCGCACTTCCGCGCGCCCCGCGTTCACCATCGGCTCGACCGCGATGACCATGCCTTCCTGCAAGCGCGCCCCGCGCCCGGGATCGCCGTAGTTCGGCAGGTTCGGCTCGTCATGCATCTTGGTTCCGATGCCGTGCCCCACGAACTCGCGAACCACGGTGAAGCCGTTCTGCTCGACCCAGCTCTGCACGGCGTGGCCGACGTCACCCAGCCGGTTGCCCGCGCGCATTTTGTCGATCGCCCGGTCCAGCGACTCGCGCGTCACATCCAGCAGCTTCTTCACTTCCGGCTTAATCTCCCCGACCGGCACCGTCACCGCCGAATCCGCGTAGTAGCCATCCACTTCCATCCCGAAGTCGATCGAGATGATGTCTCCGTCGCGCAGCTTGCGTTTCGGCGACGGAATCCCGTGAACAATCTCGCTGTTAACCGAGGTGCACAGCGAGCACGGATACCCGCGGTACCCTCGGAACGCCGCGTGTCCCGGTTTTTCCGCGATGCGCTCCTCCGCGAATTTTTCGAGGTCCATCGTCGTCAGTCCGGGCCTCACATATTCCCGCAGCGCCGTCAGCACGTCCCAGACAACCAGGCCCGCGCGGTGCATTTTCTCCAGCTCTTCCGAGCTTCG
>JBGPGF010000259.1:0-3186 GCA_041483755.1 Terriglobia bacterium | reverse complement strand
TGAAGAGCGAGGCAACGCAAACCATGAGAAGAGTCGTCGCATGGATGGACGATCTGTTTTTTCAGATGAAGCTCGCGGAGACGGCCAAGCACGCCGGCGTCGATGTGAAAGTCGTGGCCAGCTCCGGCGCGCTGCAACCGCTCCTCGATCCTTCGCCGGGCCTGATCGTCGTGGATTTGAACGCGCGCGGAAATCCCCTCGGCGCTGTCGAGCAGTTGCGCGCCGCGGGAAACACCACGCGAGTGCTCGGCTTTCTCTCGCACGTTCAGCAGGACCTTGCCGAACGCGCGCGCGCCGCGGGCTGCGATGAAGTTCTGCCGCGGTCCACTTTCACGCAAAACCTCGCGGCCATCCTGGCCGCCGTAAAGGAATGATGCGAACGATCACCATGCGGAAAACTTTCCAGGCCTCCGGGACGCTCTTGGCGCTGCTCCTGTTCGGAGGAGCCGGCGTCCTCGCGCAGGAGCCGGCCGCTGTCTCGCCCGCGGGTGCGCTGCGCGATGCGCTCTCCGCCGCGTGCTCCCAGGACCAGAGGGGATTCGCGGGCGCGCTTACCGCACGCAATGCGCGGTCGTTCTTGCATTTGAACGCTTCGGCGCGCGTCGCCTTGATGAAGCGGCTTGTCCTGCTCGATGAACCCGGCAAACCCGTTGTCTCCGCGAACGCCGCCGGGCGGCCCGTCGTGCGCTGCGAAACCCCGGCCGAAACCACGGAAATGCAGATCGGCGGTGCCGACGCACAGGAAAATCTCGCGTTTCTTCCGCTTGAAATCCGCGCCGTTTCCGACGCCGCCGGCGCCAACGCGCGCCAAATTCAGATCGGCATGGTTCGCGAAGCCGGCGATTGGAAGCTCCTTTCCGTCGGGCTTCTAATCCTCGATCTGCCCTCGCTCGAAATCGAATGGGACCGCGCCTCCATCGCGGAGAACGAGCGTGACACCCTGGCGACCCTGAAAGAGCTTGCCCAGGCCATCGAATCTTACCGGCGGACCTATCTGCGTCTCCCGGAGAGTCTCGCCAGTCTCGCGCACCCGGCCACCAGCGCCGCCTCCGCCGATTCGGCGGGCCTCGTGGATGCCGAGCTCGCCTCCGGAGTGAAGGACGGCTACACCTACCGCTATGTCATTCAAGGTGCGAGCGCCGTCGGCGCCCCGGCGAGGTACGAACTGGCCGTCACCCCGCGCGTTTATGGCACCACGGGGCGCCGCTCGTTCTACCGCGATATCGCTGGCGTCATCCACGCCGCGGACCACCTGGGAGCCCTGGGCGGTCCGGGTGATCCCCGCATCGAGTAAACCACTTCGCCGTAACCCATTCGCGACAGCAGCGGCTTAGTGCTTGCCAGGCGGCACACCCTCCGTCCACACTTGGAACAGGTCATCCATCTCGCGGCGACAGTTGTGTCTGCTCGCCTCCTCACAATGCAGGGTCTCTTGGGAGAACGGACCAGAGCCCTTGGAGATGCGACAGACGATGGCCGAGCGCCGTGCCGCCCCTCGCTATGCCCTTGTCCTCACAGCGGAAGTCGTCGAGCCCAGAAGCCGGGCCAAGCTGAACGCCCGCACCTCGGACATCAGCCGCACCGGCTGTTACCTCGACACTCTGAATCCCATGGGCACCGGCATGTTGCTCAATCTCCGCCTGCAGCACGGCGACGAGGTCTTTACCACCAAAGCCCGCGTCGTTTACGAGAGCCCCAACATGGGCATGGGCGTTCAATTTGTGGATGTCCCGCCGGACCAGATGGCCATCCTCGACCGTTGGTTCGCCGAGCAGGACGAGTTCTAGCCTCTGTGTGGCACAGCCAATCATGGCTGTGCGCTTTCCCCGCGAGCATCACAGAACGCTGCCGCATCTCTCCCCGACGACTTCCCCGCCATTTGTCCGCGGCAGCGCTTGGCGCTAGTATCGTGGCTGCGCCATGCGCGGCCCTCTCGCAACGCTTCTCACACTTCTGCTCCTTGCTCCCCTGGCGGCGCTGCCCGCCACGCCAGCCCCCATGCAAAGCGGCAGCGCCATGGGCCCAATCCCCGTTTTCGAGCTGCACAGCGGTTTCTGGATCAATCTGCACCACTTTCTCTACCAGCAGGCGCGCCAGCAACGAGAAGCCAAGGCCGGCAAAGGCGGGTCGGCGCACGATGCCCCGCCGATGGCCTCCGTCTCGCAAGCCAGCCTCTCGAAGGCGGAGCGCGCTGCCTGGGACGCGGCGGTCACCTACTATGGGTCAAACTTTGCCGATAAAGACCTGCTCTTCAATTCCGACCTGGTCGCGCTGAAGAATCAGCTCGGTGACTTCGAGGATTGCGCGGAACTATCGGGTACGACGCATCCGGCATGTGACGCCCATCTTCCCGCGGCGTTCACCGCCGTGCTCGAACGCGCCGCCCCCGTCTATCGCGCGCATTGGTGGACGGACCACGACCGCGCCAACCGCCGCTGGGCCGCGCGCGTCGCCCCGCTGGTGCGCCAGCGCGGCCTCGACCTCGCACAGCGCCTCGCGGAGATTTATCAGGCGCGCTGGCCCGTGGAAAAAATCCGCGTCGAAGTTTCAGCCTACGCAAACTGGGCCGGCGCGTACACTTCGCTCGACCCGTTGCGCGTCACCATCGCCAGCACCGACCCGCGCAATCAGGACCTCGCTGGCTTCGAAATACTTTTTCATGAATCCTCCCACGGCCTCGCCGGACCTGTGCAGGAAGCCATCATTCGCGAGTGCCGCCAGCGCGGCAAAGCCATTCCGCGCGACCTCTGGCACGCGCTCGTCTTCTACACCACCGGCGCTGTCGTCAAGTCCATGATGACCCAGCAGGAAAACAATCCCGGCGACGGCGCCGAAAAAGGCTCCACGAACTCCGCCACAACCGAAGCTACCCCTCCGGCCCAGCCCATCCCCGCCCAATCCAAAAAGCCCGAAGCCTACGTTCCCTACGCGGTTCGTGAAGGCCTCTACACCCGCGGCTGGGAAGGCTACCAGCGCCTCCTCGAACGCTTCTGGCAACCCTACCTCGACGGCAAAGCCGACTTCAGCGACGCCATCGCTCGCATGGTCTCTTCCCTCTAGCGCAGAGTACGGTCATCCAGCCGCATCTGGATATGTTCCGGCTATCTTCCATAGTAGCCAGCAATTTCGGGGGCACATAACTCTCTGATTGACAGCCCACGCACGGCGGCGTATAAGGCCCTTGAG
>JBGPGF010000258.1:0-3213 GCA_041483755.1 Terriglobia bacterium | reverse complement strand
GTCGAAACGAATGTACGAACCGTCCCGCCGCCGATGTTCCTTGCGCATCCGCACGATTACCGCCTTCACAACGGTTCCCTTCTTTACCTGGCTTTCCGGCGTCGCTTCCTTCACCGACGCTGTAATGATGTCGCCCAGGCCGGCCTTCAGCCCCACGTCGCCGCCCACCGGCAAAATGCACATCAGCTTCCGCGCGCCGGAATTGTCGGCCACCGTCAGCCATGTTCGCATCTGAATCATTGCTTGCTTCCCCTGTTCTCCATACGTGCCGGCTATTGCGCCGAAGTGCTGCGCGTCAGCACTTCCGCCAGCCGCCAGCGCTTGAGCTTTGAAATCGGCCGCGAAGCGACGATCCGCACCGTGTCGCCCGGCCGCGCCACGCGTTGCTCGTCATGCGCATAGAATTTCTTCAAAATGCGGATTACGCGGCGGTACTTGCCGTGCTGCACCAGCCGCACAACCTGCACCACGATGGTCTTCTCCATCTTGGCGCTGGTTACTTTCCCGACCAGTTCCTGCCGCTCGGGGCGTTCCGCCGCCGCTGTCTGTGTCGCCTCGGTCATTTCGCCGTCCTCGTTTTCGCCGGCCGCGCTGCGGCCGGCGTTTTCGTCGACCCCGGTCCGGCCGGAGCCGACAATTCCCGCTCGCGCACCAGTGTATAGATCCGCGCAAGGTCTTTCTTCGCTACACGCAGCCTCTTCAGTGCTTCGGCCTGCCCCGTCGAAAGCTGGAACTTCAGCCGGAAGATCTGCTCGCTCAGCTCGCGGTGCTGCAGATCGAGCTCTTTCGGATCCGCCTCGCGGAGCTTTTCAATTCGCCGCGGCATCGTTAAATCCCTCCCGTGCGGGATACGAATTTCGTCAGAATCGGCAATTTATGCGACGCCAGCGTCATCGCTTGCTTCGCCGTGGCTTCGTCAACCCCGGCCATCTCGAACATGATCCGCCCGGGCTTGACCACCGCGACCCAGTGCTCCGGAGCGCCTTTGCCCTTGCCCATGCGGGTTTCCGCCGGTTTCTTGGTAAACGGCTTGTCCGGAAAAATCCGGATCCAAAGTTTTCCGCCGCGCTTGATGAACCGCGTGATCGCCACGCGCGAAGCCTCAATCTGCCGGTCGGTGATCCACGCCGCTTCCAGCGCTTTCAGCCCATACTCGCCAAACGACAAATCGCCTCCGCGCCACGCTTTCCCGCAGCGGCGGCCGCGCTGCTGTTTGCGGTACTTCACTTTTTTCGGCATCAACATCGTCGTTGTTTCGCTCCCTGCCCCGTGTCAGCGGTTTCGCGGCGTCTTAGACGACCGCGGCCGTTTCGCGTTCCCGCTCGTGCGTGTTCCGCTGCGGAATCTTCTCACCCTGATAGATCCAGCACTTCACGCCGATCACGCCGTACGTCGTGTTCGCTTCCGCGGTGCCAAAATCGATGTCCGCGCGAAGCGTTTGCAGCGGCAGCCGGCCTTGCAGGTACCACTCTTTGCGTGCGATTTCCGCGCCGTTCAAACGTCCCGCGACGCGCACCTTGATCCCTTTGCAGCCGAATCGCAGCGCTGAATCCACCGCTTTGCGCATCGCGCGGCGGAAGGCCACCCGCTTCTCGAGCTGCAGCGCAATCGATTCCGCCACGAGTTGTGCGTCCAGCTCCGGACGGTGCACTTCCTGGATGTCAATGTGCACTTCGCGCTTGGTGCGCTTCTGCACTTCGCTCTTCAGCTTGTCAATCTCCGAGCCCTTGCGCCCGATGATGATTCCCGGCCGCGCCGTGTGAATCCGCACCACCAGCTTGTTCGCGGCGCGCTCGATCTCGATCGAGCTGATTCCCGCGGACTTCAGCTTTTCTTTCAGTTCCTTGCGAAGCTGCGTGTCTTCGTACAGCAGATCGGCGTAGTCGCGGTCGGCGTACCAGCGCGACTTCCACGGTTTGTTGTAGCCCAGCCGAAACCCGTACGGGTGCGTTTTCTGCCCCACTCTTAGCCTCCCTACTTTTTCTTGCCCTTTTTCGCCGGAGCCTTTTTCCCCACCAATGCCTTCTTCACGCGCCGCGCGGTGCCGCGCACGCCCTTGTCGGCTTCCACTTCCGCCGCCAATGCGGCCACGCGTTCCTGAGCGGCCACATGATGTTCGGAAACGCCCACCCAGATGTGGCTGGTGCGCTTCTGGTAGCGGAATCCCCGTCCCATCGGCGCGGGGCGCATGCGCTTCCAGCGCGGCCCTTCGTTCACGAAACAGGTCGCCACGTACAACTCGTCCACATCGAGCGGAGCCCCGGCATCTTCGGCTTTGCGCTCTGCGTTGGCGATGGCGCTGCGCAGCACTTTTTCGATGTGTTTCGCCGCGCGCTTCGGCGTGTAGTGCAACACCTGCAGAGCGTCCGAAGCGCGGTGCCCGCGGATCAAATCGATTACCAGCCGCGCCTTCTGCGGCGACATCCGCACGTGCCGCGCCAGCGCGTGCGCTTCGATGGACGGTGATTGTGTCTGAGCGTCCGCCATGGCTTATGCCTTCGGTGCGGGAGCTGCTGCCGGCGCCGCACCGCCTCCTGCGCCTGCCGCGCCGCCTGCTGCCGCGGGCACTGCTCCCGCGGCCCTCTCGAGGGCCGCCTTAACGGCATGACCCTTGAAGGTGCGCGTGGGCGAGAATTCTCCCAGCTTGTGCCCCACCATCTGCTCCGTCACATACACGGGAATGAACTTCCTGCCGTTGTGCACGGCGATCGTGTGTCCGATCATCTCCGGCACGATCGTGGACCGGCGCGACCACGTCTTCACAACCTTTTTCTCGTTGCGCGTATTCAGTGCTTCCACCTTTACGCGCAGGTGGCCGTCCACAAACGGCCCTTTTTTCAGTGATCGTGCCATCGCGTTCCTATTCCTCCACGCGGCGCAGCCGGCCCCATTGGGCATGCCGCACCTTCTTGAATCCGCGCACCGGACCCGGCACGCGATGCGAAAGCGGGCAGAACGGGCAGACAAACCGCGTGCCCTGCGCATTCGGCTGCCGCTCGACAATCACCGACCAGCCCGGCTTGCACAGCCGGTAAAGCACCGGCTCCGGCGGAGCAATGACGGGTTTCGCAGCGGGGCGCACGGGCTTTGCGGCGCGCTTCGCCACCGCGCGTTTGATCGCGTGGCTGGTTCGCCGCGATGCCGCGCTTCGCCGAGACCGGGATGTTCGTGTTGCTGCCATGTTTGCACTCGCCACGGGCCGCTCTGCTTCCG
>JBGPGF010000257.1:0-3281 GCA_041483755.1 Terriglobia bacterium | reverse complement strand
TCCGCCGGATCTCTTCCAGTGCGTGTAACATGCGGGCGCTATGCTAGCGAGGTCTTACAAAAGCAGCAAGCAACTTCCTGTGTATCGAACGGCGGGTTCCGCATCGGGAAGGAAACAGTGTGAAAACGGGACCGCCGCGAACGCGGCCCTCGCACCACTTTGAAAACGCACAGGCCCGGAATGGCTCCGGGCCTCTTCTGCGTTTTCCATTCAAGCCTTCTGGCAAAACTGTCGGGAAAGGGAACCTCAGCGCTTCTTCCGTTTCTTCGCGGACTTCTTTCCACCCCTCTTCTTGCTCTTCTTCCGGCCCTTTTTCTTCGCCTTTTTCTTGCCCTTGGCTTTGCCCTTCTTCTTCGGCTTGCTCTTTTTCGCGGCCTTCTTGGCCTTCTTTTTCGCCTTCTTCTTTCGGGCGGGCTTTGATGCCGGAGGGACCGCCACAGGCTCCTCGGTCATGAGGACCTCCTCCTCTTCCGTCTCGATCAACTCTCCCGCGCCGCCGGGGCCCTCTTCTTCATCTTCCATGCGCGACAACTCGTTGTCGTCTTCAAAGGCGTCCTTCTCGAAGTCCATGCCATCCTCCCCACGGGGAATCTCCGGGCGGTCCGCCCGCGGGACGCCGAGCCGGTCACCTTCAGCAGGCGGGCGACATCCCCAAAGGTTTCGTATCGCAGTCTTACCCCCTTTGTCAAGCATTCTGCAGGATTCTGTCGCTCTTCGCGGATGGCGGCTGAAAACTGAGGAGGAACCTTTCGCTGGCCCCCGCGCAGTAAGTGCCCGGGAATGCATTTTCCCCGCATGGCACGGATCGGGAGGCCCAAACATTCGCTCAAATAGATGATTCTGCGGCCTTTAATGGCTGCTTGCCGTTGCCGTCTGGCTGGCTTTCGCCGCGCTCGATGTGGAGGAGGGGCGCCGCTTGGTTTTCGTATGTGAGCCCCTGGCTGGCGCGGAGCCCGCCCCCGGCGTGTAGATGCGCAAGACCATCCCGCGCCCGACGCGATTCGAGCGCAGGCCGTTCCAGCGGCGCACATCCTCCGGCGCCACGCTGTAACGGTCGGCAATCCCTTCGAGCGTGTCGCCCTTGCGCACGCGGTAGCGCACCAGGCGGCTGGCGGATTCTCGCGCCGCTGCTGCTGGAATAATCAGCTTTTGTCCGGGTTGCAGCGCATCCTTCAGTGTCATGTGATTTACGTCGGCTACGGCCTTCGCCGTGACGTGATACCGCCGCCCGATGCCCGCCAGCGAATCGCCCGGCTCGATCCGATGGCGCCGCCAGCTCACCCATTTGGCCGCCGGGATGTCCGCAATCTCCACGGAAAACCGCTCGGCGGTGCCTTGCGGCAGGCGCAGCTCATACTCCGGATCGTTCGGCGTGATGAGGCGCAAAAGCGCGGGATTGAGCTGGCGCAGCGTGTCGAGATCCGCGTCAATTGTTTCCGCCACCAGCCGCAGATCGATCGGCTTTCCCGGTTTCACCGCGTCATACGGCAGCGGCTGGTCCGGGTCCACCTGAATCCCGTAGCGCGCGGCGTCCTTGGCGATGAGCGTGAGCGCCAGAATAATGGGCACGTAATTCTTGGTTTCCCGCGGGAGCACGTTGCGCTTGTAAAGCTCCCAGAAGTCGGCGTAGCCGGTGCGTTCGATGCCCTTCTGGACGTTGCCCGGCCCGCAGTTGTACGCGGCCATCACCAGATACCAGTCGCCAAACTGGCCATACAGGTCGCGGAGATGATGCGCCGCCGCGCGCGTGGCCTTCTCCGGGTCCTGTCGCTCGTCAACCCACCAGGTATGTTCGAGGCCGTACTGGTGGCCTCGCCAGGCCATGAACTGCCATATGCCCCGCGCCCCGGCGCGCGAAAGCGCCTGCGGCTGGAACGCGCTCTCCGCCTGCGCCATATAAATCAGGTCCTGCGGCAGCCCTTCTTCACGGAAAACGCGCTCGATCATCTCGCGATACCGGCCGCCCCGGCGCAGGCCCGTCTCGACAATGGCGCGGCCCCGCGGCGTGCGAAAGAAATTGAGGAACGACGCCACCGAGTCATTCACCGCCAGCGGCAGGTCGTGCGGCACTCTCTTCAGGGCCGCCTCGGCGCTGTCTTTCAGCCGCGGGTCCACCGGGAACGTCATCTCCGCGACTTCGTCGATGGGCGCCGGCACCGCCGGAACCTCGTTGAAGCCGTCTCCCGCGCGGAAGGCCTGCAATTCGTAACCGTTCACCGCGTCCACAATCTTGTGGAACAGGGCTTCGAGCTGCGGGTCAGCATCCAGGTCGTAGCCGCTCTCGAGCAGCGCGTCCACCGCCGCGTCAAAGTCATTCCGCGCGGCTTCCAGGCGCCCGGCCTTGTAGTTCTGCTCCCCCGTGGCGAACTCCTGCTGAACGCGGGCGATGAGGAGGTCTTTGCCGCCGCTGGAGGCTTTAGGGGCTGGCGCGGAAGCCTGTGCGGCCGCCTGTGAGGTAGGTGAAGCCGGGACCACGGCCTTGGACGGCGGAGGCAGCTTCGCGGCGGCTTGTGTAGTCGCGTCAGCGGCCAGGGGCGGGGCGTGCGCCGGCACCTTCGCCTGGACGGGGTGTTTCGCAGCATCATCGCACCCGCTAAGTCCAAGCGCCAGGATACAGATACCGACAGCGAGCTGGAGTCCGGGTCTCACCGCACCATGGTAGAGAGACGCACCCGAGGGGTCAACGTATTCCGCCCCCGGCAGGGGCGGTGGAGTCAATAGACGCGGCTCGTGACGCGTCGGCTGGTAGCCCGTGTCCGAAGATGGGACTGGGTGGGTTTAACCGGACGAGTCGGAGATCTCGAACTCCGCTACTGCAGCGGCGGCCACGCCTTGCATTCCGACACACTGACCGGCGAGGTTAGAGGAGGGACCGTTTTCAGGCGAATCACGCCGTCCGAGGTCGAGCAGAAGCTTCTTGTTCCCGAGTTGCTATCGATGGGCGTAGCGACCGCCACAAATTCCTTGCACAGGTGTTGCTTGCAGATAGCGGTAAGGCGGAAACGGAATCCAGACTTCGTACACCATGCGTTCGCGGTACAGCTTTCATTCCCTAAAGTGGCGTCAATGAGACTCGCGTGGTCCGGCGATTCGGCGTTAGGTCCACGAGAATCCGGCCCGAGCGTGGCCAGATCGGCGGCATAGCCTCTCTTGGGATACATCGCCGCATATGTAACCTCAGCGATGTTCACCGTGCGTATCGTGCCAAGTGCAGACGCTTCATTGGCAGCTATTTTGGAACGCAGCAGGTTGGGAATCGCGATTGCCGCCACCACCAAAAC
>JBGPGF010000256.1:0-3303 GCA_041483755.1 Terriglobia bacterium | reverse complement strand
CTGATCCTCCGTCGCGGAAAACGGAAGATTACCGATATAGAGCTTCTTCACCTGCCCACTCCTTCTGCCCGGCACCCAATTGCGAGTCGCGGAGCGCGCCGAAGAGCTGGAGACGTACACGGGCGGCCAGGAGAAAGGAGCCACCGCGGGTGCGGGACTGACGCTTCAGCGGTCAGTTGCATGGTCTCGAAAATTAACTCCTTTTGCAACCGGAAAGAGTCTGGGCAACCACGACCTTACGTACGGCTCGTCTGAAGGCGCGATTGTCTTAATCCGATTCAATTATTGGTGGTAGGATTCCGCCTGTTTGGTCCCGGAGAGGCCACGATGCGCGGCACGATGATGGATTATCCGCTGACTCTTCCGGCGTTGCTGGAGCGCGCGGGAAAACTGTTTGGGCGGGTCGAGATTGTCTCGCGCCGTCCCGACCGCTCCATCGCGCGCACAACCTATGGCGATTTTTACCGCCGGGCGCGCCGGCTCGCCTCCGCGCTGACAAAACTCGGTTTGCGGCCGGGCGATCGCGTCGCTTCGATGATGTGGAACCACGCCAGCCACCTCGAAGCCTTTTTCGGCGTGCCCTGCGCCGGGGGAATCCTGCATACCCTGAATCTGCGTCTCCACCCGCATGAGATTGCCGCCATTGCCAAGCATGCCGGCGACCGCTTTTTGCTTGTCGACGACGTGCTCCTGCCAACCTACGAAAAATTTCGCGAGGGTGCGCCCTTTGAGCGCGTGATCGTCGTGCCGTACGGTGGTGGAGGCGTTCCCGAAGGCTTCTTGAATTACGAGGAGCTGCTCGCCCAGGGGTGCGACGATTTCCCCTACCCCAAGCTGGATGAAAACGACGGCGCGGCGATGTGCTTCACCTCCGGCACTACGGGGTTTTCCAAAGGCGTGATCTATTCGCACCGCGCGCTGGTGCTGCACTCTTTCGGGGAAGCGATGGCGGATTCTTTGGCCATCAGCCACGACGACAGCGTTCTGCCGGTTGCCCCGATGTTCCACGCCAACGCTTGGGGCATTCCGTACACCGCTGTCATGACTGGCGCGCGGCTCATCTTGCCCGGACCCAACGTGGATGCAGAAAGCATCCTGGATCTGCTCGCGCAGGAACACGTAACGTGCGCTTGCGGAGTGCCCACCGTGTGGCTCAGCGTGCTCTACGAGCTCGAGAAGAACCCGGGACGCTGGAAATTTCCGTGGCCGGTGCGCATCGCGTGCGGGGGCACGGCGCCGCCGGTGCGGCTGATGCGCGCGCTGGATAAGCACAATCTGCGCATCCTGCACTTGTGGGGCATGACGGAGACGACTCCTCTGGCCACGCTCGGCAAACTCAAGAGGCACATGCGCGATTGGCCGGAGGACAAGCAGTACGAGGTGCGCGGCAAACAGGGGTGGCCTGAGCCCTTTGTGGATTTGCGCGTGATGCGCCCGGCCAATCCAGAAGGTATTCCCGAGGGTAAAAGCGTCGAAGCTCCCTGGGACGGAGAAAGCCCCGGCGAGCTGGAGATTCGCGGGCCGTGGGTCGCAGCAAGCTATTACAACGCGCCCGACCAGGCCCATCGCTGGACCGAGGACGGCTGGTTCAAGACCGGCGATGTAGCGACCATCGATTCCGAAGGCATCGTCAAGATCGTGGACCGCGCGAAAGATCTGGTGAAATCCGGCGGCGAATGGATCAGCTCCGTGGATCTCGAGAACACGCTCATGGGACATCCTGCCGTAAAGGAAGCCGCCGTCGTCGGCATCCCGCATCCGAAGTGGCAGGAGCGCCCGCTCGCCGCCATCGTGCTGAACGACGGCGCCAAAGTGACGCCGGAAGAATTGCGCGAATTCCTCGGAAAATCCTTTGCGAAGTGGCAGCTTCCGGATGCGTTCGTCTTCCTCGATGCGATTCCCCGCACTTCGGTCGGCAAATTCAAGAAAACCGCCCTCCGCGAACAATTCGCCAACTGGAACTGGGAGCAGTAGCCCTACCCCTCTCGCACTGAACTTTTGACTTTCTACCTCATTTGCACACGCCATTCGAATGAGCTAAAGATTTATATTGACACTTGGTAATTATTTTGCTATTCTTCGCGGTGTATATCGAGCCACTTTGCCCCCAGCGGATGTTGCGCGGGGAGCCTCGCCGATTTCCGATCTTTCGTCTTGCGGCAAACCATGCTGCGCAGTGCCCCTTCTCTAAGTCCTTTGCTTGCCACTCTCTTGCCCCGAGAGAAACCGAGGGGTACAAATTCGGCCTCCAGCAAGCCCTTTCTTTGCCACTCACTTGTCCCGAGAGGAGCCGAGGGATACGAAAACAACCGGGGTGCGGCCCAACTGTTCCCATTCTGGTTCATCGTGCTTGCCTCGAGTTCCGAGGGGAGCCGTTTGTGCGAAGGGAACTCGTCAGTCACTGTAAGCGGTTAACTCCTTCAGAATCTGCACTTATAGAAGTGTTGATTCCAAAGAACTTAAAACTATTTAGAATGAACACTTATAAGAAACATAGGGGGGAGGGGAGCGTTATTGTTAACCACCAATCCGGTGACGATAGCTGGCCTGCGCGACGAGCGTTGTCTGCGAGTCCCGATTCATCGGAACCATCAGGAGCCGATGGTACATTCCGGCCTTGCCGGAAAGGCTCTTTGTTTCTCGGGTCACCATTCATGGGTCACCAGCCTGCCCGCCGTGGCGGGTCACTTCTTGCTCTCAACTGTGAACTGTCGATCGAAGATCCCGAGCGGCTCGGGACTGTTGACCTTTTCTCAGGTGCGATAGCTTGCATTGATGCGGACATACTCCGCGGTAAAGTCACAGGTCCAATACCGCGCTTTGGCCTTGCCCGCGCGCAAGTCCACGACAATCGGGACGTGTTTAGCGAGGAGGCGGTTGCTCGCGGCGCGCTCGTTGAAATCGAGCGGCTGGCCGCGGCGAAGAACGCGAATTCCGGCCATGGTGATGTCCACGCGCGCGGGATCGAACGCTACGCCGCTGCGGCCCGCGGCGGCGAAGATGCGTCCCCAGTTGGGATCGCCGCCGGCGAAGGCCGTCTTCACGAGTGGCGAAGTGGCGATGGTTTCGGCGATGCGGCGCGCCGCGGCTTCGCTGCTGGCGCCGCGGACCTCGATCTCGATTACGCGTTGCGCTCCTTCGCCGTCCGCAACAATCTGCAGCGCGAGCGAGCGGCAGACGTCTTCAAGCGCGGTCGTAAACGCGCGATGCGCGCTGCCGCCCGCGCGAATCGTGAAAGCTTCGGCGGCGCCATTTGCCAGCACCAGCAAGGTGTCGTTCGTGGACGTGTCGCCATCCACGCTG
>JBGPGF010000255.1:0-3357 GCA_041483755.1 Terriglobia bacterium | reverse complement strand
GTTCGCTTGGGTGAGTGGTTGCTTTTGATCCATATATTTTTCGACAAAGGACTCACCCTTCGATCGAAGGCACTCAAGTGCGCTGCTTGGGGTAGTGGTTGGTCGTATGTGTTGGACATCGTCGGAGTCGCAGCAGTTTTCGTCGTTCCCGGCGGGATTTGGCTTTGCTGATTGATTCTGTTTCTACCCTATGAGGATTCAAGACTTCAATGAGCGGCTGAAAGACGCCATCCTCATCGCCGATGGCGCGATGGGCTCGATGCTGCACGAATCCGTCGGCGCGCAGCGCTGCTTCGACGAGCTGAACGTCACACAGCCTGAATCCGTCGTCCGCGTCCATCAGGCCTACATCGAGGCCGGCGCGCAGATCATCGAAACCAACACCTTCGGCGCGAACCGCTTCAAGCTCGCTCCGCTGGGCCTCGCCGACAAAGTCGCCCAATTCAATGGCCGCGGCGTGAAGGCTGCCCGCGACGCGCGCGAGTCCGCCTCGCGCGAAGTGCTCATCGCCGGCTCCATCGGTCCTCTTGGGATCGGCCGCCAGGCGCGGCGTCCTTCGCCGGAAGAAATCCGCGAGATTTTTCGCGAGCAGGCGCAAGCGCTCGAAGAGCGCGGCGTGGACCTCTTCTGCCTTGAAACTTTTTCCGATCTTGACGAGTTGCTTCTCGCAATTGAAGCCGCGCGCTCTTTCTCGAAGCTCCCCATCATCGCGCAGCTCACCTATTCCGAAGAGGGCACCACGCACGGCGACGTTCGCCCCGGCGCCGCGGCCGCCTTCCTCAAGGACAAAAACGTCCAGGTTGTCGGGGCCAACTGCACGCTCGGCCCGCAGACGCTTCTGCGCATTCTCCAGGAACTCACGGCCCTGGAAGGCGTGCGCGTGAGCGGCATGCCCAACGCAGGCTTTCCCAAGCGCGAAGGCGACCGCATCGTCTATCCTAAATCCTCGCCGGAATATTTCGCGGCGTTCGCGCGGGAGGCCGCCGCGTCTGGCGTGCGCATTCTCGGCGGCTGCTGCGGCACCACGCCTGCGCACATCCGCGCCATGGCGGAAGCCGTGCGTTCGCTTCGCCCATCGAAACAGTCCTCCGCCGCGCATTCCTCCGGCGTTGCCGTTGTCGAACCCCCCGCGGCGGCGCGCACCGCCTACCGCGAGCCGGAAAGCAAGCTGTGGAAAAAGATTCAGGCGCGCGAATTTGCCATCTCCGTCGAGATTGATCCGCCGAAAGGCATTTCGCTCGAACGCATCTTCGAACAAGTCGGAAAAATCATGGCTTCGGGCCGCGTGGACGCCATAGACATCAACAGCGGCACAATGGCGCGCGTGGGCATGGACGCCATGATGACCGCCGCGGCGCTTGAGGCGCGCGGCATCGAAACCGTGCCGCACCTCACCACCCGCGACTTCAACATCATCGGCCTGCAGGCCATGCTCCTCGGTGCGTGGACCGTCGGCGGCGTGCGTAACGTCCTGGCCATCACCGGCGATCCGCCCTCGGTCGGCGACTATCCGGAAACGAGCGGCGTCTATGAAATCGATTCCATCGGGCTGGTCCGCGTGCTCACCCGGCTCAATCAAGGGCAGGACTGGTCCGGCAAGGCGCTCGGCGGCGCGACGAATTTCACCATCGGCGTCGCTCTCAATCCCGTGGCCGACGACCTCGAACAGGAAATCGAGCGGTTCCATTCGAAGGTCGAGGCCGGCGCGCACTTCGCCATGACCCAGCCGCTCTTCGATCCCTCACACTGGCACGCGTTCCTGAAACGCATCGGGGGGAAATCGCCCATCCCCGTTTTCGTCGGGGTCTGGCCGCTCACCAGCCACAAGCAGGCGTTGCGCCTCAACAACGAAGTGCCCGGCATCGTCATTCCCGAGCCCGTGATCAAGTCACTGGAATCGGCGGGAGCCGCCGCGCGCGACCGTGGCTTCGAGATTGCGCGCGAAATGCTCGCCTGGGCGCGCACCGAGCTCGCCGGCGCGTATCTCATTCCGCCCTTCAAGCGCTACGAGGAGATTTTGGAGATATTGTAACTGTCAAGTCTTCTCGATCAGGACGTCTCCGAGCATCAGCGCATCCATCTGCGTTCGTAGAAAACAATCCAGCGCTTCTTCGGGACGGCACACGATCGGTTCATTGTCGTTGAAAGAAGTGTTCAGCACGATGGGCACTCCAGTCAGATTTCCAAATTCCTTTATGAGCTGCCAATAACGCGGATTGGCCGCGCGCGTCACCGTTTGCAAGCGGCCAGTTCCGTCCACGTGTGTCGGCGCGGGAATTGCCGCGCGCTTTTCCGGCCGTACCGAATACGCCAGCGTCATGAATGGCGACGGATACGATTTCTCAAACCACTCCCCGGTCGCCTCGGCCAGAATCGAAGGCGCAAACGGCCGGAAGATTTCGCGGTGCTTGATCCGCCGGTTGAGAATTTCCTTCATTTCCGGCCGCCGCGGGTCGGCTACGATGCTGCGGTTGCCCAGCGCCCGCGGCCCCCACTCCGCGCGCCCCTGAAACCAGCCCAGAATCTTTCCGTCCGCCACAATCCTCGCCGCTACGCGCGCCGCCTCTTCCTCTGGCAGTTCGCGCACACGGTAGCCGCTGCGCGCAACGCTGCTCGCTTCGACCGCCGCGGCAATCTCCTGTTTCGAATACTCCGGCCCCCAATACGCGTGGTCCATCACGAACGAACGCGGCTTTCCCAGCACTTGGTGCCAAACGTGGAACGCCGCGCCAACCGAAAGCCCGGCATCGCCCGCCGCCGGCTGCACGTACACCTGTTCGAACGGCGTGTGCTCGAAAATCTTGCCGTTGGCCACGCAATTGAACGCCACTCCCCCGGCCAAACAAACGGATTTCAACCCGGTGCGTTCCGCCAGCCCGCGCAGCATCCCAAGGTAGATCTCTTCAAGCCGCGCCTGTAGCGACGCTGCCAGATTCCGGTGCCTTTGCTCCAGCGGTTCTTCCGGCGCGCGTGCCGGCCCCAGCCGCCGCGCCATTTCATCCGAAAACATGGGCCCCATCGTGGGAGTCTTGTCCGCTTCCGCCCAGCTCATCTCCGGGCCGGTGCGGTGATGCGTGAAATACTTCAGCCCCAGTCGAAATGCATCGCCGTTCGCGCGCACGATATCGCGAAATACATCCAGCCGTTCGGGCTCGCCGTAGGCCGCCAGGCCCATCACTTTGTATTCGTCGCCGAATTTTAGAAAACCCAAATACTGCGTCACCGCGGTGTAGTAAAGCCCCAGCGAATGCGGAAATGCCACCGCGCCATGCACTTGCAAGCGGCTGCCTTCGCCCGTCGCCCACATCGTGCTGGCAAAATCGCCGAGCCCATCCGCGGAAAGCGCCGCCGCGCGTT
>JBGPGF010000254.1:0-3373 GCA_041483755.1 Terriglobia bacterium | reverse complement strand
GGATTCTGGATGCCCATGCCGGAGCCGATGGGCGCGGCGAGCGGCATTACGGCGGCAGCGCCGGCGTCAATCAATTTGCGCGCGACGACCAGGTCGTCATTCGTGTACGGCAGAACGACAAACCCTTCGCTGACCAGTATCTTCGTGGCCTTCACCAATTCGTCCGTGTCCGGGAAAAGCGTTTGCTGGTCGCCGATCACTTCCAGCTTGATCCAGTTCGAGAGCCCGGCTTCGCGGGCAAGCCGCGCCGTGCGAATGGCTTCGTCCGCCGTATAGCACGCCGCCGTATTCGGCAAGATGAAGATTTTCTCGCGGTCAATATAGTCGAGCAGAGATTCTTTCGTGCGGTCGCTGATGTTCACGCGGCGCACCGCGACGGTGACCATATCCGCGCCCGCAGCCGCGTGCGCCCGGGCCATTTCTTGAAAGCTGCGGTATTTTCCGGTGCCAACAATCAGCCGCGAGTGAAACGCGCGGCCGGCGATAACGAGTTCATCAGACATAGTTATGCTCCCCGGCGCATTCTACTCTTCGCGCATGGGCGGGGACAAATCGGCGCTAGGCAAGGATCACGGCCTATTCCCGAATCATGGGGCGGGGCTCGGCTACGTCTGCGTACAGCTGCTCGATCACGTCGCGATACTTTTCCTCGACGACGCGCCGTTTCAATTTCATCGTGTACGTCAAGGCGCCGTTTTCGGGCGTAAAATCCTCGGGCACCAGCGCAAAGCGCTTAATGGTTTCATATTGCGCCAGATGGGCGGTCAGTCGCACGACTTCCTCTTCAATTAGTTTGTGGACGCGGTCGTCCGCGCACATTTCCGATACCGTGCGGAAGAAAACGGCCAGCTCCGGCGCGCGCGCGGCCAGGTTGGCGAAATTCGGCACGATGAGCGCGACGATGAATTTACGGCGGTCGCCGACGACTGCGGCGTTCAGAATCAGCGGGCTGGTCTTCAGCGCGTTTTCCATCGGCTGTGGCGCGACGAATTTTCCCGCGGCGGTCTTGATCAAATCCTTCTTGCGGTCGGTGATGTAGAGATAGCCGCCGGAATCCAGATAGCCGATGTCGCCGGTAGAGAGCCAGCCGTCCTCGGTGAGAACTTCGCGAGTCGCCTCGGGATTTTTGTAATAGCCTTGCATGACGCAGGGACCCTTCACAATGACTTCGCCGTCCGCGGCGATTTTCACTTCGACGTGGGCGATGGGCCGGCCCACGCTGCCGATCCGATTGCTCTGCAGATTGCTCGAGACCACCGGAGAAGTCTCCGTGAGGCCGTATCCCTGGTAGATGGGAATTCCGATGGTCCAGAAAAACTCGCCGAGCGCCTTGGAAAGCGGCGCGCCTCCGGAAAGAACGATGCGCAGATTCCCTCCCGTACCCGCGCGCACTTTGGAATAGACAAGCTTGTCCGCGAGCGCCCATTGCAAGCGAAGAAGCGGGCCGGCATGTCTGCCCGCCGAGCGCCAGGGCGCGGCGCGATTCGCGACTCCCATGGACCATTGAAAAACCGCGCGGCGAAAGCCCTTGTTCTTCAAACCCTCTTCCATCAAGCGGGCGTAAATCTTCTCGAAGAAACGCGGAACGGCGGCGAGTACGCTGGGGCAGACTTCGAGGAGAGCCTGCGCGACGGCGTCCATGGATTCCACGTAGGCAATGGAAAGCCCGCGAAACAGGAATGCGTAGTCGAGGAGGCGGCCGTACACGTGCGCGAGAGGCAGAAAGGAAAGCGCAATGTCGCTGCTCGTGGATATTTTCAGACCGGCGCAAGCATCAATCGCGTTGGAGCAGAAATTCGTGTGCGTCAGCATCACTCCCTTGGGCACGCCGGTGGTGCCCGAGGTATAGATGATGGACGAAAGCTGTCCGGGCAGGATGTTCGAAGCGCGCAACCGGTAGGAAGCAATGTCAGTACCGCCCGCGGCGGCAATGAGTGCGTCGTAGCGCAGGCACTCGTCGGGAAGATCGGGGCCGGCGTTGGCCACGATGATGTGTTCGACACCGGGGAACTGCGCGCGACAATTCAGCAGGTGCTTGGCCTGCGTCACGCCCGCGGCAAACACGACGCGCGCTTCCGCGTGATTCAGAATGTAGGCCATGCGCTCGGGCGATTCCTTGAAATAGACCGGCACCGTGACCGCGCCAGCGCCGGTGATGGCAAAATCCGCAATGTGCCATTCGGGGCAGTTTGGGGCAAAGAGGCCGACGCGGTCCCCGGACTTGACGCCGAGCTCGACGAGGGCGGTGGAAAGACCGGCGACGCGGCGGAGCATTTCGGCGGAGGGAATCGCTTCCCACAGTCCTTGGCCCTGGCCGCCGGCCGGAACGCGGCGAAACATCTGCGCGCGGGGATTTGGCGTTTGATCAACCGCGTTTAGTAGGCGCGAGGGAAGTGTGCCGTAACTCATCGCTGGATTTCACTCTAACGCAGCAAACGTAGACGCGCAACGCGGCTGTAGCGGCGCTTTGTAAAGCGCGCAACCGTGCAAACGCGCAACTCGTGCGCTAAGATGAGCTCCGGAGAACGATTTGTGGGTGAATCGGTGAAGAACAATACGGCGCCAGCGGAGCCGGTGCGCGCGCCGCGCGGAACAACGCTGTCGTGCAAAGGCTGGCAGCAGGAAGCCGCGCTGCGCATGCTGATGAACAATCTCGACCCCGACGTGGCCGAAAAGCCCGGCGAATTGATTGTCTATGGCGGAACGGGCCGCGCGGCGCGGAATTGGCAATGCTTCCACGCGATTGTGCGTTCGCTGCGCGCGCTGGAGAACGACGAAACGCTGCTGGTGCAATCCGGCAAGCCTGTGGCTGTGTTTCGCACGCACGCATACGCGCCGCGCGTGCTGATCTGCAACTCGAATCTGGTGGGGCACTGGAGCAACTGGGACCGCTTTCACGAGCTAGACCGCGCGGGCTTGATGATGTACGGGCAGATGACCGCGGGAAGCTGGATCTACATCGGTACGCAGGGGATTTTGCAGGGGACGTACGAAACGTTTGCGGCGGCGGCGCGAAAACATTTCGGCGGAGATTTGAAGGGGAAGCTTGTTGTGACCGGCGGGATGGGCGGGATGGGCGGCGCGCAGCCGCTGGCCGCCACGATGAACGGCGCGGCGTTTCTGGGGATTGATGTTGATCCCGAACGGATAAAACGCCGCGTGAAGGCGGGTTATTGCGACGTGATGGTGACGAGCCTTGACGAGGCGCTGCGCATCTTGAAAAACGCGGTGCGCAAGGGCGAAGCGTCATCGGTTGGCCTTGTGGGGAATTGCGCGGACGTGATTCCGGAGCTGGCGAAGCGCGGCGTTGTGCCGGACCTGCTGACGGATCAGACCAGCGCGCACGATCCCCTGGATGGCTACGTGCCGAACG
>JBGPGF010000253.1:0-3433 GCA_041483755.1 Terriglobia bacterium | reverse complement strand
TCCGGCTCGTAGAAATCCAGCCGATGCACGATGCCGAAACGCGACCGCAGCGGTGCGGTAATCAATCCCGCGCGCGTGGTCGCACCGATCAGCGTGAAGTGCCCCAATGGAAACGGATGAATCCTCGCCCCCGGCCCTTGCCCGATGATCAGGTCCACGCGAAAATCTTCCATCGCGGGATACAGCACTTCTTCGACGGCGGGCTGCAGGCGGTGAATTTCATCGAGAAAGAAAACTTCGCGGGCTTCCAGCGAAGTGAGAATCGCGGTGAGGTCGCCCTTGCGCTCGAGCAGCGGGCCCGCGCTGGTCTTGATCGGCACAGCCATTTCGCTGGCGATGATTTGCGCCAGCGTGGTCTTGCCGAGCCCCGGTGGGCCGTAGAGCAGGACGTGATCGAGCGCCTCGCCGCGGCTGCGCGCCGCTTCGATGGCAATCTGAATGTTCTCCTTCACGCGGCGCTGGCCGATGTATTCGGTGAGCCGCTTCGGACGCACGCTGGCTTCGATGCGCGCGTCTTCGTCAAGCGCCTGCCCGGAGACAATCCGCTGCGGCATTCGTGCGTCTGGCATTCGCTTTGTTCCCGCGTCCGGCATTTCTTTTTCTAGTTCGCCCTAAAGTCCCGTTCGCGCCACGCGGCTTTTCGCCTGGCTCAGCGATTGCAGCGCCGCGCGCAGCAGCTTCTCGAAGTTTGCCACGCCCACTTCCCGGCGCGCATCCTCGACCGCATTCTCCGCCACGCGAGCCTCGTAGCCCAAATTCACCAATGCCGAAACCACGTCTGCTTCATTGCCTGCCGGCGACGCGGGCTTTGTTTCGCGTTCGATGACCACGGCTTCCAGCTTGTCCTTCAGTTCGACGACCATGCGCTCGGCCGTCTTGCGGCCCACGCCGGGAATCCGCGTCAGCCGCGCCAAATCACCGGCGCGAATCGCCGGAACCAGTTCTTCGACGCTCATCCCGGAAAGAATCTTCAGCGCCAGCGACGGGCCGACGCCGGAGGCCGAAAGCAGCAGTTCAAAGAGATGCTTTTCGCGCGAGGAAAGAAATCCGTAAAGCGACAGCGCATCTTCGCGCACGTGCGTGTGAATTAGCAGCGTGACTTCGGCGTGGAGCTCGCCGAGCGCGGCAAAGGTCGAGAGCGGCACCTGCACAAGATAGCCGACACCGCCCACATCCACCAGAACCTGGTTCGGGCGCTTGTCGGCAAGGTGTCCGCGAAGCTGGCCGATCATCGCAGAAGAGTATTGACGAGGTGCGCGGACGTGTCAACGCGATGCGGACGAATCTTCACCGGCCGTAGCGGCCCATGAGCTCGGCCTGCGCGAGGATGTGGCCCTGCATGGCGTTCTCCACATCGGCCTTCGTTGCGCCGGCCTTCAAATTGAGTTTCGCGTCGAGCGCGTAGAGTTTGAAGAAATAGCGGTGTGGCTTGCCCGGCGGCGGGCAAGGGCCGCCGTAGCCAATCTTGCGGAAATCGTTCCGTCCCTGGCGCGCCCCGCTCGGCAGCTCCTCTCGTTTGGGAACATTCTCATCGAGGCTGCCAGTGCTCTCCGGCAAATCGAACAGCACCCAATGCACCCATGTGCCGGCGGGCGCGTCCGGATCATCGGCGATCAGCGCGATGCTCTGCGTCTCTTTAGGGTGGCCGCTCCACAAGAGCGGTGGCGAAACATCGGCGCCGTCGCACGTATATTGTTTCGGAATATCACCGCCTTGGACAAAAACGGGGCTGTGGATTTCAAGAGGCATGGCAGAACCTCCTCGAAGCTGGCCGCACCCCGCGGCCGCGAGCACCAGCAGAACGGAGCGAGGGAGAACTCCGGCCCGGCGCCAGCCAATTCTCACCTTGTATCGCGTGACCGCGAAGCAGTCAACGGGCCGCACGGGCCCGCTCGCTCAGGCGAGCCCGGCGCGAGAGAGCGGCAACTCGCGAATGCGCTTGCCGGTGGCGGCGAACACGGCGTTGCATAGCGCGGGCGCAAATGGCGGCACGCCCGGCTCGCCCACGCCCGCCGGCGGCGCTTCGCTCGGCACGATGTGCACGTGAATCTCGCGCGGCGCGGCGTTCATCCGCGCAACTTGGTAATCATTGAAATTGTTCTGGTCAATCACGCCGTTGGTCGCGGTGATCTCTCCGTACAGCGCCAGGCTTGTGCCAAAGACGGCCGCGCCTTCAAATTGATTGCGCACCATGTCCGGATTGACGATCGTTCCGGCATCCACGGCGGTATCCACGCGGTCAATGCGCACCTGGCCCGCGTCGTCCACGTGAAGCTGAACGACCGTCGCGACATAAGTGAGGAAGCTGCGATGCACGGCAAGCCCCATGCCGAATCCGCTGCCGAGCTTCTTCTTTCCCCAGCCGGCTTTCTCCGCGGCCAAATTGACGACGCGGCGGAAGCGCGCCGTGTCCAGCGGATACGCACCGTAGTCCCCGCCGTAATTGGGGTAGTCGGCGGCGAGCTCGCTCTTCGGAATGACGCGGTCCGGCCCGAGCAGGGCCAGAACGTATTCCAGCGAATCGCGCCCGGCGGCCTGCGCCAGTTCGTCGGCGAATGAATGCACCCCGAAGGCGTGATAGATGTTCGCCACCGAGCGCAGCCAGCCGATGCGCAGATGCGCCGGCGCGGGACCGTTCTCCACGCGGTGGTTCGGCAGAGCGAAGGGCACGTCGCTCCAGCCCAGACCCAGCTCGCCCGCGTCGGAATAAACCGCGGTCGG
Organism: Terriglobia bacterium; assembly: GCA_041483755.1. Classification (GTDB taxonomy): domain Bacteria; phylum Acidobacteriota; class Terriglobia; order Acidiferrales; family UBA7541; genus Acidiferrum. The sequence continues at coordinate 712 of JBGPGF010000253.1, read as the reverse complement.
ATTGAAAGTCGAGCCGATGGGCGGGAAGACCGACCGCTGCAGCCACGCCGTGGGTTTTCCATCTTTCCCCAGCGTGGCTTTCATGTACATCGCCGCCACCGAATGGAACGTGCCGAATTTGATGTCGTCCTCGCGGTTCCAAACGACTTTCACGGGCCGCCCGGCCTTCTTCGCGAGCACGGCAGCCTCGACGGCGAAATCGGGAAATGACTTGCGTCCAAATGCGCCGCCCAGCAACGTGACGTGGCACGTCACGTCTTCCTTCTTGATCCCCAGCGCGCCCGCCACGGCCGCCTGCACGCCCTGCGGATTTTGCGTGCACACCCAGCACTCGACCTTGCCGTCGCGGTATTCGGCGAGGGCCGCGGGCGGCTCCATGGGAGCGTGCGCCAGCAACGGCGCGTAGTATTCGGCTTCGACGATCTTGCCGCCCTTCGCGAACTCCGCGTCCACGTCGCCATTGTTGCGTACCACCTTGCCAGGCTTTCGGGCAGTCTCTTGCAGGTCTTTCTTGTACGCGTCCGAGCTGTAGCTCGCGTTCGCTCCGTTGTCCCACTCGATTTTGAGTTTCTTGCAGCCCTGAAATGCGGCCCACGTGCTATCCGCAAGAACAGCAACGCCACCGAGCGCCTGAAACATCACCGGCGGCTTAAAAGGATCCATCGTCGCCGTCTGCTTTACTCCCGAAACCTTCAACGCGTCCGTGTCGTCG
>JBGPGF010000252.1:0-3459 GCA_041483755.1 Terriglobia bacterium | reverse complement strand
ATTTTCGATCCGCTGGTATTTCCGTGCGCGACAGGGGATGAGAACTACATCGGCGGCGCGGTGGAGACCATAGAGGGAATCCGGCTGATCAAGCAGGCGCTGCCGGATGCGCGGACCATCCTGGGGATTTCCAATGTTTCGTTCGGACTTCCGGCAGGCGCGCGCGAGGTGGTGAACTCGGTTTTTCTGTATTACTGCACGAAGGCGGGGCTGGACCTGGCGATTGTGAATACGGAGCGCCTGGAGCGCTTCGCTTCGATTCCCGAACAGGAGCGGCGGCTAGCGGAAAACCTGCTCTTTCAGCACCCGCCAGGCGATGTTTCCGCGGAGCACCCGCAAGCGGCGCTGCTGCGTAATGCGCCGGCCGACTGGCGGCAACAGCCGCGGGAACAGCGCGCAGCCATCAACCAGTTTCACATCGCGGCGATCGCGGAGCATTTTCGCACGGCGAAGAAGAAAGACAAGGCGCTCGCCGCCAGCCTGCCACTCGATCAGCGCCTGGCAAACTACATCATCGAAGGGACGCGCGACGGTTTGGTGAAGGATTTGGAGCGCAAGCGCGCCGAGGGCGCAAAGCCGCTGGATATCATCAACGGGCCGCTGATGGCGGGCATGGCCGAAGTGGGCCGCCTGTTCAACGCCAACGAGCTGATCGTGGCGGAAGTGCTGCAGTCCGCGGAAGCGATGAAAGCCGCGGTGAGCCACCTGGAACAGTACATGGAGAAGGCGGACACAGCGGCGCGCGGGAAAGTGGTTCTCGCGACGGTGAAGGGCGACGTCCACGATATCGGCAAGAACCTGGTGGAGATCATTCTCAAGAACAATGGCTACGACGTGGTGAATCTGGGGATCAAGGTGCCGCCGGAGGATCTGATCCGCGCGTACCAGGAGCACAAACCGGACGCCATCGGGCTTTCCGGGCTGCTGGTGAAAAGCGCGCAGCAGATGGTGATCACGGCGAGCGATTTGCACGATGCGGGAGTGACGATTCCGCTGCTGGTGGGCGGGGCGGCGCTCTCCGCGAAATTTACGTCGCAGAAAATCGCGCCGAGCTACGGCCAGGCGGTGTGCTACGCAAAGGATGCGATGACGGGTTTGCGGCTCATGAACCAGCTCATGGATCCCGCGACGCGCGAAAAGCTATTGAGCGAACACAAGGCCGGGGCGGAAGGAGCGAGCATCAGCGTCACGACGAGGGTGACGGAGATCGAAACCCAGGCGCGCTCGCCGCGCGTCCGCGCCGATCTGCCGATCCCCCCGGTTGCACAACTTGACCGCAAGGCGCGAGTCGTGCCGGATTTGCGCGAGGTATGGAGCTACATCAATCCGTACATGCTCTTTGGGCGGCACATGGGTTTCCGCGGGGATTTTGAGAAGCAGGTTGCGGCACGCGACCCGAAGGCGCTCGAATTGTTCGCAGAGATGGAGGAGGTAAAGCGCGAAGCGGCGGAGTTCATGAAGACTCGCGCGGTGTGGCAGTTTTTCGAGGCGGAGCCAGAGGGCAATGCGCTGCATTTGTTCGCACCGGGAGCAAAGGAGCCGGTACACACGTTCCGGTTCAAACGGCAGAGCGCGGGAGACCGGCTGTGTCTGGCCGATTATGTTCTGCCGGCAAGAAACGGCCAGCGGGACCATCTCGCGTTGTTCGTAGTGACGGCGGGCGCAGGCGTGCGCGAGCGCGCGGAACAGGCAAAGAGCGCGGGGTACTATTTCAAGTCGCATGGATTACAAGCACTGGCCATTGAGACCGCCGAAGGATGCGCGGAATGGCTGCACCGGCGCATCCGCGAGGATTGGGGATTCCCCGATCCGGCGGAGATGACCATGCCGCAGCGATTCACGTCGCGCTACCGCGGGAAACGGTACAGCTTCGGCTATCCGGCGTGCCCGAACCTCGATGACCAGGCTGGACTGTGGAAGCTGCTACGGCCGGAAGAGATTGGCGTGCAGCTTACCGAAGGAATGATGATGGACCCGGAGGCCAGCGTCAGCGCGCTGGTCTTTCATCACCCGGACTGCGCGTACTTCTCGGCGGGGGATTCAACCGAAGCATTGCAGTAGAGGCGGGCAAGGCGGCTACGGGTTCAGGCCGTAGACGTCGAGCTCGGTCTGCGTGCCTACGTAGACCTTGCCGTTGGCGACGACAGGCGCGGTGAACTTTACGGCGAGGCCAGCGGCGTCGGCGGGCTTGGCATCGCTCCGGAAGAGCAAGTTTCTGACGTTGCCGGCATCGTACGCGCGAAGAATCGCGCGTGTGGAGGGGGTGCCAGCGTTCAACCCGACTTCCAATACCCAAACAATTCCATTGGCCGAGGCGAGCGCGGAAATGAACGGCGACGCGCCGAATAAACCGAAGGTTTCCGCTGATTGCTGGGAAGCGGGATACGGCGGAATGGCAAGTATTTTTTGGACAGGATCGAACGGAATCGCAAAAAGAGGGCTGTTTTGGCCGGCGATATAGACTGTGTTATTGAAAAATGCTGGAGTACTGCGAAAACCCTCCGAGGAGATCACGTTGAAATTTTGGACCGCCGCATCCGTCCCTCCCGCGCCCGCCCTGTAGTGCCCAAGATTGGTCTGATTCAAGAGGTAGAGGTTGCCTTCCTTCCCCGCGGTGAGTGAAAACGAAGATGTCCCCGAAGAGAAGAGGACGACGGCGGCGCTGCCAAGATCATCGTCCACGTTGTTCATAGCAGCCTGATTGGCAGGCGTGAAAAAGTCGGCTACCGCGAGAGTACTGCCCGATGGACTCAACTTCAGTACGCTGTCTCCAAAATCCAGATTCGGGGCGACCGGCGGGATCGCACTGGACACATTGTCAAAGGTGCCGTTGCCAACGGACAGGAAAATATTTCCGGAGGCATCGGCGGAAGGAGCGCCGCCACTCATCCAGATGCCACCTTCCCCACCGCCGTCGCTTCCATTGGGAGTGACCGTGAACGCGGCATCTCGCTGCTGAAGATTGGATGAATTGTAGCCAATGACCCAACCGTGGTAGGGCATAGTGTCGCAGTAGGACGCCCAGGTGATGTACACGACGCCCTTGGCCAGCAGGAGTCCCGCGCGCTGCAAATGGAATCTTGCGTTCGTGGAATCAAATGAAAGGGACGTGCCGTCTCCCCCGGCCCCGCTGCCCGCAGCCGTTGCCTGAATCAAGACCGGGCCGGAAAACTTCTCGGAACCATTCGTCAGATCGAGCGCATGCAAGCGATGGAAGAACGTCGTCCCCGCGTTGTTCTTGGTGAAGGCAGAAACATAGAGCGTCTGAGTGACGGGATCTATTACGGGAGTTCCCGTGATGCCCGAATTGGGGCCCAATGCATCGCACGGTAGATTCGTCCCGTCCACGAACGTCTCACCGGCATTGATCACGGACTTCTTCCACAGCATTGTGCAGGGATTTGCGTCCGCGTCGAACGCATAGACGGTGTCCTTTTCGGTCGCGACGAAAACGACGTT
>JBGPGF010000251.1:0-3478 GCA_041483755.1 Terriglobia bacterium | reverse complement strand
GCGCGCTCCCACGGCTTCGGCTGGAAGACGGCCGGGAATCGTTGTGGCGATTGCGCAACGCGCTTCTCCGCCGTGGCGGAATCCGCTTCTGCGATGCTGGCACGAGCATTCGCCGCGACATCGCCAATCAGCAGCACGCTCTGCGCGGGCAGTTTGCACGCTTCGCCCAAGCGATTGAGTCTCGTCTTCATGATTTTTTCTCCCGCCGTGGATGTCTGAGAAACGACCAGGCAGGGCGTCTCCGGATCAACGCCCGCGCCCATCAAGTCCTGTGCGATCTCTTCATATCTTCCCGACGGCATGTACACAACAATCGTCGTTTGCGGCGGAATCGTTTTCGGCCACTCCGGAGCGGCGAACCCCGGCATGTTGTGCGGCGTGAGGAACATGAGCTTCGACGCCGCCCGCCGGTCCGTGAGCGGAATTCCCGCCGCAGCCGCCGCGGCCGAAGCCGCCGTAACGCCCGGCACAATCTCATAGCGAATATCCGCCGCGCGCAGTGCGTCAATCTCTTCCCCCGCGCGGCTGAATACGGCCGGATCGCCGCCCTTCAATCGAATGACCGTCTTCCCCGCGCGGGCGTGCGCGATCATCAGCGCGTGGATTTCTTCTTGCGCGATCTGCTTCGTTCCGCAGCGTTTTCCCACACTGCGAATCTCCGCCGTCGCCGGCGCAAGCGCCAGAATTTCCGGCGTAACCAGGTCGTCGTGCAAAATCATGTCGGCGCCGCGCAGCAACCGCGCCGCCTTCTGCGTCAGCAGCTCCGGATCGCCCGGCCCCGCGCCCACCAGATACACCCTGCCCGTCATGCCGCACGCCTCGTTACCGGAACCGGCCCGCCGCGCGCCAGTTCGAGCAGCAATTTGCGCTGACGCTTGGGTGAATGCTTTTTCGCCAGAACGCCGCGCCGCAGCCGCCCCACTCGCTTGACCCACGCGCCATACCCGCGGCCAAACTGCGCTTCCAAATGCTTCCGCAGTTGCTTCGCCAGTGCCGGTGAGCAGCCGCTGGTGGAAATGGCGATTTGCAGCGGCCCGCGCCGCACCACCGCCGCGTAATAAAAATCGCACCGCGGCGGATCGTCCACCACGTTACAGAGCACTCCCCGCCGCAGCGCTTCGCGAAACACGCGATGATTCAATTCCGCCAATTGCGTCGCCGCAATCACCAGGAATGCGCCCTGCAAATCGCGCGGCGAAAATTCCCGTGCTTCCCACCTAATCTTCCGGCTGCGCGCCCAGCGCTTCACCGCGGGCGACGCGCTCGGCGCCACCACGCGCACCTTCGCGCCCGCGGCCAGTAGCGACCGGATCTTCGGCGTGCCGATGCGTCCCGCGCCAACCACCAGGCAGCGCCTCCCGTCCATCTTCACGAACATGGGAAACAACACGTTCACTTCGTGCTCCTCGTCATCCTCGTCACTTCTACTTCTCGCTCGCGTGCAAACCGCATTCCGTCTTGGTGAAACCCGACCACCGCCCCGAGCGCGGATCTTCGCCGGGCAGCACCGGCTGCGTGCAATACGTGCAGCCGATGCTCGGATAGTTGTAATCGTGGAGCGGGTTGTAGGGCACGTCGTTCTTTCGAATGAACTCCCACACCTGCTCCCACTTCCAGTCCGCCAGCGGATTCAATTTCACCAGGCCGAAGCTGGCGTCCCAATCGATCTTTTTCGCGTTGGCGCGCTGTGGCGTTTGGTCGCGGCGAATTCCCGTAATCCACGCGGAAAGGCCGGAAAGCTGTTTCTTGAGCGGCTCCACTTTGCGTATCGAGCAGCACAAATTCGGTTCGCGGGCCCAAAGTGCGTCGCCGTGCTCCGCGGCCTGCTGCTCCGGCGTCAGCGCGGGGCGCGTGCGTTCGATTTTGATGCCGTAGCGTTTTTCGGTTTCTTCGATGAGTTTGTAGGTTTGCGAAAAAAGAAAATCCGTGTCCAGCGTGAAAACGCGAAACGGAATCTTCGCGCGCGCGGCCAGCTCGATCAGCACGACGTCCTCCGCGCCGAAGCTCGAAGCAATCGCGAGCTTCGAACCGAAGCGCTCCAGCCCCCAGCGGACGACTTCTTCCGCGTTCCAGCTCTCGGCTTCCGCCTGCCGCTGCGCGATTTCTTGTTGCAATGCTTCCATCAAAAATCTCCCCGCAATTCCCGCAAATTCCAATCCAAAAACAAAAAACCCACCGGCCAGTTTGTCCTCTGGTGGTGGGCTCCAATTCCGGCTAAGAATTCTTCAGTCTATGCCGTCAGGCTCCCGTCCCAGAAGACACGCGCATACAACACGCCCGCGCGTCCAAACAGCAACAACCAATCGTCTTCTGGATTCGTGAGAGCATCAACATTCGAATTATCCCATAACGCTCGCCTGCGGGCAAAGGGATTCTGTGAAGAGTGCGCCGCAAGAGCGCGCGAGAATGGTATTCTCTGTGACTTGACCGGCGGCACCGGGAAAGACGGTAGTCAGGAACACAAGGATAAGACAGGCAATTTCATGGTCACACTGGAAGAGATCAAGAAGGCGCGGGAACGCATACGGGAGGCGATCCTTGTTTCGCCGTGCGCGCGGTCGGAAACGTTTTCGCAGCTCACCGGCAATACCGTTCTGCTGAAGCTCGAGAACCTGCAGATGACGGGCTCCTACAAGGAGCGCGGCGCGCTGAACCGCATCCTGACGCTCACGCCCGAGGAGCGCAAGCGCGGCTTAATCGCCGCGTCGGCGGGCAATCACGCGCAAGCGGTCTCGTATCACGCCACGAAGCGCGGAATCCCCGCGCAAATCTGCATGCCGCTGGCGACTCCGCTCAACAAAGTGATGGCCACGCGGCGCTTTGGCGGCGAAGTGATTCTTCACGGCGCGAATTACGACGAAGCGTTCGAAGAGGCGCGCCGGCGCGCCGAAGCGGACCACTTGACGCTGATTCATCCGTTCGATGACTACGCCGTGATTGCCGGACAGGGCACCCTCGGCCTGGAACTTCTCGAGCAGGCGCCGAATCTCGACGCAGTGGTGGCGGCGATCGGCGGCGGCGGACTGATCAGCGGAATGGGCTGCGCGCTGAAGGAAACGAACCCGCGCATTCGCGTGATCGGAGTGCAAACCGCGCGCCTGCCTTCCATGAAAGCGGCGTTCGAACAAAAACATCTGGTGACGCTGCCGGTTGCCACCACGCTCGCGGACGGGATTGCCGTGCGCCGCGCGGGAGAAAAAACGTTTCCGATGGTGCAGAAATACGTGGACGAGATTGTCACCGTTGAGGAAGAAGAAATCGCCAATGCGATTCTTCTTCTGCTGGAACGTGAAAAAATTCTCGCCGAGGGCGCGGGCGCGGCGCCGCTGGCCGCGCTCTTGAATGAGAAAATTTCCTTGAAGGGCAAAAAGATTGCCGTGGTGATTTCCGGCGGCAACCTCGACGTAACGATTCTTTCGCGCATCATCGAACGCGGCCTGGTGCAGGACGGCCGGCTCATCCGTTTACGGATCCACCT
>JBGPGF010000250.1:0-3482 GCA_041483755.1 Terriglobia bacterium | reverse complement strand
GCATTGTTCCCACCCTCACGCTGAAGGAGAAGACGCCCGTCAGCAACCGCCCCGGCGACAAGCCCAGCGGCGACCTCAAGCCCGGCGACTACGAAGTTCTCTGGGCCAATCAAAACTTCCTCGAAGTCGCCACCAATGACTCCTTCGACGCCTGGCTCGCCGCTGATGATTTCGCCGAAGCCGCCGCCCACAATTTCGAAATCGAGCCTTACAAGCTCCTCAACACCGCCTCTGGTCCCGCGCCCATTCGCCCGCTCGCGGAACCGAAGGGCCCTCCCCTCGGCGGCGCTCTCGTCTATCGCGCCCCGCTCGAAAAACTTCCTGCTCCCTCCGGCGCCCCCGCCGGCTGGGTAAAAATTCGTGTCCGCATCGGCTGGATCCCCCGCGCCGCCCTCGCCGTCACTCCCAAGCTCCTCCCCGTCGAATAGCGAATCACCCCGGCACCCGAACCGTGCCCACTCGTCAAGGGTGCTCCACCCGCTTCCATTCTTGGTGCCCTTCCGGAGAACGCTAAATGAACAGCGCGGCGCTGACGTGAAAGAATATCGCCAGCCTCTTCGCCTGAGCTTTGCTAATGGAACGCTTGCCGTGAGACACTTCGGAAGTAATCCCTTTCGAGCCGAAAGTTTTCCAAAGGTCTTTTTGCGTCAGGCTACGGGCCTCCATCAAATGATGAAGTGTTTGCTGAGGGCTCGCTTTCCGAATTGGAAAGCGGCTTGGGTTGTTCCAATGCCAGAGGGGTTGCGACGCTAGGTGGTCACATTCCCCGGTGTCGCCGCATCGGTCACCGACGTCAGCCGGTCAGTATCGTCGTTGGCGTAGGTGGTGGTCTTCCCGTTTTGGTCCGTCACGCTCGTGCGCCGTCCGCCCTTTCCTCGCCATCGCTGAAAATGCGCTATCATAAAGAGCAGTCCCAGGAGACAGCTTGATTCCACGCTATACCCGCGAAGAAATGGGCCGCGTCTGGAGTGACGCAAACAAATTCGCCAAATGGCTCGACGTCGAGCTGGCCGCCGCGGAAGCCCTCGCCGAAGCGGGCCAGGTACCCAAGGCTGCCGCTGCCGCGATTCGCGCGCGCGCGAAAATCGACGTCGCCCGCATCCTCGAAATCGAATCCCGCGTCAAGCACGACGTCATCGCCTTCACCATGGCCGTCGGCGAATCCATCGGCGATCCCGCCGCCGCGCGCTGGCTGCACTACGGCATGACGTCCAACGACGTCGTGGACACGGCGCAAGCCCTGCAGATCCGCGACGCTTCGCGCCTGATCGAAGCCGGCCTCGCGCACCTCGGCGAAGTTCTCGCGCGCCGCGCGGAAGAGTTTCGCGACACGCCGCAGATCGGCCGCACCCACGGCATTCACGCCGAGCCCATCACCTTCGGCCTGAAAATCGCCAATTGGTATGCGGAAAATCAGCGCAACCAGCGGCGTTTCCGCGAAGCCGCCGCGCAAATAGCCGTCGGTAAAATCTCCGGCGCCGTCGGCAATGCCGCGCATCTCGGCACGGAAATCGAGGAAGAAATCTGCCGCCGTCTCGGCCTGGCCGCCGCGCCCGTCGCTTCCCAAGTGATCCAGCGCGACCGCCACGCGTTTTACCTCAGCACGCTCGCGCTCATTGCTGCGACGCTGGAAAAAGTTGCCCTCGAAATTCGCCACCTCCAGCGCACCGAAGTGCGCGAAGCCGAAGAGCCCTTCGGCGGCGAGCAGCGCGGCAGCTCCGCCATGCCGCACAAACGCAACCCCGTGAACTGCGAACAGATTTGCGGCCTCGCCCGCGTGGTGCGTTCGAATCTCGCCGCCGCGTTCGAAAACATCGCCCTCTGGCACGAACGCGATATTTCGCACAGCTCCGTCGAGCGCATTATCCTCCCGGACTCCACCATCCTGGTGGACTACATGCTCGCCAAGATGACCGCCATCGTCGCGGACATGCGCGTCTTTCCGGAGCGCATGCTGCGCAACCTCGAATCCACGCACGGCCTGGTTTTCTCCGGCCAGCTCCTGCAAGACCTGGTGGAACAAGGCATGCCGCGCGACGATGCCTACAAGGCCGTTCAGGAAAACGCCATGGCCGCGTGGGAAACGGAGACGAGCTTTCGAACACGCGTGGCCGCCGATCCGCGCATCACAAAGTATCTGAACACGAAAGCGCTCGAACGGACCTTCGACTTGAAGCGGCAGCTTCGCTCGGTGGATGCGATCTTCGCGCGGGTTTTCGGCAACGGTAATGGCGGAGAGAAGGAAAGTGAGGAGCCTGCGGCGGAAAACGAGAGAACGAAAAAATCTCCGAAGCGGAAAAAGTAAGAGGGCGCGGCCGGAACCCTCAGATACTAAGATCCGGCGGCGCCCTCATGCCTCTCCAGTCCGCGTAATGCAGGGACTGGCTGCGGAGGCGGAAACTTTTCGCGAATCCTACACGCGCTGAACGTAGCGCGCTTCGGACGTATCCACTTTCACTTTGTCGCCGTTATTGACGAACGGCGGCACTTGAATCGTCAGCCCCGTTTCGAGCTTGGCCTGCTTCATCACCGCGCTGGCCGTGGCTTTCTGCAGCGTCGGCTCGGTTTCGGTCACCAGCAGATCGATCGTGTCCGGCAGCGCCACGCCGATGGCCTTGTTCTCGTAAAACTCCAGCTTCACCACGATGTTCGGAATCAGATAGTACACCGCTTCGCCGAGAATGTCCTGGCTCAGGTGCATCTGCTCGAACGTCTCCGAGTTCATGAAATGGTAGTCGTCGCCCTCGTGGTAGAGAAATTCGTATTCGATCTCATCCACCACGGCGCGCTCGATGAATTCTTCCGCGCGGAAGCGGTAATCGCTGATCGCCCCGTTGCGCAGGTTCTTCATCTTGGTTTGCATCGAGCCGCGCTTGTTGCCCGGCGTGCGGTGCTCGGTGCTGAAAACAGTGAATAGCTGGCCCTCGTGGCGAATGACCATGCCGGGGCGGAGTTGTGTTGCTTTTACGCTGCTGCTCATAATCTCCCTGTGGAGTTCCGGAAATCCCGCCAGGAGGCCCATGGACCATCCTTCGGCCGCGCGCGGAATGACTCGAGGTCGCCCGGCGCGTTCAGCGCATCCGGCGCGAACAAACAGTATAGATGTGCCTGTCACGACCGGTCAATCTGGCTTCTTCGCTGGAGGTGGCTCATTTGAGCTTCTTTCGGAAAACCAGTTCCATGTCCGGCCAATGGCTGCTCCGACGACGAGCACTACGAGTAAGTCACCCAGCAATCCAGGCCACACGATCCCGCTTCCTCCTCCGAATCCTCCTTCGTGGAAAAACGTGAAAGGCAGGCCATAAGGAAAAAAGCAATCCCAGCACGTGACGGGCTCGAAGAAGTGAAAGCAATTCACTACTCCAAACAGAGACAACGCCACAAGCAGACCTACGGCATATCTTGTCGGACTATTCACGCTGCTGTTACTCCTTTGCTTACTCTGTAGCACAGCCACTCTTGGCTGTGCACCGACATTTCGG
>JBGPGF010000249.1:0-3491 GCA_041483755.1 Terriglobia bacterium | reverse complement strand
CGCGTTCTACTGGAGGCCGGCGCGCTGCTTCATGATGTCGGCCACATGGTGAGCCATCGCGGGCATCACAAGCACGGGGAGTACTTGACACTGAATGGAGATATTCCAGCCCTTGAAGCACGCGACCGCTCTGTTGTCGCCGCGCTGGTGCGCTATCACAATCGAAAATCGGAGCCCGCCGGGCATCACTCGGCGTATTCCTCTCTGAACAATAATGACAAACGGATCACCCGGCGGCTGGCGGCAATCTTGCGCATTGCCGAGGCGCTCGACCACTCACACCGACAGCGTGTGACGAATCTGGGAGCTTCGTTTCAGCGAGGGGCTGTCGGATTACAGGTCACAGCGCGCGGCGATGCGGTCGAGGATCTGCGCGACGCCAATCGCAGCGCCGAACTTTTTGAAAAAGAATTTCACGTCAGGTTATTCTTCCGGCAGCCGGCCGCGTAGCATTCCCTGGCGACGTTATCTCCCGTAGCTCCTATTTGTAAGTGGGGAGGAAGAATGCAACTTTATGTAGTGCGCCACGGCATCGCGATCGGCCGCGAAGACCCGAAATGTCCGCCCGATGCGGAACGCTATCTGACAGAAGAAGGCGTCGAGAAGACCAGGGAAGTCGCCAGAGGGGTGGCAGCGATTGGGGCGACGCCAGATTTGTTTCTGTCCAGCCCTTATGTTCGCGCGATGCAGACGGCGGAGATATTCGCGGGCGTTTTCGAATATTCGAAGCAGAAAATCCGCCGGACGGATCTGTTGTTGCCCGGGGGCGAACCTTCCTTGTTTTTCCGCGAGCTTGCCAGGGATAAGCAATCTTCGACGGTCTTTTGTTTCGGGCACGCCCCGCATTTGGACGATCTCATCGCCACCGCGCTCGGTTCAAAGCATCACCTCACGTCGTTGAAAAAAGGGGGCGTGGCCTTGCTGGAGCTTCGGCGCGTATCGCCGCCCAGCGGTCAGCTTGTGTGGCTGGCCACGGCCAAGTTGCTTCGACGTGCCGGGAAGTAAGATGGGAACGCAGTCCGGTTTAGTAGGACGCGGCCGTAGCAAATAAGGGGACTTGCGGGCCCGGAGCGGGCAGAGCGACTATTTTTTCTTGCGCCCCGGCTGGCATCACAAGCAGCGGCGCATCCAGACAACTTTCCATAAGATGTTTGCCGGCCGCAAGCCGGGCAGCCGATTCGGCGCTATCCGTCAGTCCGGGGACGCGGATGATGATCGCGTCGATGGATTTTTCGGCGCGCAAGCCGGCCGGGCTGGTGATACCGCACTTTCGTAAGGCGCGCGCCAATCGCAGCGTGCCGGCGAGGGCGCGAATGTTTCCCTGCTGTATTTCGTTGAGCTTTGCAAAGGCGCCACGCTTTGTCTTGGGTTCGGCGCCCCGCTGGTAGCGGACTGCCCAAGCGGCCAAATCCCATTCTTCGGCGGACCAACCTGGCGGAATCGTCAGTCCGAGGAGAAACCTTCGCACTGCTTTCTGCGGTGACTTGCCAGTCTGAGAAGGCAAGACGCCGTGGAGCTGGGCGGCGGCGCGGAAAACGCGAATCATTGTGGTGTCGGAGAAGGCCGGGCTGGCTTTTACACGTCCCAGCTTTTGGAACAGCGCGACAGCAATGTGTGAAGTTTGCGAAGTACGCCGCGGATGCGCATCCGCGGCGCGCGCCGTCGCGCGCAAGCGCGCCATGGACGCGGCCTCGAGGCGGTCGCCGTGAGGAAGCGCGTGGCGCCACTCGTTCCACAGGCTGGTTTTGCCCAGTGTGAGCTGCCGGTACTTCTGGATTCGCTCGTGGCGCTCGTGCTCGATGGTCTGCAGCCAAGCTTCCCGTGATTGGGGCGCGCGCGAAGGCGCCTCTTTGACGACACCGGCAAGCACATCGAGGTCGTGCACGTCGCCGAGCAGATCTTGCACACGCTTCAGTTTGTCGCTCCAGGCGGCGTGGTGTTCGGGGAGGAGATTTTCCACCGTATAGCGAAAACGCTTCAAGCCGATGCGCAGCGCATGCCAGGGTTTCGGTTTTTCCGTGCGCAGCGCGTTAGCGTGGAGTTCTTTGGCTTCCTGGTAGCGTTCGAGCGCAAGGCATTCGGCCACCAGGCTGCCCGGCGGTACAAAACGCACCCGTTGGCGCAGCGCGCGGTACAGGCGCTTCCAGGCCTTTTCGTCGAAGCGTTCAGCGACATACAGCGCTTCTTCGCGGAGCTGTTGTTCCTTGCCCTCAAACGTCGCCAGCAGCTCGGCGCGCAGCGAATCGCTTTCTGTGCTGAGTTGTTTGGTCCAGGCTTTCAACACTTGTGCGTCACGCAGGGCCCCGAGTCCCCGGAAGAGTTTGCGGGCTACCTTGCGCATCTGATGCCAGGCGGGGTGCGGGTCCACTTCTTCCATGGCCGAGGCGATGGAGCGGCAGCGGCGGATGGCCACGCGCAAATCGTGCACCGTGTCTGCATCGGGCGAGTAGCGGACGACAACGAGCTCTTTCAAGACTCGGTCCATCCAATGGGTAAGCCCACGGTGTTCCACCCGGGTCTCGGAGGGAAAGGTAGTAACGCTGGCCATGAAATTCCTCTGAACTCCGTTCGTATGCCCTGGGACGATGGGCCCCTGTCGAACGGCGGGGATTATAGGGTATCGTTCCGCAGGTCCGGAGTCCAGAGGTCCACTGGGGGCCTGTGGAAATCTTGAGTGTTCCTCGCGGGCGTGCTATTTTGGTTCCTGATAGCCCGGAGTGGCGGAACTGGCAGACGCAGCAGACTCAAAATCTGCCGAAGCTTTGCTTCGTGTGGGTTCGACTCCCTCCTCCGGGACCATTTCTTTCCCGCAAGATGTCCCGGACTCCTCCGGCCCGCGCCGCTTCAACAAATTTTCTGAAAAAGTGCGCAACTCTTTGATTGAATCGGTTTAATATTGCTGGCGGCTATTGGGCTAGAATGACTTGCCCTGGCCCGTAACGAATTAGGGAAACCCGCACAAGGAGAGTTATGTCACGCCTGCTTTGCTGCCGCTTTTTTGCCGCCATCGCCGCACTCTTGGTTACCTCGCTCTCAGCCTTTTCCGCGGAGCAGTCTGGGAAGCTCTATCTGCATGCGAATTGGCAGCTTCAGTCGTCGTGTGAGATCAAGGCAGCCGGGGCGCAGATCTCCGCCGTCGCATTCGATGCGAAGGGATGGCACCGCACGGATATTCCAGGCACGGTTGTTGGCGCGTTGGTTGCCGACAAGACGTATCCGGATCCCAATTATGGAACAAACTTGAAGTCAATTCCTGGAATGGACTATTCCGCGAAGAGTTTTTTTGCGAATCAGGATATGCCGAAAGACAGCCCTTTCCGGTGTTCCTGGTGGTACCGCACGGAATTCACCCTGCCCGCGGAGTACGAAAAGAAAACGAACTGGCTGCACTTTCTCGGCATCAACTACCGCGCCAACGTTTGGCTGAACGGGCAAATGGTGGCTGATGCCGCAGATGTTGCGGGAATGTTCCGCACCTTCGAATTCAACGT
>JBGPGF010000248.1:0-3576 GCA_041483755.1 Terriglobia bacterium | reverse complement strand
TAGATCGCATCAATGTCCGACACGACGAGGTAAGGTGACTGTGTCTCTGCTCCAGCAATCTCGTCAGGCTGCTTCATCAGCTTTGACGCCGCAGTCCCATTGTCCACCGAGCCGATCATGATCATGCCGTTGCCAAACGTCAGCTGGGCATGCATCACAATATCGCCAGGGCCGGCATGGACGGCCTGCTTCTCAAAACCGAAGGCTGCACATAGCCATTCGATCATGGCTTTGGCATCTCGATAGCGGAGCCCGGGGATTACCGTTGATTTGCAGTTCTTTGCAAGAGTCGTCATGTCCGCCATTCTGCCACTAGAACGCGTGCGTTGGCTTGGAAAAATCGGAACTAAGGAATGGGAACGTGATTTTGCCAGCGTCCCCGGTGTCTGGAGTAAGTGGTGGGGTCAATTCCGGAGAAGGCGCGGAAATCGTTCGCAAAATGGGACTGGCCATAAATTCATCCTGCACGGATCGCGGGATGGGGGGGGCGGTCTGTGCTACTAGGAGCGCACAGCCAGGATTGGCTGTGCCACAAGAGCTTTCCGCAAACTGTTACGGCGCTGGCGTGGGCATTTTGCGGCCGAGGGCGCGCACCGTTAGCTCATCGGGGACCGCGGGCTGGCCGTTTTGTTTGGTTACGACGCCGAAGCCGCCGCTGTAATCCCACATGGCCCAGCCGATGTTGCGTTTTTCGAGCGCGGTTCGAACATCGGTGATCCACGCGGCGCGATCCTGCGGATTCGCGACCTTTCGGTACGCGCCAAATTCGTTGCACACCAGCGGAACGCCCCAGCGCCGGGCCCATTCAGCGGCCTGGCCGATCTCGGCATCAATGCGCGCGGCATCCCAGTGGTCCAGTCCATATCGGATTACGGCAAGGCGATTGATGGCGTCCGGAACTTGCTCCGCGGCTTTCGCGGCGCCGGCCCGGTTGGACGGGTACGGCACGCCCTTGAGGTAATGCCAGTAATTCACGCCCCAACCAGCGCCTTGATGCGTGAAGATGTGCGACTCGTAGAAATGAAAGGCGTAGATCACGTCGGTGTCGCGAAGCGGCTGGACGAACAGGAGGTCATCATTGTCCGACCAGCGCGCGCCCGTGGCGATGATGGTGTGCTGCGGCGCGCCCTCGCGGATGGCGGACGCTAGCCGAGATTCCACGCCGTACCAGCGATAACGATCGCGGGCCTCCGGTTCGTTCAGAATTTCGAAAAAAACCATGTCGGGATTGAGAGCCGAATAATGATGCGCCAGCGCGCGCCAAAAATCTGCGAACTGCTCGACGAAGTCATCTTCGGCGGTGAGTCTTTGCTTGAAGTCGCTTTCGGGATGCATGTCGATGACGACCGCCAACCCTTGATCGAGAATCATCTTCACCGCGGCATCCAGATAGCCGAGGTATTCGGCGGGAATCTGGTCGGCGAGCCGATTGCGGAACATGGGCTGGGGATTGACGGTGAGGCGGACATGGTCAAAGCCCATCGCTTTGATGAGGGCGATGTCTTGCGCCGTGGTGAAGGTATCGAGATGCTCTTTTGTGTACGCGCTGGGGTCGCCGGCCTGCGCGAACCAGTGGCTGAGGTTGAGGCCATGCTGCAGGTGGGCGAGGCGGCGCTGAGCCATGTCGGGCTCAGCCGCGGCAACGATTTGCGCGTTCACAAGTCTGTCGTGCGCCGCGAGAAACAGCGCAAGGAGGCAAAGAATGGGGACTAGTCGTGCGCGCATGGTGGAGTGAAACCTCACTTTCCCGTGGAGCAGCGCTTGCGGCGGCACCGCAACGTCCGGACGAGTTTGCTCACTTCGAATGGAGATTTCAAGAGAGGGATGGCGATTGGCAGCGTTCGGCGCGTGGCGAAGCGCATCACCAAGCGCTGCGAGCCGGGGAAACCGCATTCCACGAGGCATTCCGCGGTTCCTGGACTATAATTCGATTTCTTGGACGCTGCGTTTCCAGAGAAGCTCCCGATGAAAAAGGGCTCGGAGAAATCTATCCTGCTGGCGCTGGCGGTTTCCTTGGCGCTTGCGGCGAGCAGCGCGGTCGGACAGCATGCCCCGCTGAGTGTGCCCGCGCCGTCGCCGAGGCATGCGTGTTGCGCTGCGCCGGACGGCAAAACGCCCGCTGCTTCTGGAAGATTCGCGGCGCGAGTGGATTCGTTGCTTTCCGCCGCTCCCGCGAATAAGGCGGCGTGGGGAATCCTGATCGTGGACGCGGAAACCGGGGAGACGCTGTACGAACGGGACGCGGACAAACATTTCATTCCGGCGTCGAATTTGAAAATATTCACGACGGCGCTGGCGCTGGCGAAGCTTGGCCCCGGCTTTCGATTTCACACGACGGTGGAGACGCGCGGCGCGGTGATGCCGGAGGGCCGGCTGAATGGCGATGTTGTTTTGGTGGGCCGCGGCGACCCGAATCTTTCGAACCGCAAGTTCCCGTTTGTGAAACAGCCGGAGCAGGACGGGCCGCCGGAAAAAGTTCTTGGCGAGTTCGCTGATGCGATTGCGGCCAAGGGCGTGCGGCAGATTGCCGGTGACATCGTCGCCGACGACAGCTATTTCCCGCCGGAGCGCTACCCGAGCGGCTGGGAATTGGATGACGTGGTGTGGTCGTATGGCGCGGCGATTTCCGCCATCGCCGTGAATGACAACACGGTGACGGTGACGCTTGCGGCCGGCGTGAGCGCCGGCGAACCCACGACGATTTCGATGGCGCCGTGGACCGCGGAATTTACCGTGCGGAATGAAGTGTTAACCGCGCCGGCAGGCACGAAGCCCGACCTGACGCTCACGCGCGATCCGGGTGCGCCGCTGGTTGTGATTCGCGGAGTGCTGCCGGCCCGAAGCGAGGCGCGCAAGCTGGTGCTCGCTATCGAGCAACCGGCCGAGCAGGCCGCGGCGTTGCTCAAGCGAATGATAGAGGAACGCGGCGTTAGAGTGGAAGGCGTCGCCCGTGCGCGGCACCATGCGACCATTCCTTCTGCTCCCGGCGACTCGGTGATTCTGGCGGAGCATGTCTCCGTGCCGCTGGCCGATGAGGCGGCGGTCGTCAACAAAATGAGCGACAACCTACATGCGGAATTGCTGCTGCGCACCGCGGCGCGGCAGAACGGAATGTGGAGCGCGCCGGAAGACCTGGCGAAGTTTGCCGCGGACTTTTACGCGACGGCAGGAATCGCGCCAGGCGAAGTGGTGCAGAGCGACGCGTCGGGACTGTCGCGCCGGAATTTGATTACGCCGCGCGCGGCCGTCACTTTGCTGAAGTACGCTTCGCGGCAAACGTGGTTCGACATATATTTTTCTTCGCTTCCGGTTACGGGCACGGACGGCACATTGGCGGAGCGCCTGAGAGACACGCTGGCGGCCGGGCGTGTCCATGCCAAGACCGGCTCGGTCGAGCACGTCCGCGCGATCTCCGGATATGCGGATACGCTGGCTGGGCGGCGCGTCGTTTTCTCGCTTCTCTGCAACAATCTGGCGGCGAAGAATCATGAATCCATCGCGACGCTCGATGCGCTGGCCGTGGCGATAGTGGAAGAGCTGGGCAAGACTGCTGCTGCCGCGCCGGCGAAGCAGAAT
>JBGPGF010000247.1:0-3600 GCA_041483755.1 Terriglobia bacterium | reverse complement strand
GCAAGCAAATTCCTGCCGCGCATGTTTTCACAGCTCCGGGAAGCGAAAGTCGAAGTGCGCGGCTGCTCGCGAACGATGGCGCTGCTCGCGAAGCCCGATGTCGTCCCCGCAACGGAGCAAGATTGGGCCACCGAGTACGGCGACCTAATTATCTCAGTGAAGATCGTGGACAGCGCGGACGCTGCCATCGCCCACATCTTCCGTGACGATGGTCTCCGTGTGGCGCGAGCCGTAGCGGTTGATGTGGGCAATGGCGTCGTCGGCGCTTTCCACAATCTTCACTGAAATAATCAGGTCGCCATACTCGGTGGCCCAATCCTGCTCCGTTGCGGGGACGACATCGGGCTTCGCGAGCAGCGCCATCGTTCGCGAGCAGCCGCGCACTTCGACTTTCGCTTCCCGGAGCTGTGAAAACATGCGCGGCAGGAATTTGCTTGCGACATCCTGGTGGACGAGCAAAGTTTCCGCGGCGTTGCACACCGCCGGGTATTGCGTCTTGGAGTCGAGCGTAACGGCAAGGGCCTTGTCCACGTCCGCGGCGCGGTCCACGTACACGTGGCAGATGCCTTCGCCATGCCCGAGAACGGGGATCTTGCTGTGCTGGGCCACGTATTCGACGAATTCGCGCGAGCCGCGCGGGATGATAAGGTCCACGTCGCGGTCGAGCGTGAGCAGCTCCATGACGTCGGCGCGGGAAAGGAGCAGGTGAATCGAGTCCGGCGAAACCGACGGAAACCCGGCGAGGCAGTCCTTCCAGATGGAGACGAGTGCTTCGTTCGTGTTGGCCGCCTCGGCACCGCCTTTCAGCAGCGCGGCATTTCCGGACTTGAGCGCCAGCGAGGCGACCTGGGGCACGACGTCAGGACGAGCTTCAAAAACAATTCCGATAACGCCCAAGGGGCACGACTCCTTGTAGAGAACGAGCCCGTCGTCGAGTTCGGTGGCGGCGAGGCGGCGGCCGATGGGATCGGGCAGGCGAGCCACGTCGCGCACACGCGCGGCCATCTCCGCGATTCCGGTTTCCTTGACGCGCAGGCGCGCAAACATCGCGGCGGACATTGCGCCGGCGGAGACGGCCGGCTCGGCGGCGCGGCAATCCTCTGCGTTGGCCTCGAGAATCCTTGTGGCGTTGTTTTCGATGGCCTTGGCGGCGGCTAGCAGGACTTCGTTGCGCAGGTCATTGGAGAGCCGGGCGAGCGAGCGCGAAGCGTCGCGCGCGCGGCGGGCAAGATCGGCCACGCCGGCTGGCGCAGCGGCGGCAGCGGAGGAGGGAACCAACTTTTGCGTGGAAGCGGTCATATGATTGGGTGACCGCGAAGCGGTCAACTCCGCAACAAAACGATGTTATCACGGCGAACCAGAATCAGGGACGCCGCCGCGCCGCGCCCTTTGCCGGCGTGCGAATTCTTCTTGCCGAGCAATTCCTCGGCCTCACGGCTGGCGCAATTGGCCACGCCCCGGGCAAATTCGCGGCCCTCGCTGTCGAGAATGCTCACCACGTCGCGGTGAGCGAAATGACTCTCGATGCGCTCCACGCCGGAGGCCAGCAGGCTGGCCTTGCCCTGCGTGATGGCGCGCTGCGCGCCGGCGTCCACGATAATTTTCCCCTGCACGCCCGCGGCGAAGGCGATCCAGCGGCGTTTGCCGCGCATGCGTTTAGAGGGCAGAAAAACGGTTCCGGCGGGTTCGCCGGCAAAAATGCGGTCGAGAATGGCAGGGGCCTGGCCGTTGGCGATGACGGCCGTGCCTCCGCAACTCATGGCAATTTCGGCGGCTTCCAGCTTGGTGACCATGCCGCCGCGCCCGGCCTCCGAGGGGCCCGCGGCGAGAGCGCGCAACTCGGGAGTGATCTCTTCGATGATTGGAATAACCTGCTGCGAGGAAGCGGCTTTATGGATGAGGCCATCCACATTGGACAAGAGCACCAGGGCATCGGCTTCGAGGCCGCTCATGACCAGCGCAGCGAGGCGGTCGTTGTCACTGAATGCTGCTGCGCGCGCGCCTGCGCCGCCAGGCTCGACGGAATCGAGCTCGGCGGTGGAGACGGTGTCATTTTCATTGATGATGGGAACCACGCCAAACTGGAGCAGCCTCTCGATGGTGCGGTGAAGATTCGAATAGCGCTTCCAGACGGTGAAATCTTCCTCGGTGAGGAGCACCTGCGCGACTTTCACATCCCAAGCCGCGAAGAGCCGCTTATAGGCTTCCATGAGCAGGCCTTGGCCGACGGCGGCGCAGGCTTGCTTGGTGACCATGTCGCCGAGGCGTGAGCGGTGCAGGCCCAGCCAGCCGCGGCCTAGTCCCACGGCGCCCGAGGAGACGACGACCACCTGGCGCCCGGCTTTCCTCAATTCGGCGATGGAGCGGACGATAGGCTCAACGCGCTCGGCGCAGAGGCCGCCCTCGGGGCCGGTGACCGTGCTCGTGCCGAGCTTGATCACCAGGCGTCGCGCGGCCTTGAGGCGTTTCTCGCGTTCGGCTTCCAGCCTGTTCTCGTCCGGCATAACTCTCTCCGACAGGGTCCGCGGACACACGCAAATCCCGCGCCCGCAGTTTAATCGCTTTTAAGGCTTATGCAGATTGTACTAGCTGTATTCTACGGCAGAGCGGGGAGGTTCGGAAGCGGTGGAAAGGGAAGAAGGGCACGGCCCCGCAAAACCTTCCGGGGTCTTCGACATGCCGTGCCCCTATAACCTTGTAAAAAGACCGGGTTAGTTGTGGTTGGCTGGGGGGATTACTTCGATGGATTGAATCTGAATCGTGTTGGTCTTGGGATCGAAGGTGCCGGTGAGTTTCACCTTTCGTCCGGCGCTCTTTTCCGCCAGCGCCTGGTCATCGAGCTTGTAGATGGCGTTCTTCGTTTGCAGAACATATTTGCCGCCCATCCTCTTTACGCAATAGCGGACGCAATCGGTCGCGGTGTATCCGGCATGCTTCATCTCGAGCATTTCGTGGTGCGACTGGGTCAGCGAGTGGACGTTGAATGCGCACTGCGAATCGGCGATTTCGCCTGAGAACGTCTTTTCGTCTCCGGCGCGGGCGAGAGGGTTGAGCGCGGCCACGCAGAGTGCGGCCGTCAGCCATAGAAATGCCTGCATCACGGTGGACTTCATCTTTTCCTCCTCATGGGGCTCATTGGGGCAAGACCACAAACTTCATGTTCATCTGCTCGTGATCCTGGCTGCAGATGACGGTGCAAACAACGATGTATTCGCCGGGTTCGGCCGGCGCGGTGAGCGTAAAATCCTGGACGCCCGGCTTTAATAGAAGATCCCATCCCTCCACGGGCGCGCGATCTTTCGCGCGGAGCAAGTTGAAACCATGGATGGAGCCGTCCCTGTTTTGCGAGCGGGCCTTCTTCGCGGTGACGCGCAGGGTGACAGCCTCGCCTGCCTTTACGGTGATGTGGGGATGCTTCTGCCCCTGGATTCTGTAACGGCTGTCGTGATCCGCCAGAATCTCAATCACGCGGGTCTGCCCGAGCGCCGGACCGCCTAGAGACCAAATCCACAGAGCGGCGGCCGCCGTCCGCAGGAGCCAGCCCGAGCGGCGCAGGCTCCGCTCCTTCTGTGCTTTACGTGGCATGGCTATTGCGTCAGG
>JBGPGF010000246.1:0-3610 GCA_041483755.1 Terriglobia bacterium | reverse complement strand
GCCCTCTTTCTGGCCAGTTCGCAGGGCGCCATCTTTGGCCCCTCGAAATACGGCCTCCTCCCTGAACTGTTGCCGGTGCATCGCCTTTCGTGGGGCAACGGCATCATCGAGCTGGGAACTCTGCTGGCCGCCATCGCCGGGACGCTTGCCGGGGGTCTGCTCTCGAATATCTTCCGCGGACGCCAAGTTTGGTCCGGCGTCATTTTCCTGGGGCTCTCGGCCATCGGCCTCATTGCCAGCCTCTGCATCTCCCGCGTGCCGGCCGCCGATCCCATGCGGCGTTTTCCGTGGAATTGGCCCGCTGAACTACTGCACGAAATAGCGAAGATGCGCCGCGACGCGCTGCTCTGGCTGGCCGTGGTGGCGAACACGTTCTTCTGGTTCCTGGCGTCCTTGCTGCTCCTAAACATCGTTCTCTATGCCAACGACGTCCTGCGGGTGGACGAAGCGCACAGCAGCTATCTCCTGGGCGCGCTCACACTGGGAATCGGCTTCGGGAGCCTGGCGGCAGGCTACGCCTCGCGAGGGAAGATCGAGACCGGGATGCTGCTCCCCTCGCTGGCCGGAATTGCGCTCTTTGCCGGGCTCCTGGCGCTTCCTGGGCTGAGTTATAACGCCGTCCTCGGCCGGCTCCTGGGACTGGGCTTCTGCGGAGGGTTTTTCGCCGTCCCCGTGAATGCGCTGATCCAGCATCGTCCCGCGCATGGAGAGAAAGGCCGGGCCATTGCGGCCGCTAACCTACTATCTTTTGTTGGAGTTGCACTGCAACCCCTGGCGCAGTACGCCATGCTCCAGATGGGCCATCCGGACCCTTCGCGAGTCTTCCTGATTACCGCGTGCATCACGCTGCTTATGGCTGTGGTGCTGTGGCGAATGCTGCCTGAACTGTGGAGCGGAGCCCTCGGCTGGACGCGCATCTCGCGAAGCGCTACTCTATAGGCCCGCAAAGATTCAAGGCACGAGGACTTTCATGGCGACCGTATCCACTTTACCTGTGACCCCGAAGCAGTCAACTCTTCCCTCCGACGCCCGCCAGGAGCGGTTCGGCCTTTCCTTCTGGGTGGGCCGCGTTCAGGAAGAGCTCCATCGTGTCTGCGCCAGGGCCGGGGCTGGAACCGACGCCGATGCCGTTCATGACCTTCGCGTGGCCATACGGCGCTGCCGCTCGCTCGCCTCGGTGATGCTGGAAGTGGACCCGCACCCCACCTGGCTGGAGATGAGGAAACTCCCGCGCAAACTATTTCGAGAGTTGGGAGAGCTGCGCGACGCGCAAGTGCTCGAAGACTGGGTCAAGCGCCTGACGGCCGAGGGCGATCCGCTGCGCGGGAAACTCCTGGCCGTTCTTGAGGAGCACGAGCAGGAGCTTCGCGCCTCGGCGCTCCGCCGCGCGGATAAGTTCGACGCAAAGAAATGGAAGAGCCTGGGGCGCATCCTGTGCCGGAGGGCGCGCCTGATTCCTTATGGAAGTCCCGCCGCTCTGTGCCTGGCCCTGGAACGATACGACATAGCGCATAACCTCCACGCACGGGCCCTGCGGTCGGATAGGCCGAAGCCCTGGCACGCCCTGCGCATCGGTCTGAAGCACCTTCGTTACACGGCCGAGAACCTGCTGCCCGGGCAGTACGCTGCGTGGGAGAGCGGGTTGAAGTCCGCGCAGGATCTTCTGGGTGACGTGCATGACCTGGATGTTCTGGCAGCGCTAGTGAAAGAACAAATGGGAGACGTCTCGGCGGAATCCGTGGAAGCGCTGCGCCAGGCGATCGGTGGAGAGCGGCGCGAGCGCATCGAAGAGTATCGCCAGCGGACAATTGGTCACTCCGGCTTGTGGCAGCAATGGCGCGCCGGGTTGCCGCACGGTCCCCAGATGGAAGAAGCCGTGGCTGCGCGGCTGCACGCCACGGCGCGGGCCCTCGATGCGCACCCGCGGCGCACGGTCCAGACCGCGCGGCTCGCCGGAAAACTCTTTGACGCATTTGCAAGCGCGCATGCCTCGCCGCTTTTCGGCGATTCCGGCGCCCGCCGGATTCTGCTCGCCGCGGCCCGTTTGCACGGGATTGGAGATGCCCTGGGCCGCAAGACTATGGAGAAAGCGGCCAGCAATCTACTGCGCGGCCTGCCCTCGCCGCCGGGCTGGAAGACGAATGAGTGGGAAAGCGTGGCCTGGGTTGTGCGTTACCACCGAGGCCCGGAGCCCAAGGCCAGGCATCGCCGGTTTGCGGCGTTGCCCGAAGAACAGCGCAATCTCGTGCGCGGCGCCGTTGGCGTTCTTCGGCTGGCGCGCGCACTGCGCCGTTGCGGAGCGGATTCACCCCGGGGGCTTCGCGTCTCGCAGATGCCCCATGCGATTTCGCTGCGCATCGCGGGCCTGACCGACAGTGCGAACAACGCCGCCCGGCTCGCGGCCGGCAAGCATCTTCTGGAGACCCATCTGGGGCGCCCGCTCTTGATCGCCACAGCCGAGAAGCTCGTCGCCCTTCCCTCTCCCCATCTGGCGACAAACGAAATACCGCGATTGAATCTGGCCGCCGGGTCGTGACTCATGTTGGATTTAACGGCCAAATCTCCCAGCAATCCACCCGATAATCAGACCACCCAGCGCACCTGATACGAGAATTGGGGCCGTAGCTTTCGTGATGATTGCGTCAGGGAGGCTCAGCAGGATGCCGAGGAGCAACCCGACAGCCCAGCCCGGCCAAGGCAGACGTATATTGCAGATTACGAATCCGAGACCGAAACGCGCGATAAACGCGCCGAGCATGGCCGCTCGCTTGTCCGGAAAGCTCAGAGGAATCATCAACGCTGTATCCAGACCACCGAAGATCAGCCCACAGAGTATGCCCAGAGAAATCCTAGACATTGCTGTTTCCTCCAGCCGTTCTTCTAACAGGGTTGCTGTCTTGAATGCCAGCCATTTCTCCGACAAAATCAAAATGAGTCATTGCCGGCCGCCGCATCGGATTGATTCTGCAAAACCCTTATCTGGAGTGCCCAGGCTAAAAGCCCGCGCTACTTGGCCGCACGGCGCAAAAGCTTTGGGGTAGCGAGCCAAATCAGCCTTCCCGACGGCGGCGAGACCCGCGTTAACTCCAGAAGAGCGACTCCTGCCTTTTTCAGATCGGTCACCGTATGCTTCGACGCTACTGCGTAGGCGATGACTTCATCGAGTTGCGGAGCGTGGCCAAAGAAAAACACGGACCCAGCCTGCTTCTCGCGCGCCAGCTCGCGAAAAACAGCGATGGGATCGGCGCCCGGCAGAAGCGCGTCGCTCTGGCGAATCTTCGTGCTGGCGCAACCCAGCGCCGCGGCAAAAATCTCCGCCGTCTGCATCGCGCGAACGTAAGGGCTGGAAATC
Source organism: Terriglobia bacterium (assembly GCA_041483755.1). Lineage (GTDB taxonomy): Bacteria > Acidobacteriota > Terriglobia > Acidiferrales > UBA7541 > Acidiferrum. Next base: position 258 of record JBGPGF010000246.1, on the reverse strand, counting down.
AGCAAGTCCGCGCCCGCGCCCAGCGCGACTACGCCCTTTGCCACCTGAGTGGTCTTTTCCACGCCCTCTTCGGTCAGATAGCGTTCCGCCTCCCCGGGGCACTTCGGATCATCGCGGTCAATCGCAATGCCGTGGCGCACGGTGTACAGATTCATTCCTGCCCTCCTCGCCCCAACGATTCCGCGGCCCGCATCATGCGCTCGCCTGGCGGAAATAAAGCTTCACGTGAAATTCCTTTTCAAAAAGATCCGCGCTGCG
>JBGPGF010000245.1:0-3670 GCA_041483755.1 Terriglobia bacterium | reverse complement strand
TTCCATCTTCGAGCGATACAATGGGGTATTTCTCTGCCCACTTCGTCCAGTAGGCGACCATCTCTTCCGGAGAGTGCGTGGACTTGTCCGATTTCTTGAAGACGTACCTGCCGCTGGCCTTGTCGTAGAACTCGCTCGATGCCGGGTCTAGAGCGATGCTCACCTGCTCGCCGGGCTTGTACCCGGCGGCGGTAATGGCTTCGAGCACGATCTGGATGGCTTCTTCGTTGGACTTGCAACTCGGCGCGAAGCCGCCTTCGTCGCCGACAGCGGTGGAGTAGCCATGCTTCTTGAGTGCAGTCTTGAGCGAATGAAAAATCTCGACGCCCCAGCGCAACGCCTCCGAAAAATTTGGCGCTCCGATGGGCATGACCATGAACTCCTGGAAGTCCACCGAGCTGTCGGCGTGCGCGCCGCCATTCAGGATATTCATCATGGGCACGGGAAGAAGATTGGCGGAAGTGTCGCTGGAATAGCGCGCGAGGTATTTGTAGAGCGGCTGCTTCAGCGCCACGGCGGCGGCGCGGGCGGCGGCCATGGAGACAGCAAGGATGGCGTTGGCGCCGAGGCGCGACTTGGTGGGCGTACCGTCCAGATCAATCATTTTCTTATCGAGGGCACGCTGATCAGCAGCATCGGCCCCGGTGATGGTTTTGGCGATTTCCGTGTTGGCATTGGCGACAGCTTTCAAAACACCCTTGCCGAGAAAGCGCGACTTGTCTCCATCGCGCAGCTCAAGCGCTTCGTGCTCGCCGGTGGAAGCGCCGGAAGGGACTGCAGCGCGGCCGAGCGCGCCGGATTCGAGAGTGACGTCGGCTTCGACGGTGGGATTGCCGCGCGAGTCAATCACCTGGCGGGCGCGAACGCGAACGATCTTCGTGGACATGGTGTGGTCTCCTGAGTCAAGAAAAGCAGACCATTATACAGAAGAAACGCGGACGCGCAGAGTCCGCATGGAGGAGCAAGGAACGGTTTTTCTTCATCCGTCGCGCCGTGCTTTTCGGAATGGCGGGTCACGTCGCCAAGTGGGCGCGGGACCATTCATTGAGAACGTAGAGCGACCACGGGCGCGACCAGGAGGTGCGGCCGGCGAGGAAAGCGTCCCACACCGCGCGGACGCCCTCGGGCTTGAGGTGCTCGGCGAGGGCGGGCGCGATATCGGCAAGGCTGGCTTCGACGCGCGCGCCCAGCGGACCGCGCAGCCACTCCTCCCACGGCAGGGTGAACGTGCGTTTGCGTTGGGCAAGAATTTCGCGCGGCAGCAAATCGCCCAGCGCTTCCACAAGGAGAGCTTTTTCCGCACCGCGGCGGCGGCGGGCGGCGTCCGGAAGTGCAGCTATGAATTCGACAAGTGGCGTATCCAGGAGCGGCACACGGACTTCGAGCGAGCGGTTCATGCTGACGGAGTCGGTGTCGCGGAGCAGCGTGCTGGCCATATACGTGCGCAGCTCGAGCCAGCCAACGCTGGCGACGGACTCCATCCCTTGGGCTTCTCCGGCGACGCGTTCGAGCCAGCCGAGCCATGTGGGAAGCAGCGCTGTTCCGTCCTCCGCGACGGCGCTGGGACGAAAGCGCGGCGCAGTGAGCTTCGCGAGATCGCCGGGCGGGAAAAGAGCGCGCGCGAAGAAGTAAGCGTCGGGAAGAGACTCCGGCGCGCGCCATACAGCTACGGCTTTGCGCGCCGCGTCCGCGGAAGCGGCCAGCCCGAATAGAGACGCGGCAAGCGGCGAAGTGATTTGGCGCAACGAAGCGGGAACCACGCGGGTAAGCTGCGCCAGGCGGCGGAGGCGCGGAGCGTCGGTGAACGTGCGATATCCGGCGAACAGTTCGTCGCCGCCCACTCCGGATAGCGCTACCTTCAGTCCAACCTGTCGCGCCGCCCACGAGACCAGGTAAGTGTTGATCCCGTCCATCGTCGGCTGATCGAGCGCGCCGATCGCGTTTTCGACATGTGCGAGGATCTCGCTGCCGCCGAGCGGCACTTCAGTGTGCTGCGTGCCGCATGCTTCGGCGACGCGGCGGGCCAGCGGCGCTTCGTCGTAGGCTGTGCCCGGAAAAGCGAGCGTGAAGCTGCGTATGCCGGGATGCTCGCGCGCCGCGATCGCGGCGATGGCGCTGGAGTCTAGGCCGCTCGAAAGGAAAAGACCTACCGGAACATCTGCAACTAAATGTGTACGAACCGCATCTTCCAGAAGCGGGCGCGCTGTCCGCACGGCTTCCGAAAAATCGAGCGGGCGCTTGGGGTCCTGCGCCGCAGGACTGTGGCGAGGGTCCCACCAGGGGCGCGCACGCGGGATGCGCCTCCGATCGGGCACGTGGATCAGAATCTGGTGTCCGGGCGGCAACGAGTAAATGCCTTCGACCAGCGTGACGGGCTCAGAGACGGATCCGAAAAGCAGATACGAGGTGAGCGCATCGGGTGAAAGGCGCCGGGGGATACCGCCGGTGGCCAGCAACGCACGCACCTCCGAGGCGAACAAAACTCCATCGGCCGTCTGCGCGTAGTAAAGCGGCTTGATCCCAAGCGGGTCGCGCGCCAGAAAGAGCAGCGGGGCAGCGGTATAGCGTTCGCGCAAATCGAGCAGCGCCAAGGTAAACATCCCGCGCAATTCCGCGAGGCACTCTTCGCCCCACTCTTCCCACGCATGAACGAGGATCTCCGTGTCCGACTGCGTGGCGAACCGATGCCCCGTGCGAATCAGCCGGTCCCGTAGCTCGCGGTAATTGTAGATTTCACCATTGAAAACGACGGCGACGCCGCGCGTCTCGTTCCAGACGGGCTGGTGGCCGCCGGGGAGATCAATGATGCTCAGCCGGCGCATGCCCAGAGCGACGCCCGGTGCGCGGGGATCACCGGCGAGGAAGCCATCCTCATCCGGGCCGCGGTGAACCATCGCGGCGGCCATGGCGCGTACGCGGGCTTCGGCCAGTGTTGGTTGCGCCTGCGAAACGGCTCCGCAGATTCCACACACGCGCTTACTTAATCTCCGGACTGTGGAAGAACGCGGCGCCGGCGCGAAGAAAATGCTGGAGCAAATGGAAACGCGGGATGCGCAGGCGCCGATCCGCGTACCGGGCGAGCAGCATGCGCATGATGAAGAAAAAGGCCGTGAAGAGGACGGAAAAGAAAAGTACGGCGAACGATTGGCGTTCGAGGAGGAGGCTCCAGTCGGCTGCCTCGTCCCAGCCAGGATAAATCGAATCGAGGAGGCCGCGCAGGTGAAACCCTTCCAGCGGCAAACGCGCCACGCGCACGTGAGCGTATTTCTCGTAGCTGTACTCGCGGGGATAATCCGGGATCGCGCTGATCGCTTGAGCAAACGTCGCTGGGTTCTGCAACTCCTTGCGTGTCAGCAGCCGCCCCCGCGCATCACGCAAGAATGCCCGGTAGGCGGGATCGACCACCACCCAGCGCTCGTCAATCAAGACCTCCGCAACAACATGTTTTGCTCGGTGATCCGCATCAAGAAGCAGCAGGCGGCGCGCTTCGACATCCGAGCTTTTCGCCAGATTGAGAAATGCATTGGTGGCCGTTCCGCAGACGGTGAGGAGCTGCCGGTAGTTGAGTGTGTTCTCCGGGTCGCGTGCGGCCAGCGCGTCCGGATTCGAAGCCACCGCGCGTGACGGGCCGCGGCGCATCCAATTCAGGATGGCCTCCACTTTTTGTTCC
>JBGPGF010000244.1:0-3709 GCA_041483755.1 Terriglobia bacterium | reverse complement strand
GCAGGGAGGTTGAGCTCCTCGGCGCTGCGAATCTTCGTTGGGATGACGCGGAGGACCATGCCGACGTTGCCGCGCTGCTGAAAAACGTTGACGCGGAAGCGCCCAAGTCCGGCGACGCCGTACGCCATGTCGAGTTCGGCGGTTTCCTTGAATTTTTGCTTCTGGCGGTTGGTCATCATGCTGAACGCCATGGAGAGCATCTCTTCCGGCGTGATGCGCGTCACGTCGGTGAGCGGCGTCAGCAATCCGTCTATGCGGAGGTAGGGGTGGTTGCCGACCTTGAGGTGCAAGTCGGAGGCTTTGCTTTCGACCGCGCGGCGAAGCAGGTCGTCAATGCTGAGAGCCATGTCAGTTACACTCCGCGAAACCTAGACCCCGCGGCGGATAGAAACCGCAGGGCACCCGGGTGAGCCGGGATGGGAGCGTCCTCTTTGCGGCAGTACTGCGGGTACGAAAAACCGCGCAGGGACGCGTCTTCAGCCGACACTAGCATCCAGGTCCGGGGCGGGCAAGGAAGACGCCGCGTCAGGTTGCGCGGTAGTAACGAGAGCTGGCCAAAAGGCCAGGGTCACGGTTTCTTCAGATAGAGGATCTCGTAGAGCAAGCCCGCGACGAATGCTCCAGCGAGCGGTCCGATCCAATAGACGCCATGATTCGCCCAGTGCGCGGAGGCAAGAGCGGGTCCGAACGCGCGCGCGGGATTCATCGCACCGCCGGTGAGCGGTCCGCCGACGAGGATGTCCATGGTGATCGTGAGGCCGATGCCGAAGCCCGCTATCGCGCGGAATGTACCCTTCTCGTCCACAGCGGTGGCGAAGACCACCAGAACAAGGAAAAAAGTCATGACGGCTTCGAGGATGATGCCGTGGAGAACGGTGAAATCGCGCGCCAGGGCCGGCGTGCCCAGGGCAACGGCGCGCCATGTGTCCTCGGGCACAAGAACCTTTAGCAGAAAAGCGGCGGCTGCAGCGCCAGCGAGCTGGGCGGCCCAGTACAGGATGGTCTCCAGCGTGTCCTTGCGCTTCGTCAGCCAGAAGGCGATGGTCACCGCGGGATTGAAGTGGCCGCCCGAGATATGGCCCATGGCGGAGACCATCAGGCCAATGGCCAGGCCATGGGCGATGGCGATGCCCAGGAGTCCGGAGCTGCCCGCTCCATGCATGAACCAGTCGGCGCAAATTGCGCCTGCGCCAAAAAAGATGAGTGCGAACGTGCCGATGAATTCAGCCACGAGTTTCTGTGCAGTGTTGTACATCGTTCGTCCTCCCGGATGGCAGTGTCGGGCGGATTCTACTGGAACGGAAGTGAGCAGTCAAAAAGAGAGGACGCCGGTCATGCAGCGGGCGTCCCCAGAAATAGCCTCAGCGGGTGGAGGCGGCGACGGGCGAGCCGACGACGGGCGTAAGCCAGCCGTGGCGGTCGAGCTGTGAGCCGCTGGTGATGCCAAAGAATGCTTCCTGAAGTCGCTTGGTGATGGGACCCGCGGCGCCCTTGCCGACAGTGATCTTGTCCACCGAGCGGATCGGCGTGATTTCCACGGCCGTGCCGGAGAAGAAAACTTCGTCCACGGTGTACAGCATCTCGCGCGGGATGACCTGTTCCTTGACAGGAATGTGCAGGTCTTCGCACAGTGAAATGACGGTGGCGCGCGTGATTCCAGGGAGCACGCTGGCGGCCAGCGGCGGGGTGTACACGACGCCGTCGTGCACGAGAAAGACGTTCATGCCCGAGCCTTCGCTGAGGTAGCCGGAAGTGTCCAGCGCGATGCCTTCAGTGTAGCCGTTGAACGTAGCTTCCATGCGGATGAGCTGCGAGTTCATGTAGTTGGCGGCAGCTTTCGACATCGCGGGCAGCGTATTGGGCGCGATGCGCGTCCAGGAGCTAACGCATACGTCAACGCCCTTCGTCGTGGCGTCGGCGCCCAGATAGGCGCCCCACGGCCAGCAAGCCATGTAGCATTCAATCGGACAATTCAACGGGCTCACGCCCGCTTCGCCGTAGCCCCGCAGGACCATGGGTTTCACGTAGCAGGACTTCATTTTGTTCACGCGGACAAGTTCACAGGCGGTATTGCAAAAATCTTCCACCGAGTACGGCAGATCCATCCGATAAATCTTCGCGGAATTGAGCAGTCGCTGCATGTGCTCGTGGAGGCGGAAAATGGCCGGCCCCTGTTTGGTCTCGTAGCAGCGGACGCCCTCGAAGACAGCCGAGCCGTAGCCCACCACGTGAGAAAGGACATGCAGCGTGGCATCATCCCAGTTGATCCATTTTCCGTTGTGCCAGATTTTCTCGGTCTTGGGGATTGGCATGGTGGTTCTCCGCGGGCCTCTCAAGAGCCCAGTGTCTCTATTCTGCATCCAGAATACGGCAGCGCGCGGGGAGCGTCAATGCAGCGTGTATGCGCGGGCGGAAAGGGGACACTGCCAAATTGGGCGGCAAATGGGCGAAAAGGCCGGCGGCGACAGAATCACCGCCGTTCTTCTAGTGCCCCTGCAAGGATTGATAGGCGGACTGTGCTTCCATCAAGATGCGGCCGTGTTTCAGCTCCCAGGCGCCGAGAAGAATGAAGGGCACAATCGTTGCCAAAGCCCATAACTTGGCGTTGCGCGAGACCTTTTCTTCGGGCTCCCAGCGGAACAGGTTTGCGGCAATGAAGAAAGCCAGAACGGCCCACCCGCCGAGGGATACGACCTCAGGTAATAGGCGCGATACTGGCGCGGAAGCTACGACCGCCTGCTGCAGACCAGTGACCAGATAAGTTGCGGGCAGAAACAATGCGACGTTCTGGACGGCGTGGGGCAGGAGGCCGAAAGGAAATGTCGCGCCGGAGAGGAAAATCAAAGGGAGCCAGATGAGCTGGTTGATGACCTGGGTCTCTTGCATGGTGTTGGTCACACCGGCGACGATAAGCCCCATGGCGGCAAAGGAAATCGTGCCGATGGTTACCAGAGCAGCGAGAGAGAGCAAATTGCCGATGTGCGGCACATGAAATAGGTAGCGTGCCAGCAGAATCTCCAGTAGAACGGTGGGAATGGTAAGAATGAAGTTAGCTGCGACGCTCGAAGCCAGCATGTCGGTTGCCGTGACCGGCGTGACATGAAATCGCCGCAGGATGCCTTGCTCCCTGTACGTGACCAGGGCCGTGCTCAATCCCCAGAAGCCACCCATGACGTTGAGGGCGATCACCGGACCGAGGAAGTATGCGACTAGTGCGGGAATGCCCTTGGCGAAAACTCCGCTATAGAGGAAGAAAAATCCAAGCGGCATGACGACGCTGAAAAACAGGAACATCTTGTTGCGCAGCGTCAGCAGGATGCGCATCCGCGTGAGTGGCAGAAAGTGTTTCAATCGCGCAGTCTCCTTCCGGTCAGTTCGATGAAAACATCTTCGAGAGATGGCGCGGCAATCTCCAGGCCGACGAGCGAATTGCCCTTCACCTCGAGGTGTTTGACGAGCGCGACGATGGCTTGCGGCGGGCGCTCGCAGTGCAGGACGTAGGCGCCGTCCAGCTCCCGGCAGTCGGTGACGCCGTCCAGACCTTGGAGGTCGCCATTCGATTCGGGCTTTGCGAGGCGGACTTCGATGCGCGTAGTGCCGCCCGAATGCTGCTTGAGTTCGCGAGGCGTGCCCATGGCGATCAGCTTGCCGTGGTCCACGATGGCCACCCGGTCGCACAAGCGTTCCGCTTCCTCGATGTAATGCGTGG
>JBGPGF010000243.1:0-3756 GCA_041483755.1 Terriglobia bacterium | reverse complement strand
GGTAATGGTGTGGGGCGCACACTTTTCTCCGCCGGTCGACCAAGTAATCTAAACCGTGGGGTAAATTTGTCTGCCCCCCTTACATGATTGGCGGACAACTTTGTCCGCCCCACATAAGAAAAGCAGAAGCCTTCAGTTGGGAACAGGGGCGCTTTGCGGCGGCAGCGGAACGGCGGCCGCCGCGGTGGCGGCAGCGGCTTCGTTCAGGATGCGGTGGTGGATGGTGAACAGCGCCAGTTCCAGCCGGTCGGAAACGCCGATCTTGTCGTAGACGTTGCGCAGATAGTTCTTGATGACCTGTTCGGTAGTGCCGAGCTGGGTGGCGATTTCCTTGTTTTTGTATCCCTGGACGATGAGTGCGACGATGCGCAGTTCCTTGGCCGTGAGGCGATCGCGGACGCGCAGCCCGACCATATCGTTTTCGGTGAGTTCGCTCGGGACGGCCATGTCCTGCACCCAGCTTTCGCCGCCCGCGATTCTGCGGACGCAGTCCACCAGGGCGGGGCTGGTGACATTGCGATAGACCACGCCATGGGCGCCAGCGGCCATGTATCGTTGCGCGCTCTCGCCGGTATCCGCGAGTACGACGACGCGAGTTTTGTTCTTGTTCGCGGCGGAAAGGACGGCGCTGAAATCGGAGTGGAAGCCTCCCGCGATGACGAGCACGGCGGCGCGGAACTTGTCGAGCGCCATGAACATCTGCTCGGAGGTTTGCGCCTGGGCCACGATGCGCATTTCGTCTTCGACGGCCAGCACCTTGGCAATGCCCGCCCGGAAAATCGCCTGATTATCGGCCAGAATTAGCTTCAGCATGGATTCGTGCTCCCGTTACGAGTTGCGAACGAATTCGTAGGAATCAATCACGCAGGCCACGCCCCGATTGTCTCCGGTGGCGCTGCCGGCACTGGGCTCATCGGTCCGCACGACGCGGCCGCGGCACTGAATGACAACGTTTTCTTTGCCGCCGGTGACCTCGGGCGGCAGGGTGATTTCAAACTCGACCGGCGAACCGACCTCGAGCGAAGCGTCGCCGCGAATGTAGACGCCGGCAGCGCTGAGATTCCCGGTCACGCCGCTGGTCTCGCCGGCGGCATCCTCCTTATGAATCTTGATCGGCAATTGCAGCGGAAATCTTTTTCCCGTACGCGCTTCGGACACGGCTCCTCCTCTACCCTTGGCTCTGAAATTTATGCGGAAGGCCAGGCGACGGCGAACATCCCGGCACAGAGCCCAACGAGCAGCTTATATCGGGGTTATATCACGGAAAATAGCGCAGCAGAAGCCCTGATTACTTAGGTCATGCCAGTAGCAAGTAGATACCTCCCTGAGGCATGACCCGCGGAAATGGCCGTTTTGCAGGGAAATGGGCGGAAAGGGCCGTTTGTGATCAATATCACAGCGCGCTGTCCAGGCCGGAAGCGAGAATGACCCGCGAGGTGTTTGCGTGCCGGAAGACCTATTCCAGGCCATGCGCCAGAGCATTATCGACGGCGCGCCCGATACCGCCCGCAGTCTGGCCGAAACCGGAGTGCAGAGGGGAATCGCGCCACTGGCGGCGATCCACGAGGGTTATGTGCCCGGGATGAACCATGTGGGAGAACAATTCGCGCAACGGCGCCTGTTTCTGCCCGACATGGTGGCAGCGGCCGAGGCGATGAAGGCCGCGATGAGCGTGCTGGAGCCAGAATTGAAGAGACTGGGCACGGATCGGCCATCGGCGGGCACGATCGTCCTGGGTACGGCCAAAGGGGACATTCACGAAATTGGCAAGACGCTGGTGGGGACGCTACTAGGGGCAAGCGGCTTCACTGTGCATGATTTGGGAGTCGATGTTTCGGCGGAGAAGTTCGCGGCGGCTGCCAATGAATTGCGCGCGGACGTGGTCGGCGTTTCCGCACTGCTGACCACCACCATGAAAGGGCAGAAGAGCCTGATTGAATTATTCGACCGGGAGGGCCTGCGACCGCAGGTGAAGGTGATCATCGGGGGTGCGCCGGTGACGCGGCAGTGGTCGGAGGAGATTGGGGCGGACGGATTCGCCAAAGATGCGGTCAGCGCGGTGAGCTTGGTGCAGAGATTGCTGCCGGGGAAGTTGGTGGAAGTCCGGTAGTGCCGACAGGGCGAGGTTCGGCGTACAACGTAAGACAAGGACAAAACGTAGCGCCGCCGTCCCGGCGGCTGTCCCACCCCCACCGGCCAGGACGAGATGCCGGCGCTACTAAGGATGTCATCGTTGCCGCGGTGGTCAGGGAGTGGTGGTCTCGGGGTGGGGCTCGATGATGAGGGGGTGACTTCGGCGGGTGCGCCGCCGCTGCGATTCCTGCAGAGGATTGGAGGCCGCGATCGCGCACAGGACATAAAACATGGCGGCATTGGCGGGGATCTGCAAGTTGAAATCAAGAAAGCTATGAACCAGGATTCCGACGCAGCCGAGCAGGGCGGCAACGGTGAGCGAGCCGTTAGCACTCTGGGTCCAGTTGTCTAGTTTGGCCCAGGCGTGGCGGAAGGTGAGCACAAGAAACCAGATGGCGATGGCGAATCCGGCGAGCCCGGTTTCGGTCAGGAGTTGCAGATAGTCGTTGTGGGCCTCGTTGACAAAGAAGTTGGTGTAGAAGCTGCGGAATTGCGGATAGACCACGGGAAACGTACCCAGTCCCCAGCCGAAGAGGGGTTTCTCACGCCACATCCGAAGGCAATCGCGATCGATGGTTAAGCGCACGCCACCGGTGATCTCCTGCTGGGTTTCGGAGTGAATGCTGGCGAGGCGGCGGGTGAGTTCATTGCCTCCGATCCAGACGAGAACGCCGATCACAGCTGCCAGTCCGGCGCCAAGCAGCAGGTGCCGTTTCCAGTCCTCTTGCCGCGGGCGTAGGAGCACAACCAGGAGAACCATTTGCAACGCGAAGGCGAGCATGCCGCCGCGGGAGCCGCACAGGAAAATGGTTCCGGCCATGACAGCCGCAATCGCGGCAACGGCAATCTTGCGCCGTCCTTGGGTGAGGCGGGTCGCAGCCAACACGAGGAGAAAGGGCGTGAGCATCTCCATGAGGCCGGCATAGTGATTATGGTTAACGTACGGGCCGTAGGGCTGACCGCCGTAGTAGGGTTTCCAGACACCGTAGAGTTTACCGTTGGGAGCCAGCCCTTGCAGCAAGGAAAACGAGGCCAGCACTGCGGCGTAGCCAGCGAGGGCCCAGGCAAACTTTTCGATTTGTGACGCGCGCCGCAGAGTCTGCGTGACGACAAACACCAGCAAACCGTAGCTCAGGTACAGGAGCAGGAGCGAATAAGTCGCGTGGCGATAGGCCGTCATTCCCGTGAGCCACTGAAGCGTGACCAGCGCAGCGAAGGCCAGCATCGGCCGATGGAGTGGGTGAGAGGCGATCTGGATTTCCCGATTCAACCACTGCCGAAATCCCCAAGCCAGGAACAGCAAGGTAGCACTCGCCTGCAAGGCAAGAATCGCCCAAGGCTGCACGGCGCCCAAAGCGAGTGGCGCCGATAACAGAATGGCGCCCGCACCGGCCAGCAGCATGGAACTGGAAACAACGGGCTGCGTCGCTTTGGCCACGCGTGGCGCTTCGGGCTGGAAAGCCACGGCTGAACTCACGGGCTCTCCTTGGCCGGTGCCGCGGGTGAGAGTGCAAAGCTGTCGAGCCACAGTTTGCCGCGGATCGGGCTGCCGGCGGGAAAACGTTCAATGTTGAGCGCAAGCAGAGTCGTGGCTCCCGGCACCGTGACTTCCGAGTGCACTTC
>JBGPGF010000242.1:0-3774 GCA_041483755.1 Terriglobia bacterium | reverse complement strand
CACACAGGGAATTTTGCAGGGCACCTACGAAACCTTCGCCGCCGCCGCGCGGAAACATTTTGGCGGCGATCTGGCCGGCAAACTCGTGGTCAGCGGCGGCCTGGGCGGCATGGGCGGCGCGCAGCCGCTGGCCGCGACGATGAATGGCGGCGCGTTCCTCGGCGTCGAGGTGGACCCCGAGCGCATCAAGCGCCGCGTCAAGTCGGGCTACTGCGACGTTATGGTCAACGACCTCGACGAAGCTCTGCGCATCCTGAAAAACGCCGTGCGCAAGCGTGAAGCCGCTTCCGTCGGGCTGGTCGGCAATTGCGCCGACGTGATTCCCGCGCTCGCGAAGCGCGGCGTGGTGCCTGATCTCCTCACCGATCAAACCAGCGCGCACGATCCCGCCGGCTCGTACGTGCCGCAGGGACTCTCGAGTGAGCAGGCCGCCGAATTACGCCGCAGCGATCCGGAAGAGTGCCGCAAGCGCGCCATGGATTCAATTGCGCTGCACGTCCGCGGCATGCTCGATCTGCAGAAACTTGGCGCAGTGACATTTGATTACGGCAATAACATCCGCACGTTCGCGTATGAGCAAGGCGTGAAAGACGCCTACGATTTCCCCGGTTTTGTGCCCGCCTACATCCGGCCGCTCTTCTGCGAAGGCCGCGGGCCGTTCCGCTGGGCCGCGCTTTCCGGTGAGCCCTCGGACATCCACCGCACCGACCAACTCGTCCTCGAAATGTTTCCGCACGACGAAATTCTGAACCGCTGGATTCGCCTGGCGCAGAAACGCGTGCGCTTCCAGGGATTGCCCGCGCGGATTTGCTGGCTCGGATATGGCGAGCGCGACAAATTCGGCCTGGCGCTGAACGATCTCGTCGCTCGCGGCGAATTGAAAGCGCCCATCGTCATCGGCCGAGATCATTTGGACTGCGGCTCGGTGGCATCGCCCTACCGCGAAACCGAAAAGATGCGCGACGGCTCGGACGCCGTGGCCGACTGGGCGCTGCTCAATGCTTTGCTCAACACGGCGAGCGGTGCGTCGTGGGTCTCGATCCACAACGGCGGCGGCGTGGGCATCGGCTATTCGCAGCACGCCGGGCAAGTGACCGTCGCCGACGGCACGAAGGAGATGGCCGCGCGGATCGAGCGCGTATTGACGAATGATCCCGGCATGGGCGTGGCGCGGCATGTGGACGCCGGGTACCCCGAAGCGATTGCGTTTGCGAAGAAAAGTGGCGTGAAGATTCCAATGCTCGGATAGCGGCCTTAGGCCAGTGAGCGGATGTTACGTCATGCGAGCGCCTTGTCGAGGAGCTCGACGACGTGGAGGACTTCTTGGCCGGTGTTGTGGAGGGCGGCGCCGGCGCGGAGCTGGAGGATGCAGCCGGGGTTGGCGGTGACGATGGCCTGCGCGCGAGTCCCGGCGGCACAGCGCATCTTTTCGGCGAGCAGCTCGAGGGACGTTTTTGTTTCGGTGACGTTGTACACGCCCGCGGAGCCGCAGCAGTGGTCCGAGAGCGGCATTTCCACTAATTCAATCCCGGGGATGGCGAGGAGGAGATTTCTGGGTGCTTCGCGAATTTTCTGTCCGTGCGCGAGGTGGCAGGAATCCTGGTAGGTGACCCGGAGCGGCAGCGATTTGAGCGGCGCGGAAAGGCCGAGTTTTTCCAGAAATTCGGTGACGTCGCGCGTCTTTTCACGGAATGCGCGTGCCTGTGCATGCTCGGGTTCTTCGGGCGAAAAGAGATGTTCGTATTCCTTTAGCGTTGAGCCGCAGCCGCCGGCGTTGGTGATGACGGCGTCGAAGTTTTCCTTCAAGAACACTTTCAGATTATTGCGAGCGAGGTCGCGAGCGGCGTCGCGAACGCCCGCGTGCGCAGCGAGCGCGCCACAGCAAAGCTGGCCGGCGGGAACGACGACTTCGCAGCCGTTGGCGGTGAGGACGCGAATCGTTGCTTCGTTGAGTCGAGAGAAGGTGACTTGAGCGACGCATCCGGCGAAGAACGCCACGCGAGCGCGGCGCGGGCCCTGCGCGGGATAGGTTTTTCCGAGCTGATCGAAGAAGAAAGAGTCGTCCACGCGCGGCATCAAGCGTTCACGATCGGCGAGGCCAAGCAATCGCAGCGCGCCACTTTTGCGCGCCAGCGTTTGCAAGCCTGAGCGTTGATAGAGGCGGATCAGGCGAGCGAGGGCCGCGATACGCCGGGGATGCGGGAGCAACCGGCGATAGGCAAGATCGCGCGCGATGCGGGAGAGCAGCGGGCGGGGGAAGTCGCGCTCGATGCGCGCGCGGGCGTGCTCGACGAGCTTGCCGTACTCGACGCCGGAGGGGCAGGCGGTTTCGCAGGCGCGGCAGTCCAGGCACTGGTCAATGTGCTTGACGAAAGTCGGGCCCACGGCGAGCTGGTCCTCGTTCACAAGAATCATCTGGCGAATGCGTCCGCGTGGCGAATCGGCTTCGAGACCCCAGAGGCGATAGGTGGGGCAATGATTCAGGCACAGGCCGCAGTGGACGCAGCGCGCGTAGTCTTCGTAGATGGGGACGAGGCCGGCGATGGGGCTGGTGGTCATGGGTCGGTCAATTATGACCTAACAGCTTGCGGAGATGCTCCTTCTGTGTGGTCTGTGACGCCCGCGAACAAAGCAGGTATCTTGTTACCGATGCTTGCCGTCAGGAAGAGTGCCGGAATGAAGGGCCAGGCTGCTCGCTGGCTGAAGTTTGCAATGATTTGCGCAGCGAGTCTGTACCTGCTTGTTTTCATCCAAGTAGCGGTTGCAGCACCAGCCCAAAACCGATGCGATTTTCTGCCCGGTTTGGGTGGGGAGATCGCAAAGAAATATCCAGGTACAAGGCTCGTAAGCTTGGCGGACCTGGATGCGTATGACAGGAAGCTGTATCAGAAGGACCATGGCTCGCGATGCCCCGGTCTCGTGAGGGTTAACTTCTACGGCGACGGAAAGCCAACGTGGGCTCTTGTCTTGATTGCAGGAGAGGGATTGAAGCAGAAATCGGAACTCGTTGTTGCGCGCCGGCTCGGGAGCGATTGGGAGTTCCGCTCGTTGGAGACTGGAGATGGAACTCCAGTGGTCTGGCGTGAGGGTCCCGGCAAGTATGACGGTATGTATGAGGATAAGCCGATTCGAGCTAAGTATCCCGTTATCGTTTTTTGCGGTTATGAGTCATGGGCGATTCTTTACGCTTGGACAGGCAAAGACGTAAAGAAGATTTGGATTTCGGATTGAACCGAGGAAAAACACGCAACCCTATCTTGCACCGGACGCCAACGTAACTTCACCAGCCCTCCCCGCAGTGCGCAAGACACAAACCCAAGAGAGATTCCTCACTTCGCAGGCCGACCCGTCGCGGGAGCGCAGGGGAAGAAAAGCGTCGGCCTGCTCCGTTCGGAATGACCGGGGGGGAGCAGCAATCTGGGACGCGGGTATCTTGGGAATGATATGATAAGAGAAATTGAGGAGACGCCGGAGTTGGCGCGGGCGGAAACATGAAAAACTACGGTGAAAAAATCATCCGGGACCCGAAAATCTGCGGGGGCGAGGCCGTTTTCAAGGGCACGCGGGTCACTTTGCGTACCGTGCTTGCCAGCCTGGCTGCCGGAGACGACGCCGAAGAGATTCTGGGCGATGTCCCCAGCCTGAAGGCGGAGGACATCCAAGCGGCCATTGCGTTCGCCGCAGCGTCCGCCGAAGAAGATCTTCCTGTGCCGGCGGTTCCACCCATCCGATGAAGATCAAGCTGGACGAGAATCTTCCCCTCCGGCTTGCAGT
>JBGPGF010000241.1:0-3781 GCA_041483755.1 Terriglobia bacterium | reverse complement strand
GCCGTGAGGACAAAGCCGAAAGTCAGACGGCACATCCAGTGTATCTTCTGAGTCGGAAATAAAATGGCGTTTCTCTCCTGAGAGCACCCCGGGCTCCGGCGCGATGGAAATTTCCATCGTGACGCGCGGCCGGCTGCTCCGGCGCCGCTATGCTAAACCAAAACCGAAATAAAGCGTAATGAAACGAAATATTTTGATTTGCTCCCGACACGTTCCATGATACATGACGGTTTAACGAAAAGAACCAGGAGGAACAAGACCCATGCCGATTGCACACGAATCTACCCGCCGGGCATTCATGAAAATGCTGGCGGCCTCGCCATTGCTGACCCAAATCGCCGCTCGCGACCTTTATGAAAAGTCCGCAATAGCTCTCGGGCTGGACCCGCGGGAAAATGTGTTTAGCCGCCTAGGAGTCAAGACGGTCATCAATTGCCGGGGAACATGGACCTACCTCAGTGGAGCTCTGCAATTTCCGGAAGTCCGCGCAGCGCAAACGGAAGCAGCGCAGTATTTTGTCAACATGCTGGAGCTGCAGCACGCGGCGGGGCGGAGGCTTGCGGAATTGACGGGTGCGGAGTCCGGCATTGTCACCTCGGGAGCGGCGGGCGCCATGGCCGCCGCAACAGCAGCGTGCATGGCGGGCAGCGATCCGAAGAATATTTGGCAACTTCCCGACACGGCCGGGCTGAGGCACGAAGTGATCATGGTGGGCGGCCGAAGCGCCTTCGATAATGCGATCCGGCTGACCGGCGCAAAACTCGTGCTCGTCGAGTCCCCGGAAGAAATTGCGAACGCCGTCAACGACAACACGGCGATGATTTACACCACGCATCTGGGCGATAAGCTTGCGCGAGAAGTTTCGATTGCCAAGGACCGCAAAGTGCCGATGCTCTTGGACGACGCTGCGGGAATTCCGCCGATCGACAACATAAAACTCTATGCGAAGATGAAGATCGACCTTTACACTTTTTCCGGAGGCAAGGGCCTCCAGGGGCCGCAGTGCAGCGGCTTGCTTCTCGGGCGGAAGGATTTGATCGAGGCGGCTCTCCTCAATTCCAACCCCTGGGAAGGAGCGGTATGCCGCCCCATGAAAGTCGGGAAAGAAGAAGTGATCGGATGCCTCACGGCGGTGGAGACCTGGCTGAAAATAGATTCGAAGAAACTCTACAGCGAATGGAACGGGCGAGTGGAACGCATTGCGAAGCTCGTGGAGACGGTGCCCGGCGTGAAAACGGAAATTTATATCCCGGACGATGGGAATCGTTACCCGACGCTGAGAGTTTCCTGGGATCAGCAAGCCTGGGGATTCCGCGTCAGCGATTGCGTGCAAAAACTGCGGGAAGGCGATCCCGTCATCGAGGTGCTCGGAGCGGACAATCCAAGCCTGGTCCCTGCCGTGCGCGAAGGAGTTCCAAAGCCGGACAAGAAAGAAAACAAAGAGCCCAGCCGGATCGAGCTGATCTCCATGACCATTCAGCCAGGGGAAGAAATCATCGTGGGACAAAGACTGCGGGCGATCTTGAGCGCCGCGCGCAAAGGAAAGGCCGCATGAAATTCCTACTGGCTGGATTGCTTTTTTCTTTCGCGGCAGGAGTACAAGCCCAGCTGCGAGCCGTCACGCCGCAACAAACGCCGGCCCAGAGTAATCTTTTTTATTCTCCCGGCGTGGACGCGGGAGACTATTTGTATGTTTCGGGACAGGGTCCTCGGCGCCCGGACGGAAGCACGCAGGCGAACTTCGCGCAACAGGTTCGCCAGTCTCTTGAGAATGTCAAAGCGGTGGTCGAGGCAGCGGGCCTGACGATGGAACACGTCGTCTATCTCCAGGTCTATCTCGAAGACATTCATCAGTACGGTGAATTGAACAAAGTTTTCGCCGATTACTTTCCGAAGACTCCCCCTGCGCGCGCGGTTTTAGGCGTCGCCAGGCTCCCCGAGCCTCCGATTGAGATTACCGCGGTCGCCGTCCACGATCTTTCCGGAAAGCAGCCTGTCTATCCGCCGAACTACAAGCCGGACGAGCCATACTCACCGGCGATGCTCACCCACGACCGGCTATTTGTCTCCACGATGCCGGGCAGCGATCCCTCCAGCGGAAAAGTCCCTGAAGATGCGGCCACGCAGGTGGATCTCGCGCTCGAGCGCATGAGAGCGGTGGTCGAAGCCGCGGGGCTCAAGCTGAGCAACATGGTGTTTGTGAATCCCTATCTGACGCGAGAAGTGCCGATGCGGATCATGAACGAACACTACGCGCGGCGCTTCGAATTCGGGAATACACCGGCGCGCGCCACGATCCAAGTATCGAGCCTGCCGGAGGGCGCGCACATCGCGTACACGGGCGTCGCCGTGCGTGATCTGAGCCAGAGACGAGCGGTTCGTCCCAAGAACATGCCGCCGAGCCCGACCGCCAGCCCCTGCGTCTTTGCGGGCGACACGCTTTATTGTTCCGCGAAGAGCGGATTCATACCGGGACCCAATGGCGGCGTGTACGCGGCGACAACTGCGCACCAGGTTCGCCAGACGATGCGGAACCAGCTCGATAACCTGGAAGAAGCGGAGATGAAGTTCGATCAGGTGGTCTCAACAACGGTTTACCTGGACGATTTGTCGGACTTGGCGGTGTTCGAGAAGGTGTACCGGAAATATTTCAAAGGTATTCCGCCGTCGCAGACGACGGTGCAGCAGATTCTGCCTGCCGAACGAAAACCGGACGAAGAAGAGCAATACCCGGACCTCGAACAGGTTTCACTCATTGCCGTGCGAAGCCGTCCGATTCACTGAGATTGGTTGCGTCGCCGGATTTTCAACGCCATTTTTTCAACCGAGGCCAGATGTCAGCCAGAGTTCCGAATTTGGCGCCACGGCAGATGAAGACGGGGATTTCCCGTTCCAGGGCGTATGGGTTGTCTGACATTCCCACGTATTCGACGTGCTCGAATTCGCGCTCCAGAACTTCCCGCCTGTCGTCCAGGACTATCAGACAATTTCCAGAATAGCCCCGCGGGCCCCACAGGTAATAGGTCTGGTGGCCGCTGAGGGCGGGAGGCAATCCATAGCGGCGGCCCAAAAAGTCGATGGCGCCCGCCTGCCCGTAGTCTTGCGCGAAGATGCCGCAGCCCGGCCGCTCTTCCGGAGAGAGCCGGGAGTAAGCCTGCGCCACGGTCGCGACCATCTCTTCCCAGCCGAATTGATCGGCGAAGTGCTGCGGGAGAACCGCGCGCATGTGGCTGTGCTCGCTCCGAGGCACCTTAAAAGGGAGCTTCTCCATGTAAGAAATGAATTCGTCCACAGGGAGAACCGGCATGACCACAGGCGCAAACCAAGCGCCACCTGCAACTAGAAGCACGACGGTCGCTGGTTTCAGCCAGACTTGCCGCGATCGTTCGATCAAGTTTTCGATTATGACCGCACCGGCCGCCAAGAACACGGGATAGATTGGCGCGAGATAGTAGTTCTTCCCCTTCAGGACGACGAATACGGTGAATGCGGCCAGATAACACCAGCCAAAGAGCCGATATGGTTTGAACCGGGGAGAGAAGAGGAAGGCGAGCACGCCAGTGATCCAGATTGGCGCGAGGAACGGATGGATAATCAGAACCTGTTGAGCGAAGTACGCAACCGGAGACAGTACGACGTCGCGGCCGTCGGCCTTGATGTTATGCATGAGTTCCGCGAAGGGCCAGTGATGCTGGACATTCCAAAGGAAATTCGGGAGAAAAACCAGAAAGGCGATTGCGCCGCCGAGCCATATCCATTTGCTGGAGAAAACGCGGCGCTG
>JBGPGF010000240.1:0-3785 GCA_041483755.1 Terriglobia bacterium | reverse complement strand
ATCCTCGAAAATTTTCTGCGTGCCGCGCTTGTCCAGGCAGAGCTGCAAGATTCCGCCGACGGACTCCTCGTTGGTGATGATCATTGCCGTGATGATGGGCTCTTCGATCTTGGCGATTTCTCCCGCGTTCGGAAATTTCGCCGGGCTGTCCACTTCAAAGACCTCGCCGGTCACCCGCGTGATGCGATAGCGCACGCTTGGCGCCGTGGTGATGAGATTGAGGCCGAACTCACGCTCCAGCCGCTCCTGCACGATTTCCATGTGGAGCAAGCCGAGAAAGCCGCAGCGGAAGCCAAATCCCAGCGCGACAGAGTTTTCCGGCTCGTAGAGGAGCGACGCGTCGTTCAATTGCAGCTTTCCCAGCGCGTCGCGCAGCGGCTCGTAGTCGTCGGCGAGGACGGGGAAAAGACCGGCGAAAACCATGGACTTGGTGGCTTCAAAACCGGGAAGGGCGGGCGCGGGGCGATCGGCTTCGATAATCGTGTCGCCCATGCGCGCATCGGCGACGCGCTTAATGTTCGCCACGATGAAGCCGACGTCGCCCGCCGCCAACTCCTCGAAGGCGACGGGTTTCGGCGTCAGCGCGCCGAGCTGCTCGACCTCGTAGACATCATTGCTGGCCGCGAGGCGAATCTTCATGCGTTTCGTGATGCGGCCTTCCATGACGCGCACCAGAACGACCGCGCCGCGATAGATATCGAACCAGGAGTCAAAGATGAGCGCCTGCAGAGGATTCTCCGAGCTTCCCTTGGGCGCCGGCACGCGATGCACGATCGCCTCGAGGACGTCCTCGACGCCGAGGCCGCTCTTCGCGCTGATAAGCAGCGCGTCCGCGGCCGGAATCGCGAGCACGTTTTCGATTTGTTCTTTCACGTAATCCGGCTGCGCCGCGGGCAAATCAATCTTGTTGATCACCGGCAGGATCGTCAGATTATTGGCCGCGGCAAGAAACGTATTCGCGACGGTCTGTGCTTCCACGCCCTGGCTCGCATCCACCACCAGTAGCGCGCCTTCGCAAGCCGAAAGGGCGCGCGAGACTTCGTAGGAAAAGTCCACGTGGCCCGGGGTGTCAATCAGATTCAGTTGGTAGATGTTGCCGTCTTTGGCTGCGTAGTGCAGGCGGATGCTTTTCGCTTTAATGGTGATTCCGCGCTCGCGCTCCAGGTCCATTGAGTCCAGCACCTGCGCGGTCATCTCGCGCTGCGTCAGCGCCCCGGTCAGCTCCAGCAGGCGGTCCGCCAGCGTGGACTTTCCGTGGTCAATGTGCGCAATGATGCAGAAATTGCGTATGAATCGAGGGTCCATCGAGTCAAATGTTCGAAATAACTTCCGAACAGAAGCAGCGCGCCGTCTCGGGCGGCATGCAGCCAGCCGCTCTGACATTTCAGTGTGACACAAGTTCCGGGCTTCGTCAGCCGCGGCTTGGGCGCATCGTCCAGCGCCAAGAACTTACCCCACTGCGTCCACGATTTCCCGATGGGGGTTTCCCGGCGCGATGGACACCGCACCGCCCCTGATGTAGCGGCGACCGTAGCCGATTCGCACCCGCCCTGCGCGCGGCTTTTGCCCGCTGTCAGAACGCGGTATATAGTTGGACGGCCCTGTCCTCGCCCCGCCTGGCGTGCCGGGGCCGCACTCCACGAGGCTGATCCGTACTCATGACCGCAGACGTCAGCAAGCAACTGGACCGCGCCAAGCGATTCCTCGAAAAGAATCGCGTCGAGGATGCCATCGAGGCTTATCTCGCCGTATTGAATGACGCGCCGAGTCATCAGGAAGCGACCCAAGCGCTTGGCGATCTCTACGCACGCCTCGAGCAGCCGGACCGCGCCGCTGTCTATTACGGTATGTTCTTCGATTTGCTCATCGAGCCCCGGGACGAAACCAAGGCTCTCGCCATTTACAACCGCTTTCTGCGTACCGCTTCCGTTCAGCAGCCCCCGGAACGAATCGCGCGCTACGGCTTCCTGCTGCAAAAACAGAATCGCGTCGAAGATGCCATGGACCAATACACGCGGGCGGCGGAGCTTTTCACCGCGCAGGGCCGTCCGGAGGATGCTCTGTTTTGCTGGGAGCGTCTGGCGCAGTTGGAACCGGAGAAGCTGGAGCGGCAGCTCCGGCTTGGGGAAGCCGCCGCGCAAATCGGCAAGAATTCGATCGCCGCGCGGGCCTTCCTGCGCGCCGGCCAGCTTGCGACGGCGTTTGGAGCGGAACCCGATGCGCTGGAGCACCTGGGCCGCGCCCATCAGCTTGCACCCAATGAACGCAGCGTCGCCCTCCTTTATGCGGAAGCGAAGCTGCGCGCGGGCGCCGCCCAGGATGCGGCGGCGATGCTCGAGCCGTTTTCCGCGTCCGAGAACGACGCGGCTTTTCTGGAAATCTTCGGTGACGCGCTCACACGGGCGGGCCAGCTCGACCGCGCCCGCGAAGTCCTGGAGCGCCTGCTCCGCGAAAAGAATGCCGGCGCAGGAAAGCTCTTCGATCTTGCCAGTCAATATGCCCGCTCGAAGCAGGAGGGCAAAGCCATCGAGATCCTCCTCACCCTCAAGCGGCGCATGTTCGCGGACAAGCACCAGAACGAGTTCGCGGACCAGGTGGACGGCGTCGCCGAGAAGAACCTCTCCTCCCTGCCGGTCGTCGAGTTCTGGGCCGGCCTTTACAACGAAATCAACCGCGAATCAAAGTACTTCGAGATTCTTCTGCGTCTCTTTGATCTCTATGTAGCCGCCGACAACGTGCAAAAGGCCCGCGACGCGATCGAGCGCCTGGTGGACATTGATCCCTACGACTACCGCATTCAGGAGCGCCTCGAGAAACTCCGCGGCAAGGTGGATGACGGCTTTCTGAAAGGCCTCGCCGGGCGCGTGGCGCGCTCCGATTCTTCCACGGCCCCGGCGTCCGGGCCCGCCGCGGGGCACGTCACAACGGAGACGCAGGCGTCCGGGCCGGTCACCGAGGAGGGCCGCGAGCAGCAGGCGCTCGAGGATCTGATTGTGCAGACGGAGATCTTCCTGCAGTACTCGCTGCAGAGCAAAGCGCTCGAGAGGTTGCAGAAAATCGCCTCGATGTTTCCCGGTGAAGAGGATAGGAACGCGCGTTTACGAAGCCTATACGAATTGGCGAATTGGTGGCCGGCGGGGGCGCCGAAGCCGGCGGCCGCGGCGCAACAGACGCATCCGGTCGTCGAGGCACAGCCGGTCAGCGCCACGGGGAAAACGGGAACGTACAGCGCCGAAACCCTGCGCGATCTCACGAAAATCTCGGAGATCACGCAGAAGATTTACCGCCAGCAGACTCCACGAGCCATGCTGAACACGGCGGTGAACGACGTCGGCGGATATTTGAATGCGGCGCGAGCGCTGGCTGTCGTTGGCGCCCCAGGCCGCCCGCCCGAAATGGCGGTGGAGTTCTGCGCGCACGGCGTAAAGCCGGCGCCCGCGGCGCAGATTATGCTTCTGCTGGCGCAGATGGAAAAGGCCCAGCCCGATTCCCTGGGTGGCCTGATCGTGGAAGCGACGCCCGGGTCCATTCTCAGAGAGCTAGGACTTTCGACGGTTCTGGGCGTCGCGCTCACGGACAAGGAAACGCAGGCGCCTGCCGGCATGCTCCTCGTCGCTCATGCGGATGAGCATGAGTGGAAGGCCAACGAAACGTACTTTCTCCAGGCCGTCGGCGACCAGATGCTCATGAGCGTCAGCCATACGCGGCTGCGCTCGCTCGTGCGCCGCATGGGTGTTTCCGATGAACGCACCGGACTCCTCAGCCGCACTTCCTATATGAGCTGT
>JBGPGF010000239.1:0-3790 GCA_041483755.1 Terriglobia bacterium | reverse complement strand
TCGTAAACATTGTCCTGCTTGCCGAGGAAGAAAACGTCCTTCTGCAAGCGTTTTTTTCTGACGAGATATTCGGCGGCACTGCGGTCCGGGCCATCACCGATGAGCACAAGCTTGGCGGGCATCTTGGCGCGGACGAGAGCGAAGATTTCGACGACATCTGTGAGGCGCTTGACGGGGCGAAAATTCGAGAGGTGCATCAGAATGGGTTCGCCATTGGGCGCCCATTGGGCGCGGAGTCCCTTATCGGCGGCCAGGCTGTACAGATCGCAATTTACGAAATTGGGGATGACTTCGATGGGCCGCTTGATATCGAACTCTTTAATCGTTTGATTCAACAGGTAACGCGAGATCGCCGTGACGCCGTCGCTTTGCTCAATGGAAAAGCGGGTGATCGGCAGATAGCTGCGGTTACTGCCGACAAGGGTGATATCGGTGCCATGCAACGTGGTGATGAATGGGAGCCGGCGCGGCGCGGCCATGGAGCGCGCCAGCAGCGCGCTTACGGAGTGGGGGATGGCGTAGTGCACATGAAGCAAATCGAGTGATTCGAATTCGAAAACTTCCAACATCTTGGTTGCAAGCGCCAGGGTATAGGGCGGGTGGTCGAAGAGCGGATAAGAAGCAACTTCCACTTCATGAAAATGGATGTGCTCACCGTTGCGATTCATGCGGATCGGCGGGGCGTAGCTGATGAAATGAATGTCGTGGCCGCGCGCGGCAAGTTCCATGCCGAGTTCGGTGGCGACGACGCCGGAACCCCCGTAAGTTGGATAGCAAGTGATGCCGATGCGCATGTGGACCGCTTTCGAGTGCTTCGAGTGATTCTCTGTGCCGATACCCTACATCAATTCGCGACTCTTTCCAGCCCTGGGATGGCTTGCGGGCCGCAACAACGGATGCTAGAGTCGCGCGCACCCGCGCGGGGATGGCGGCGGGCGCTTCGGCACTCCTATTAGACGCGGAAGTGAGGCGGAACGTGACACGCTTAGCAGGTCAAACGGCACTCATTACGGGGGGCGGCACCGGGCTGGGCAGGGCCATCGCGCTGGCATTTCCCAGGGAAGGGGCTGGCGTGGCCGTGGTAGGCAGGCGGATCGATAAGCTCAAGGAAGTGGTGGGGCAAATCGAAAATCAAGGCGGTCAAGCGCTGGCGGTCGCTTGCGATGTGACGCAGTCGAAAGATACCGAGCGAGCAGTCCGAGAAAGCGTTACGCGGTTCGGGCGATTGGACGTGCTCGTGAACAACGCGGGCGCGCTGCATGTATCGACAGTGGAGAGTATTGCCGAGGAGGATTGGGACCGCATAATGCTGGTCAACCTCAAGGGGCCATTTCTAATGTCCCGCGCGGCCTTGCCGGAGCTTCGCAAGGCGGGAGGCGGCTCGATTATTAACATCGGCTCTATTCTCGGGTTGATCGGAATGAAAGGCCGGGCCGCGTACGCTACCAGCAAGGGTGGTGTAACCATGCTGACAAAAGCCATGGCGCTCGATCATGCGCACGAGAAGATTCGCGTGAACTGCATTTGCCCCTCCCTGGTGGAGACGGAGCTGATCCGCGATCTCTTCGGTTCCGGCTCAGAGGGGGAAGCGGCACGGCGCTCGCGAATCTCTCAGATCCCGCTTGGGCGCATCGGCCGCCCCGAGGACGTCGCTGACATGGCGGTGTTCCTGGCGTCTCAGGAATCCTCGTGGGTCACGGGGGTGGCGATTCCTCTGGATGGCGGGCTTTCCGCCTATTGAGAGGAACGCCCCACGGCGATGAAATCAAAAACAGCCAACCAGTCCAAACGGCTTAAAGAGACTCTCCGGTTAAGGCTCAAAGAGAGTCACGCGACAGAAATGCTCGGCTTCGCGCTGGACAGTGTGGAATCAGGCCGCGCCGTACTGCGGTTGGACGTGCGGCGGCGGCACAAGCAACTGCATGGCGTTGTGCATGGGGGCATTCTCGCGGCCATGGCAGACACGGCGGCGGCGATTGCCTCCTATACGATGCTGCCGAAAGGGACGACGCTGGCCACGGTGGAACTCAGCATCAATTACCTGGAGGCAGTACCGCGAGGCCGAGTGAAGGCCGACGCGCGCGTCTTGCGCGTGGGGCGAAACTTCGTTGTGGCGGAATGCGAGATTCGAACCGAGGACGGCTCGCTCGCAGCAAAGGCGCTGCTCACCTTTGGAGCAGCCGTCGGGCACACCCTCCAAAAGTAATGAGTTTACTCTTCGCCGCCGTTCGCGGACTCTTCGCCATCCTTGTAAACGTACTTGATGACGCGCTTGAAGATGAGCAGATTGGGACTGCCCTGGCGGGTTAGTTTGATGCAGTCACGGTCGTACCACTCGACTGTTCCGCGCAACACTTCACCGCCTTCCAGAACCACCGCCATTGGCGTATGGCTCTGCATCTGTTTCACCCAGTAGAAGTTCTCTGCGTGAGTCACTTCGGGCGGAGCGGGTTTCTTGCTGGGGACCGGCCCAATATGGGGCGGTCGTGGGGAGGGTTGCTCCTTCATGTCCGAAAATGTCGGACGAAACAACCGTCGATTCACCATGATTTCTCCTTGTTGCCCAAGGCGGGTTTTGGCTCTCTCCCTTAGGATGCGCAAAAAGGCCCAATGGTTTCAGTCCGGCGCCCAAAAACTTGGGAAAAGATCCCTGGGCCGGAAATCAACCGTAATACGTCGAAACGCTCGAAGAATCCGGCGCAAGGGCGGCCGCCAGTGCATCCAAACCCAGTTGACGGTTCAAGTTGCGGCGCGCCCCGGCATAGAGCTCGTCAAATCCAGAAATCGCCTGCATTACCCAGCGGCCGTCGACCGCTTTACTGAGGGCCTCGAGTTCCTTGGCGAGGGGAATATTCCTTAAGACGGGCTCCTTGACATTCGACGTGAGCTCCAGCAGGTCGGTGAGCAGCCCGTGGAATATGCTGATTTGTTCTTCGAAGGAAGAATCGCGATCCTTTGCGAGGGCGGCCGTATCCGCGAAGAGTTGGCGGAAGCCCTGGCCGCGGGCAGCGCGGTCAAGAATGCGCAGCGCGTCGCGCCGCCGCCGTGCGGCAACGTCCACATCCATTTCAATTGCAGAGCCCGGGCTGCCCTCAGCGAGCTGAGCGGCGAGTCGATTCTCCGCCGGCTTCCGGTGCGTCTTCTCCTGCAGGATTTTCTCAACGGCGGCCTGTGGCAGCGGCGCAAAGTGAAATTGCATGCAGCGCGAAACAATCGTCGGCAGCAGCGCGTAAGGAGACGGCGCAGTGAGAATCAGGGTAGCGGAGCTGGGTGGCTCTTCCAGGATTTTCAGGAACACGTTGGCGACATCCCAGCGCATCGTTTCCGCGCCATCGAGGATAAAGACCCGCCGGCGTCCCATCGGCTTGAAGTAAGCGGCACGCTGCACCGCGCGAAGCTGGCCGACACGCAGCATGGGCCGCACGACCGGATTTTTCAGGCGCACGGGATCCGGCACCAGCGCCCACACGTCGGGATGCGACTGCAGGATGAGCGGAACGCGCTCAACTGTCGCGGCATCGGCGCTTTCGCCGCGTTCGGCGAGGCCCTGTTCGAGGAGTTTTTGCGAGTCGGCAAGTCGCGCAATGTGCTTGCAGGTTTCGCACGTCCCGCAGAAGTCATCCTTGAACCGCTCGCAATTGGCGGCCTGGGCGAACATGCGCGCAAGAGTGAACTTGCCCACGCCGCGCGGGCCCGTGAAGAGCAAGGCGTGCGGAACGCGCTCGCTGTGCAGGGCGCCGCGAAGCGCCGCCACGATGCGTTCGTTTCCGAGAAATTCCGTAAAGCCCAT
>JBGPGF010000238.1:0-3804 GCA_041483755.1 Terriglobia bacterium | reverse complement strand
GGAAGGTTTTGCGCGCCCGGAATGTGTCCCGCGCGGGCCATCCCGCCGTCGCTTTTCCCGATGTAGAACTGCGTATTCCGCGCGTCAATAATGGCCACCGCGGGCTGATGCAGATGCGAAGAAACCCAGGCGGCGTCCACGACGACTTCTGGATGCAGATGCGGCGTCAAATGGCCCGGCGCGGGCGTCTTCACTTCGGACGTCACGGGATTTCCCGCGGCCTGCCAGGTCGGCATACCACCATCGAGCAGCGAAGTCCGGTCGCCGAGGCCGAGGTAGGTCAGCGTGAGAATCGTGCGCGTGCTCGGAGAAAACCAATCCTTGCCAAAGTAAACGATGATGCGCGAATTGTCGGAGATTCCCTTTTTTTCGAAATTGGCTTTCAATACCTCCGCTGAGGGGAGCTCGAGCATCAGCACACCGGGAGCCATGTGGCCGCTGCTCATGTCGTGCGGCGTGGAGATGTCATCCGAATAATTCAGCGGCTGCGCGCCGGGGATGTGCGCTTGTTCGAACTCGCCCTTGGCGCCGACGTGCAGCAGGACGAGATTCGAATCGTGCAGATGTTCGGCGAGCCACGCCGGCGTCACCAGCATCGGGGCACGCTCCTGCGCGGACGCTACCGCCACACTCGCCGCGAGGGCGAGCAGTATCAAACTTGTTCGAACGAATATTTTTTTCACGATGGTTCTCCTTTGCATGAATCATTCGTAGCGCAGCGCCACGATGGGCGCCATGTTCGCCGCGCGGCGCGCGGGCAAGAAGCACGACACCGCCGCAATGCTGAGCAGCAACACAATCACGCCGGCAAACGTAATCCAGTCCACTTCTCCCACGCCGAAAAGCAGCGCGGACATTAGCTTCGAAACGCCGTATGCCCCAGCCGCGCCGATCCCTGCCCCGAGAGCGACCATCCCCAGGCCTTGCGTCAGGACCATGCGGAAGATCGAGCGCGGCGTCGCTCCCAGCGCCATTCGGATGCCGATTTCCTGCGTCCGCTGGCTCACCGAGAGCGCCATCACGCCGGCAAGGCCCGCTCCGGTGATGGCCAGCGCCAGGCCCGCGAAGAGCGCCAGCAGCAGAGCGGTCAGCTTCGAGGCCGTCATCCAGTTTGTGCGGATCTGTTCGAGAGTGCGCACTTCCGCTACGGGTTGCTTGGGATCGATCTCGTAAACGGCGGAAGTGACTTGCTTCGCGAGCTGCATCGGGTCGCCAACCGTGCGCACCAGCAGGCGGGCCATACGGAATGAAACCTGCGCGTAGGGGCGGTAAATATCATCGCCGGGTGGCCGCTCGAGCCCGTAATCGCGCGTATCTCCCACGATGCCCACAATGGTGGCCCAGTGATCGCCGTTGTCGAACGAGACGCGTTGCCCCAGCGGATCTTTTTCGCCCCAGTAGTGGCGCGCCATGGTCAGGTTCACGATAGCCGCCGGCGCCGCATCGGGCCCGTCCGCATCCGTGAAGTAGCGCCCCCGCATCAACGGTATGCCGATCGTCCGGAAGTAATTCGGCGAAGCATTGTGCCAGTTGGCTCGCGGCCGATCGGCGGGAGTGGGCACCGGGCGCCCCTCGATCTGGAACATCCGGGCCATCGGCGCCGATTCATTCAGCGGCACATGCATGGCCACGCTGTCTTCAGTCACGCCGGGCATGCCGCTGACACGAGTCAGCAGCGAATCGAAGAACGCCCGAGACTTTGCGCCGCTAGGATCGTTGTACCGTGACCAATCTAGCTCCAGGAGCATCGTGAGCACGTGGTCAGGCCGGAATCCCGCGTCCACGTGTTGCAGGTTATAGACCGAGTGAATCATCAAGCCGGCGCCGGCCAGCAGCGTGAATGAAATCGCCACCTGCGATACCACCAGCAGGCTCCGCAAGCGGTTTCGTCTTCCCCCGCCGACGGTCCCCTTCGAGCCACCCTGAAGAGCATCGGCAGGATCGCGCCGGCGGCTCATTGCCGGCAGCGTGCCAAAAACAATTCCGGCGCCCACGGCAACAATCGCCGTGAAGGCCAACACGACACCGTCCAAGCGGATTTCTCCCGTGCGCGGCGTGAACCGCGCGGCGAAACGCACCAGCACATCCAGCCCGAGTGCTGCGAAAACCAGACCGAGCGCGCCACCCCCGAGAGCGAGGATGGTGCTCTCAGTCAATAGTTGGCGCAGAATCCGGGCAGGTCCCGCACCCAGAGCGGCGCGCACGGCCATCTCGCGATCACGGCGCAGCAAGCGCGAAAGAGTGAGGTTGGCCACGTTGGCGCAGGCAATCAGCAGGACCATCCCTGCCGCGGCGAGCAGCAGAAGCAGCGTTGTGCGCGCCTGGCGCCCCAACTCGGTCTGCAACCGCTCGGCGTGCGCAGTGAATTTGGCCTGCGGCGGATACGATTCCGGATGGGCCGTGGCGAGGCGCGAAGCCACAACGGAAAGATCGGCCCGGGCCTTTTCCAGGCGCATGCCGGGTTTCAACCGCGCGAAGACGTTCATCATCCGCGCATCACGGTTCTGGACGAAATCAGGATTCGAACGGAACGGGCATGCGCTGGTGGGCATGTACACGTCGTTCTGATCGGGGTACTGCGGGATCGGCGGCATCACGCCCACCACGGTGATGGCGCGCCCGTTCATGCTCAACACCTTTCCAATGATGTTGGTGTCGCTTCCCATCTGCCGCGCCCAGTAGCCGTAGCTGAGCACCAGCACGTTCGGCGCACCCGGCTTGTCGTCTTCCGGCAGGAAGAATCGCCCGAGCTTGGGCTTGATCCCGAGGATTTCGAAAAAGTCCGGTGAAACGACGCCGGTCGCCACGCGCTGCGGCTCACCGTGACCCACGAGCATGAACGACATGTTGTGGTATTCCACCAGCGAATCGAGTGAGTGGTTCTGCGCGCGGTAATCTTCGATTTCCTTGACCGAAAAGCCGATGTCGTCTGAGCCGAGCCCGGGCATCGGCTGCGTCAACACCACCACGTTCTGGCCGTCGCGGTAAGGCAGCGGGCGTAGCAGCACGCCATAGATCACGCTGAAGATCGCCGTGTTTGAGCCGATGCCCAGCGCGAGTGTGAGCAGAGCGACAGCCGTGAATCCCGGCTGCTTGGCCATGATGCGCAGGGCGAAGCCGCCGTCCTGGCGAAACATTTCGAGGTGTTCGCGCGGCGCCGTGCGGAAAATTCCGGTGAGCGTCATCCACCAGAGCCGCGCCATGCCGCGCACGCCTTCCTGGCGTTCCACATCGGTGCGCTGCTCGCGGAAGACACCCTCCATCTCGCCCTGGAACTCCCCGCGGAACTCAAAGGGAAACAGCCGCATCAATGCGCGGAACATCCGGTCGGAGAATGAGCCTTCTTTTCGCGTCATTGCGGCACCCTCCCGTCCTAAGCAGTTTCCAGGCGGCCCAAAAGCTTTTTCACCCGGGCCACGGCGAGCGCTTCGTCCATCCGCTCGGCTTCGGCCATGGCCACCTGACGGCCAAAGCTGGTCAGCCGGTAATACCGCCGCCGCTCGTCATCATTTTCCGCAGCGGGCCGGCGGCGCGATTCCTCGATCAAGCCTTCCGTCAATAGGCGCTTGATGATGCCGTAGAGCGTGCCGGCGCTGAGGCGCGTCCGCC
Source organism: Terriglobia bacterium (assembly GCA_041483755.1). GTDB lineage: Bacteria > Acidobacteriota > Terriglobia > Acidiferrales > UBA7541 > Acidiferrum. Next base: position 195 of record JBGPGF010000238.1, on the reverse strand, counting down.
CGGCCGTGCGGAGCGAGACTTCCTTCATCACGGCGTAACCGTGCTTATCGCCGTCCGCCAGGGCCAGCAGGACGTAAAACATCGCCGGGGTCAGCGGCAGGAAGGATTCCGTTGCACGATTCTTCGACATTGGGGGCCTCCAGGGGCGCCGTCGGGCCACTATACCGCAGGCCGATACATTGTAAGACGAGCGAG
>JBGPGF010000237.1:0-3816 GCA_041483755.1 Terriglobia bacterium | reverse complement strand
GAGACCACCGTCGTGAACCCTGCGTTTCGCCAGGTTTCGATACGCTTGTCGCTGAGGCTGACTTCGTCCGCCGCGCTGCGCCACGGCGTGGAACCCGGACGATCCTGCGGACCACGAGAAGTTTCTTGCGGGCGGCGGGGTCCGCCTTCACCTCCAGTAGGAGCGGCGGCGGGGATGCCAACGTCGGTGAAGGCATCGACGAGTCCGGGATAAACAGTCAGGCCCTTGCCGTCGATGATCCACGCTTCCGGCGGAATCGCCACGTCCTTGCCGACGGCAGTGATGATGCCGCGGGCCACGACGATGGTGGCGTTTTCGATGGGCGGCCCGGCAACGGGCACGACTTTTGCTCCCCGAATGGCGAAATATTGCGGCTCGCCTCCCTGCGCGAATAGAGAAGGCGCGGCGCCAAGCAAAGTGAAGAGCGCGGCGACGCAGAGCGCTGACGCACACCTGCGAATCAGGCTGGAACGCATGCAAGACTCCTTGCGAGAGAGCGTTGGAAGGACCCCGTCCCCCGGCAACCGTAAAGGTAGACGGATGAGGCTAGTGGGAAGTTTCGACAGAGTCAAGCAAGAGGGGGCCAAAAAAATGAAGAAATTCGGAAACAAAATACCGGGGTCTTGCGTTTCTTCTATTGCATTCCCATAGGGACTGTGGCATCTAGGTATGGGTAAGCCATAGGAGCCACGGGAGAAAACGATGGGCGAAAGAGCAGACGTTTGGCAGGGCACGCTGGCCTTGATGGTCCTCAAGACGCTGCAGGCGCTGGGGCCGTTGCACGGGTACGGCATCGCGCGCCGCATCGAGCAGACCAGCGGCGACCTGCTGGCCGTCAATTACGGAACGCTGTACCCGGCGCTGCTGAAGCTGGAGCAGGAGGGCTACATCTCCTCCGAGTGGGGCACCTCCGACAACAATCGTAAAGCCAAGTACTACAAGCTGACGCGCGCCGGACGCAAGCAATTGGAGAGAGAAGCGCGCGAGTGGGCGCAAACGACGGAGATTTTGGCGCGCTTCCTGGCTCACGGAAAGGAATCTGCATGAGACGCCTGCGTGGATGGCTGTTGCGGCTGGGCGAACTATTCGGAAGGGAACGGCGCGAACGCGAACTCGCCGCGGAGATGGAGAGCCATCTCCGGTTGCACATCGAAGACAATCTGCGTGCGGGGATGAGCGCCGAAGAAGCGCGGCGCGACGCACTCATCAAACTCGGCGGCGTGGAGCAGACGAAGGAAAACTACCGCGACCGCCGCGGGCTTCCGCTCCTTGAGACGCTTTTACAGGATGTCCGTTTCGGCGCGCGCATGCTGCGGAAGAATCCCGGCTTCACCGCTGTAGCAGTGCTCACCCTCGGACTCGGCATCGGCGCCAACACTGCCATCTTCAGCGTGATGAATGCCGTTCTGCTGCGTTTCCTCCCCGTGCCGAACCCGGAGCGTCTCGTCTGTCTGCATTATAAAAACCAGCCCAGCGGCACTTCACAGACCGGGCATGGCGACCTCTCTCTCTCCGAGCTCACCTTTGAGGCCTTGCGGACCCAACGGCAAGTCTTCTCCGACCTGGTTGGCTTCGTACCGCTCAGTTTCAGTAAAACGGTTGTGCGATTCGGCGAGGCGCCGGAAGAAGTGGCCGCGGACATGGTCAGCGGGAATTTCTTTTCGGGGCTGGGTGTGCTGCCCACGCGTGGGCGGGTGCTGGCTCTGGAGGACGAGTCGCGCCACACACAGGTTGCCGTCCTTAGCTACAACTACTGGACGCGGCGCTTTGCTCGAAATCCATCCGTGCTCGGCCAGACTCTGTATATCAAGGGAATCCCCTTCACCATCGTCGGAATTGCCGCGCGTGAGTTCTTCGGCGTGGAAGAAGGAGGCTCGACCGACCTCTGGATTCCGCTTCAAACCATGCCGCAACTGAAGCCTTGGGGTTACTCGCCCCAAGACAAAGCCGGTCTTTATAGCTCCCCAGACTGGTGGTTCTTCATGATGATTGGCCGCTTGGTCCCCGGCATCGGCGAGAGGCAAGCTCTGGCGCAGTTGCAGCCTGTCTACGAACAGGTGGCTCGCGCGGGAACGTCCGGGCCGCAGTGGAGCGACCAGCCTTCACGGCTTTATTTCACTCCTGCCCGCGGGATCGCAGGGTTTCGGGACAGCCTCGAAACGCCACTGCGTGCCCTCATGGTCACGGTGGGTCTCGTCCTGGTGATTGCGTGCAGCAATGTGGCGATGCTCCTGGTCGCGCGGAATTCCTCTCGGCAGCGCGAATTCAGCCTGCGCTCTGCTCTCGGTGCAGGTCACCTGCGGTTGTTCCGCCAATTGTTGACCGAGAGTCTGCTTCTTGTAGCCGCTGGAGGCGCGGCCGGATGGCTGCTGGCACTTTGGGCCAGCGAAGCTTTGGCGCGCTGGGCGGGATCCGATGTCAACCTTGCTCCCGACCACACGGTACTGTTGTTCACGCTGGCGATTTCCTTTGCCGCAGCGCTGGTCTTCGGGATCGCGCCGCTCCGCGGCGTGGCTCGGGTGGCGCCTTGGCTGGCTCTGAGGACTTCCGGTACGAGCGCACGCCAAGACCGAGCTGGCTTCCGCACCGGTCAGGTCGTCGTGGCCATGCAGATGGCTATGTGCCTCGCGCTTCTGGTTGGCGCGGGGCTTGCTGTTCGCACCTTGCTGAACCTCGAAAACGCCAATCTAGGGCTCCGCGCTCAGGGACTGCTCGTCTTCGGCATTACGCCGCCACAGAGCCTGCGCAGTGACGCCGAAGTGATTCGCTTCCACCAAGGGCTCATGGGCCGGCTGCGTATCCTGCCCGGCGTCGAATCGGCGACGTTAGTGCAGAACCGGCCCGGCACGGGCGGGAGCAACAACACGATTGTGTTTGTGGACGGGGTGCAGCCGCACGAAAAAATCATCGACAGCCTGGTACGCTGGAACGCGGTTGGCTCGGATTTCTTCCACGTGGTGGGCACGCCAATCCTGATGGGCCGCGATTTCCAGGAGACGGATTCCGCCACCGCGATGAAAGTCGCGATCGTCAACCAGACATTCGTGGATCGTTATTTGACGGGCCACCAGCCGTTGGGGCATCGAATCGCTCTTGATGAGTCGAAAGCCACACCGTACACCATCATCGGAGTCGCACAAAACAGCAAATACACCGAAGTGCGCGAGAAAGACTCCCCGATGGCGTACTTCCCTTACACGCAGATACCCGACATCGCCACAATGCAAATCGAGCTGCGCACACATGGCAATCCTGCGGCCTTGCTCCCTGCAGTACATCATGTGGTTCATGATTTCGGGCCGGACCTGGCGCTCTTGCAGCCGATGACGCAGCAGGCCCAATTCGAAGCGTCCTTCTCCCAAGAGCACCTCTTTGCGCGGCTCGCCCTCTTTTTTGGCCTCCTCGCCGCACTCCTTGTGGCCACAGGCTTGTACGGAACACTTGCCTATCGTGTCACCCGAAGAACATCGGAGATTGGCTTGCGTATGGCCCTCGGCGCACGACCCCGCCAAGTATTGTGGATGGTTATGCGCGAGAGTTTGCGGGTGAGTGTTGCTGGAGTTCTTTTGGGCCTGCCGCTGGCAATCGTGGGGGCAAGGCTCTTGCGTTCGCTTCTCTATGGCCTTGCTCCGGAGGACCCGCTGGCTCTCTTCGCCGCGGTACTGGGGACCTGCGTGGTTACGCTGGCCGCCAGCCTGATTCCGGCTCGGCGGGCTATGCGCGTGGATCCCATGGTGGCGCTCCGTTACGAATGATTTTCAGAAGTTTGAAGTTGGAGGTCGGAAGTTAGAGATTGAAGTCGCGGGTGGCAGAGGG
>JBGPGF010000236.1:0-3822 GCA_041483755.1 Terriglobia bacterium | reverse complement strand
TGCAGTGCGCGCCGCAGGCGCCGCACGACCATCGGGGAGCCGGGCAGCCCGGGGTCCAGCGCAAGGACCGTGAATTCATCGCCGCCCAGACGCCCCAGCACATCGGATTGACGGAAACTGGCGCGTAGAATATCGGCAACCTCTACCAGCGCGCGATCGCCTTCATCGTGGCCCAGGTGATCGTTGATCTCCTTCAAGCCGTCGAGGTCGGCATAGACGAGAGCGGCCGTTCCTTTGTTGCGCCGGACGAGCTCCAACTGGTGCCGCGCGATGGAAAGGAAGCCGCGGCGATTGTGCAAACCCGTAAGCTCGTCGGTGACGGTGAGCGATTCCACCGCCAAGAGCAGCCGGTGGCGCTCCAGGGCGTATCGCAACGAGCGGGACAAATCGCGCGCCGTGAATTCGCCCTTCACCAGATAGTCTTGCGCGCCCTCCTGGATGGCCCGCAAGGCGAGACTCTCGTCGCGACTGTCGGCGAGAACCACGACCGGGATGTTAGGCACGGCCAGATGCAGCTGGCGCAGCGTCTCGAGACCGCTGCTATCCGCGAGAAAGAGATCGAGGATGACGGCATCGGGTGGAGACTGTAGCAAGCGGTCGAGCGCGTCGCAGAGTCGGGTAACGATGGTGATCTCGCACGCCGCGCCCTCTTCCCCGCAAAACGTCTCTTTCAGCGCTTGCGCGTCCTGCGGATTCCCTTCCACCAACAGCACCCGAACTGGTTTTTCATTCACCTTCATACATATGTCTTTCCAGCTTGCGGAGGGCTTTCTTCATGCGTTGCTCGTCTGCCGTGCACGGTTCTGGCACTTCCGGATGGGACGGCGAAGACACGACAACGGCGAATGTTCATCTCTGCAAACCGTTTGTTCGCGACTGGAGAGGTCAGTGCGAGGAATTGGAACTATAGGAAGGGGTATTCATTTTGTTCCGGAGCGGAATGGGGAGTCAAGGACGCTTCCTGGTCTGTGTCACAGTTGGGCAATACCCTCCCCCGGCGCCTTTCCGGCGCGGCGGAGAAGCAAACTCACAAGCCCGGCGATCAGCGCGCCCGCCACGGACACGCCTTCCCATGCCAGCCCCGCGGCAAGCACCAGCGGGCCGGGCGCTCCAAACGGTGCGAGCAGGGCGACCAGTGCGGCTTCCCGGACGCCGACCCCTCCCTGCGTGAGCGGCAGAAGCGCGGCGAGCTTGGCGAGCGGCCACGCAAAGAGCCAAATTCGCAGCGGAAGCGGCAAGCCGCAGGAAATAGCGAGCAGCGCGGTCAGCAACACGAGGCTGGCTTGCACGAAGAGGCCGAGCAACCAACTGTAGAGAAGAATGTGCGGGCGGCGCGACACTTCGCGGAGCGATTGGCGGAGCCGCGCGAGCTTGCGGCGAAAGCGGAAGGGGCGCCCGCGAAGCAGCGGGCGATACAAAGCCATCGCGACCAGGAATACGGCGACAGCCAGAACGCCAAGGCCGCCGAGAACGCGCCACACTCTGGCGCGAAGTTCCGGCGGGAGCGAGCCGGGCACCAGTGCGATGCCCAGCAGCGTTAGGCCGGCGAGGGCGCAGGCATCCACGAAGCGGTCGGCAATATTCCCCGCCAGCACCGCTGCAGGGCGCGGGCTGCGCCGCAACCCCACGCCAAGCCGCACAACGTCTCCGCCGATAATCGACGGCAGGAACAGCGTGCCGAAGAGTCCTCCGAAGTAGCACTGCGCGCTGGTGGCAAAGTCCAGCTCGGCGCCCGCGGAATTGATCACCATGCGCCACTTCGCCGCACCGATGGTGTGCGCCAGCAGGTAGCCGATGAGCACGGCGAGGAACCGCGTCAGCGGAATGCGTGCGAGCGCGGACCGCAGCGGAGCGAGCGGAAGGAAATGGAAAAGGATGCCGAGGACGAAAAGGCCTGCGAGCCAGCGGAGCGCCACGCCGGCCCAGCCGCGCGCGGGGCCTTTGGGATGGTGAGCGCCGATCATGCGCTGGGTTTCATGAACGCTTTCATGAACTTTGTTTACGAAGAGAAGATGGCGTCAATCTTGGCGGCCAGCTCGAAATCGAGATTGCTGATGCCGTTGACGCTGTGCGTGGCCAGGTCAATCACCACCTTGTTCCACACGTTGAACCATTCAGGATGATGGTTCATGGCTTCGGCGGCCAGCGCCACGCGCGTCATGTTGCCGAAGGCGGCGGCGAAGTCCTTGCACTCGAAGGCGCGGTGGAGCTTGCCGTTCTGCAGGCTCCAGCCCGGTGCTTTGGCCAGGCGCTGCTGGATTTCGGCGTCGCTGAGTTTCTGTGCGGCCATGGCGGTGTCCTCCCCAGACCAGACTCGGATGTCCAAACGGGACTCCCGAGCATTATCGGCGCGGCGCGTTCAGGCGGCAAGCCCCCGGCGAGCACGATTGCCAGGCGCGATTGGCGTTGCCTGTCTCCTTGAATTCCTTTATCGTATGGCACTCCCTATCGACCAGGACGCCGCAGGGGGAATCATCCGCGGCGAACCTGCACGAAGAAAATATCGCGGAGCGCAACGTGAAGAAAAAGATTCGCGTCATTCAGTATGGTGTCGGTCCCATCGGCGCAGCCATCGTGCGGCTGCTGCGCGAAAAGCAAGCCGTGGAAATCGCCGGGGCCATTGATACCGATCCGGCGAAGGCGGGGCGCGACCTGGGAGAAGCGGTCGGCGCGCCGGATGCGCCGTGGGGCGTGAAGATTTCCGCCGACGCGCAAGCAGTGCTCGGAATATCCGCCGACGTGGTCATCCATTCCACAAGCTCTTCCCTCCCCGGCGTGATGGACCAGTTGCTGGCGTGCCTGGAAGCCGAGGCCTGCGTCGTTTCGACGTGCGAGGAATTGTCGTATCCGTTCCGCACGTATCCGGAGCTGGCGGCAAAGCTGGATGCGGCGGCGAAGGATTGGGGCGTGGCCCTCGTCGGCACGGGCATCAATCCGGGCTTCGTCATGGACAAGCTCCTCATCACGCTGGCCGCCGTCTCGCAGCGCATCGAGCACGCCAAGGCCGTGCGCATCGTGGACGCCGGCGGGCGCCGCGAGCCGCTGCAGAGAAAAATCGGCGCGGGAATGAGCGTCGAGGAATTTCGCGCGCAGGTGGCCGCGGGAAGAATCAAGCACGTGGGTTTGCCCGAATCGGTGGCCATGGTGGCGGACAGCCTGGGCCTTGCGGTGGACGAAATCACGGAGACGATCGAGCCGGTCGTCTCCAAAGAACGGGTGAAAACAGACTTCTTCACGGTTGAAGCAGGACAGGCCGCCGGCGTTCACCAGATCGCGCGCGGCATCGCCGGCGGAAAAGAATTGGTGTATCTCGAGCTGCAAATGTACGTCGGCGCAAAGAATCCCGCGGACACGATCGAGTTGACCGGCGTTCCCAACATCAGTCTGACGATTCCCGGCGGCACCCACGGCGACATCGCCACCGCCTCCGTCGTGGTCAACACCATTCCCGCCATCCTCGATGCCCCCGCCGGCCTGCGCACCTCGCGCGACTTGCCGCTGGGCTTCTTTTCTCCTCTCGCCAAACCGTAATCCCTCCAGCAGCCGCCCTGACGCCAGTGCTCTGGAAAGGCACCCCTCCCCCGGGGGTTTTCTGTAACTGCAGATTCTGCTGGGTTTTAAGTCCTTTAGGAATGGAACTGCAGAATCGAAAGAGGTTATAGGCCGATTTTACGGATCTGCGGATTCTACGGGAGTTAGCGGCAATGGAAGGCGGCGCGGAGAGGACTGAACGCGATGTCATGGCATATGTTACACCATGAGTAATCTATTGTCAATGGATAATCGAGGGGGACCAAGAGATTTACTCGCGGCTTAGGTTGG
>JBGPGF010000235.1:0-3825 GCA_041483755.1 Terriglobia bacterium | reverse complement strand
CGACGCTTTCTTTCCCGAACAGCAGCAGGCGTGGCTGGAGTGGGCCGTACAATTCGCGGCCGCAGGCTCGATTCCCGATGCCGGAGTGGAAGAAAAGCAGAAATGGCATTCCGAGCAGACGGAAGGAACGCCTGCAATCCTCACCGGCCTGGAGTGGGTGCGGAAGTCGGAATATGTGCGCGACGAAGCGTGCCAGGCCGTTCGGCTGCCCCTTCAGGGCGCCGAACAGGCAGGCGGGGCGCCAGAAACCTGCGCGGTGATCATTACGACGGCGACGCTGAAGCAAAAATCAAATCCGAAGGATGCGACACCAGAGGCATTTCGCCTGCGTGATCTGCGAATTTCCGGGACCGCCCGCGGTACGACCGAGATCATTACCTACATTTCGGTGGCCACGGGGAGGGTGATGCGCTCCACGGTGACGGGCCTCCAGGAGATGGACGTTACCGTAGCCAAGACCGACAACTCCAACCGCGTGCGCTACAAGACGGACACCAAGAGCCATTCGGAGCTGCAGTTGGTCCTCGAAACTCCGCTGGCGCGGCCCTGAGATGCAGGCGCCAAGCTATGCCCGAATTTTGCGAACTCCAGCGCAAGGAATTCATGCCGGCGATTTCCACTCTGGCGGAGGGTTGCCGCCGAGTCTCCTCAGTCGAAGTGCTTCGCGCGTGGCCAGATCTCCCGGAGGTTCCACCTAAGTGGGTGACACCAGTAGATGTCGAAATGCTCGTCTCCACGGGAGTACGGGTGGTACGCGTGCCCGACAACGTCCACGTTCGTGCAAAGCTCCTGGGCGCGTTCGAGATCCTCACCGAGAAGGAGAATGCTCTCGCCCGTGTATTCGCGCGGGCCCCAAAACCAGTAGGTCTGATGGCCGCTGATGGCCTCGGGGAGCCCATACTTGGGGCCGAAGAAATTGATGGCGCCGGCGTCGCCAAAACCGCTCGCGACGATGGCGGTTTTCGAGCGGATCTCCGGCGGGAGGTTCGCGTAGGCGCGAGCGGTCTCGCGGGCCATCTCGTCCCAGCCGAACATGTCGGCATAGACCTGCTGGCGGAGCGGCCCGGTGCGCTGGTGTTCCACTTCGGGCAAGGGAACGTGCGACACCTGCAGATAACGAATGAAACCTTCGGGGGAAAGCACAGGCAATGTAATGGGCGCAAGAAACGCGCCACCGAGGACCAGTGCGCCGCCATAGAGTGGGCGGAGTACGCGGGCGCGTCCCGAGAGCCACGCGTCGAGCGCGACCCCGCCTGCGGCGAAGAGCATTGGGTAAACGGGCCACAAGTAATAGGTCTTTCCCCCCGCCGCGATAAAGCAGACCGTCAAGAAAAGCCAGGTCCAGCCGAGAACGCGGTAACGGCTCCGCTGGCCAGTACCGGGGTCACGGCCGAAGAAATACCAGAAGGCGCCGGCGATCCAAAGCGGCGCGGTGAGGGGGTGCATGAAGAAGGCTTGATCAATGAGGAACGGGATGGGTGGCTGGACGACGTCACGGCCGCTCGAACGCACGTTACCCATGAGTTCCAGGAACGGCCAATGGTGCTGTGCGTTCCAGAGAATGTTGGGCAGCCAAATGAGCATGGCTGTGGCAAAGCCTAGCCAGATCCACTTGTGAGCCAGAGCGCGGCGCTCGCGTGTCAGTACAAGCCCGGCTGCAATCCCACAGCCGAAGAAGAGCATAGTCCACTTGTTCAGGATGCCGATGCCGGCGAGGAGGCCGAACCAGAGCCAGAGCTTCTGATTGCCGGTCTGGAGGATGCGCACGACGATATATGCCGCGGCGGTCCAGAGGAGCGGCTCGAAAGCGTTCATCGTCAGCAGGTGAAAGAACAGCAGGTAGCCCGGGGCGATGAGGACAGCCAGGGCGGCGAAGGCCTGGCCGAAGGCGCCCGCTCCCAGCGTGCGCGCCAGGCGTCCCGCAAGCCAGACTGTGAAGCCGCCGGCCAGCGCGGGGAAGAGCCGCAGGGAGTAGAGCGAGTCGCCGGTCGTGTGCCGTTCGAACCAGGCAATGAAGACGTTCAGCGGAGGATGGTCCACGTAGCCCCAGGCCAGATGCCGGGCGCAATCCAGATAGTAGAGCTCATCGCGGAAGTAGCCGTAGCGCGCTGCGGTGAGCATCTGGGCGAGAAACGCAAGGCAGGCGATGCCCAAGACGATTGCGGAGCCCGCGGCAGCGTTTGGCGCCGGTTCGCCGAGGCGTACAGGGCTGTCCGGTACAGAGCTCATGGCTGATGAGTATGCCACACAAGCGCTGCGCAATGAGGTGGCTTGCCGGCCTCTCCTACGGGCTATCGCGCTGCGGTATAATGAAAGTTTGTCTTGCGCCCGAAAGACGCGCCGGAGAGCCGCGGGATGAATTTCAAGCTGCACTGCAATTACCAGCCACGCGGGGACCAGCCCGCGGCCATCGAGCAGCTCCTGCGCGGCGTGGAAGCCGGCGAGAAGCATCAGGTGTTGCTTGGGGTGACCGGCTCGGGGAAGACGTTTACGATGGCCAAGCTCATCGAGGCGACGAACCGCCCGGCGCTGGTGATGGCGCACAATAAGACGCTGGCGGCGCAGCTCTACCACGAGTTCAAGGGTTTTTTCCCCGAAAACGCCGTGGAATATTTCGTCAGCTACTACGACTACTACCAGCCGGAAGCCTACGTGCCCTCCGCGGACGTGTACATCGAGAAGGAATCAACGATCAACGACGAGCTGGACAAGCTGCGCATGAGCGCCACGCGGTCGCTCTTCGAACGGCGCGACGTCGTGATAGTGGCGTCGGTATCCTGCATTTACGGCCTGGGCTCGCCCGAGGCGTACTACGGCATGCTCGTGATGCTGGAGAAGGGCCAGCAGACTTCGCGCGAGGCGCTGCTGCGGCGGCTGGTGGACATCCAATTTGAGCGCAGCGAGGAATTGCGGCGCGGGACGTTTCGAGTACGCGGAGACATGATTGAGATTTTCCCGACGTACGACGACTATGCCTACCGCGTCGAGTTGTGGGGCGAAACCGTGGACGCGCTGCGGCAGATTGACCCGCTGACGGGCGAAGTGCGCGCCGGGCAAGAAAGCCTGGCGCGTGTGCCGATTTATCCCAAGACACATTACGTGATGCCCATGGCGCAGAAGGAACGCGCCATCGTGGGAATCCAGGAAGAACTGTGGTGGTGGAAGAAGGAGCTCGAGAAGCAGGGCAAATACGTCGAGGCGCAGCGGATCGTGCAGCGGACGATGTTTGACATCGAAATGATTCGCACCATTGGGTACTGCCACGGGATCGAAAACTATTCGCGGCATCTATCCGGACGGCTGCCGGGAGAGGCGCCACCGACGCTGCTCGACTATGTGCCGCAGGATTTTCTTCTCTTCATTGACGAGTCGCACCAGACGATTGGCCAGGTGCAGGGGATGTATCACGGCGACCGCTCGCGGAAGCAGACGCTCGTGAATTACGGATTCCGGATGCCTTCGGCGCTGGACAACCGGCCGCTGACGTTTGAGGAGTTCGAACACCGCATGAATCAGGTGATTTACGTTTCCGCGACGCCAAGGCCGTACGAACTGACTAAGGCGGGCGGTGTGGTCGTCGAGCAGGTGATTCGTCCCACGGGGCTGGTGGACCCGGAAGTGGAAGTTCGTCCGGTCAAGGGACAGGTGGACGATTTGCTGGAAGAGATTCGTGTGCGCGCGGAGCGCAACGAGCGCGTGCTGGTGACTACTCTGACGAAGCGTATGGCGGAGGACCTGGCCGAGTATTTTGCAGAGGTGGGCGTGCGTTGCCGCTACTTGCATTCGGAAGTCGAGACGCTCGACCGCGTGAAGATCCTGCGCGAT
>JBGPGF010000234.1:0-3896 GCA_041483755.1 Terriglobia bacterium | reverse complement strand
GCGCCAAGGCTCGGCGTATTCCACCGAGAGCATCCACAACCCTTGAGACGGAACCGTGGGGCCGGACTTGGAGCGGTCGCGCAGCAGGTAGAGGCGATCAATGTCTTCGGGCTGAAGCTTGCCGCGGCCGGCGTCGAGGAGCGTGCCGGTCATTTTGCGGACCATGTAGCGCAGGAACGACTTGCCGCGCACGGTGAAGTGCAGCTCTTCTCCGGTTGCGTCGCGGGCCACCTCGGCGGAGAAGATTTCTCGCTCGGTGGAGCGCTCGCGGTCGTCGTCTTCCGAGCCGGTGGAAGCGGCGAAGGAAGCGAAATCATGCGTTCCGGCATAGCGCGCGGCGGCCGCGGACATCGCGGCTTCGTCGAGCGGAAATGGATAGTGAAGGACGTAGCGCCAGAGCGCCGGAGGCACGACGCGTCCGCGATAGAGCCGGTAACGATACGTTTTGGCGAGCGCGCCCCAGCGTGCGTGAAAGTCCGGACCAACCTCCTCTGCGGCGACGACGCGGATGGATGGCGGCAGGAGCGCGTTGCAGGCGCGCTGAAATTCCCCGGCAGACAAGCCCGAGCGGGTCCTGAAGTGCGCGACCTGGCCCAAAGCATGGACACCGGCGTCCGTCCGCCCCGCGCCATGGACAAAGATTTCTTCCTGCGCCAGCCGCTGTACGACCTCGACCAGCGTCCCCTGAATCGTCGGCTTGCCGGATTGCATTTGCCATCCGTGGAAGTCGGTGCCGTCGTAGGCCAAAGTGAGCTTGAAATTGCGCATGCGGAGGACGCCAGCGCCGCCTGTGCTAACCCGAAGAGGCCGCTAACCGTCGAAACGTGAGCAGCCTAGCCGCGGCCCGGCGAGTTTGTCAAGAAACCCGGCCCCCTGCTAAACTCGAAGATTCGCAACGGGGCGCAGCGCCGCCGCGGGGGACTCTCCACCGATTTAATGAAACAAATACCCTTCCACGAACGTTTTACAGACTTAGGAGTCACGGAGCCACGTCCACTGAGGACGCAATCCACTGGGGTGAGGATGATGATGAAAACGCAGGTTGCTCGCACACTGTTCGCCGCCTGGCTCGCTGTAGCACTGGCCGCAGGACCGGTTGCGCCCACATTCGCGCAGGGCAATTCCGGGGACCCCAAGCCCGCCGCCGCGCCGAGCACGAATGCCGCTTCGCCAGCATCGCTGCAGCTTTCGAAGCACGATTTTTCGCGCGGGCCGAGCCTGTTCAAGGCTTATCACCCCATCGGGATCGAGCAGCCGGTCCTCGTGAACTCCCCGCGGATTGAACAATTGATCCACGACGGGAAGCTGGAGATCAGCCTGCAGGACGCTGTCGAGCTGGCGCTTGAAAACAATCTGGACATCCTCGTGCAGCGCTATAGCCCGTGGCTTGCCGATACGGACATTCTGCGCGCCAGAAGCAGCAGTTCCGCAGGCCAAGCGCTGGGGAGTATTCCGAACCAGAGTTTCGATCCCATTCTGACTTCCACGTTCTCGATTGACGACCGCAACACTCCGGTCAACAACCCTTTCATCGCCGGCACGGGGTCATCCGCCGTCACCAGCCTGATTGTCCATACCTCCCAATTCAATACGCAGTACACGCAGGGCTTTCAGACGGGCACGAGCTTGACCGCGGCGTGGAACAATACGAGAAGCTCGACGAGTTCACCCGCGGCAATCTTCAACCCGTCGGTCCAGTCCGGGCTGACGCTTACGCTGTCACAGCAGCTTCTGAACGGCTTTGGGCGGCTCACGAACACGCGCAACATCCGCATCGCGAAGAATAACCGCAACATTGCCGAGCTGCAGTTCACTCAGCAAGCGATCAACACGATCACGAACACCGTGAACTCCTATTGGGAACTGGTTTTTTCGCGGGAAAACGTCAAGGTCCAGCAACGCGCCGTGGACGTGGCCGAAAAGCTTTATTCCGACAACAAGAAGCAGCTGGAGATCGGCACCATGGCGCCGCTGGACGTGGTGCGAGCGGAGTCCGAGGTGGCGACCGACCGGCAGAATCTGATCGTCGCGCAGACCGTTCTGATGCAACAGCAGCAGGCCCTGAAGAACGCCATTTCGAAAAACCCACTCGACCCGAGAATCCTCAATGTGGAGATTGTTCCGACGGATCAGCCGAACCGGCCCGAGCCGGTCGAGGCGCCTTCGTTTGAAGAATCCGTGAGAGAGGCGTTCGCGAAGCGGCCCGACCTGCGGCAGCTGGAATTCAACTTGAAGAATGCGGACATTAGCGTCCGCTCCTCGCGCAATGCCCTGCTTCCGACAGCGACGCTAAGCGGCTATTACAGCTCTTCCGGGCTGGCCGGCAACCAGCCGATCTTTGGAACTCCGACCACGGTCGCCGGCTCGGGGGTAGTGGACAGTACCGGACAGCCCGTTGTTGTCATTGATCAGAATACGGGTTTGCCGACGCCAATTTTTTTGCCCAGCACCGTGCTGCCGGTTCTGGGAACCAATAAGGGCGGCCTCGGAGACGCGACCAGCCAGATTTTCCACAACCGTTTTCCGGACTACGCGGTCGCCCTGAACTTGAACATTCCGCTCCGCAACCGCGCGGCTCAGGCTGACAGTCAGCGCGCCATCCTGTCCCAAAGACAGCTCGAAGCGCAGATGCAACAGTTGAAGAATGCGGCGCTGCTGGATGTTCGTAACACGTACATCGCGCTGGAGCAGGACCGCGCGCGTGTGGAGGCCGCCGGTCAGGCGCGAAGACTGCAAGAGCAAACGTTCGATGCGGAACAGAAGAAATACCAGCTAGGCGCTTCGACGGTTTACCTGGTGATTCAGACGCAGCGCGATCTGATCTCCGCGCAAGGCAACGAACTGCGCGCGCTGGTGGACTTGGTGAAAGATAAAGCCAACTACGAGCGCGCCCTGGGCCGCACGCTTGAGGTGAACCGCGTGACGGTAGCCGACGCCAAAACGGGCGACGTCGAACGCGAAACCTTGATCCCCGGCACGTTGCACGGCGAAGTGGCGCGCGCGCCGAAGAGTTTCTAGCCTCTCTCAAGATAGGGTGTTGATTTGTTAGCCTCGCGGTTCTTCACGGGCCCCTTCTTCGCCGAGGCAGGCTATGCCTCGCTTGTTCCGCTCAGACCGCAGGCATAAGATGAAGCGGCTGGAACGAGCGGCAGTGCGCGCGAACTTTCCGAGCTGAAAGGGGCCCGGTCATGCCGGATAAGGCTAAGGAATTGACCGACTCCGCCCCTGCGCGCGCAAGAACTGAGACTCCTCCCCGAAAACTTTCATCCAAAGAATTAAAGTGGGAAGAGGAAACGCTACGGCCAATTCTTGAAACGAGTCCTGAGCGGCACGCCGAATTCACGACAATATCCGGTTACCCGATTCGGCGGCTGTACACCGCAGCCGATCTCGCCGGCTGGAACGCACAACGGGATTTGGGTCTGCCGGGTGAGCCCCCCTACACGCGCGGGATTCATAAAACGATGCACCGCGGGCGGTTGTGGACGATGCGGCAGTTTGCCGGGTTTGGCACCGCGGAAAGCACCAACGCGCGATTCCGCTATCTGCTTTCACAGGGTCAGACGGGGCTTTCCGTTGCCTTCGATTTGCCGACATTGATGGGCTACGACTCCGACCACCCGCTTGCGGAGGGCGAAGTCGGAAAATGCGGCGTGGCGATTAGTTCGCTTGCGGACATGGAAGTGCTATTCGACCAGATTCCGCTCGCCGGCGTCACGACTTCGATGACCATCAATTCCCCCGCGGCGGTTTTGTGGGCGATGTACCTTGCCGTGGCGGAGAAACAGGGCGCGGACTGGAAGAAGATTTCCGGGACGATTCAGAACGACATTCTGAAGGAGTACATCGCGCAGAAGGAGTACATCTACCCGCCGGAGCCTTCCATGCGGCTGGTG
>JBGPGF010000233.1:0-3939 GCA_041483755.1 Terriglobia bacterium | reverse complement strand
TGATGTTGGCTTTGTGGATGGCGTGAATCTTGCGCCGGCCATTGCGCTTCGCGTAGGCGAAGGCGAACCGGGCGATGCGCGTGGAGGCCCGTTCGGTAATGATCTTCAGGCTTTCCACGACGCCGGGTACGACTTCATGTTCCAGGCCGGAATAGAGGTCCTCGGTGTTTTCGCGGACGATCACGACGTCCACGCCTTCAAATCGGGATTTGACCCCGGGGAGATTCTTCACGGGCCGAAGATTCGCGTAGAGATCCAGCGTTCTGCGCAAAGCCACGTTAACGCTGGGAGCGCCGCCGGCGATCGCCGTACCCATGGGGCCCTTGAGGGCTACGCGGTTCCGCCGAACGGAGTCCACAGCGGCCTCATGCAGAAATTGCCCGTTGTCGCCGGCCACGAGGGCGCGCGCTTCCACCTCTTCCCAGTCAATGATTACGCCGGCGGCTTCGAGAATGCGCCGTGTAGCGCGGGCAACTTCGGGACCGATTCCTTCACCGGGAATGAGCGTAACTTTGTGTCTCATGGCGTCATCTAATTGTAGGGAAGTGGCTGGTGCTTGTCGAAATGCAAGGCGCGGCGTGTTTCCATGTGTACCGGATGGGAGCAATCGCTGTTTGCGGCTGTGCGCGGCCGCTCGCCAATTCTGCTATACTTAGCACGGCGGAAGTGCCTCGCAGGGGAGCCTGCGAGCGGAGGATACCGACCCTATGATTCATCTGACACCAACTGCGACCACGAAGGTTCGGGAAATCATGAGCATGCAGAACCCCGTCCCAGTGGCTCTGCGTGTCGCCGTGGTAGGCGGCGGCTGCTCGGGTTTCCAGTACCACATGGCATTTGAGAATCAAACCAACGAGACAGACAACGTCATCGAGTTCGAGGGCCTCAAGGTCTTGGTGGACCAGATGAGCTCGATGTATCTCGAAGGCATCGAGATTGACTACGTCGAATCCGTCGAGGGTGCGGGGTTTAAATTCAACAACCCCAATGTGAAGAGCACCTGCGGCTGCGGAAGTTCGTTCAGCGTTTGAGCTGCCTCGCGAGCGGCGGAGTTCGCGCCCCCGCGTGTGTTTACAAAGGCCCTTGAACCGTGCGTTCAAGGGCTTTTGTGTATCTAAGGCGGCAGAGAATGGCAGTTTGCAATCCCGCCACCGCATTCGTATTCTATGAGGCCACATGAAAATCGCGCTGGCGCAATTCAATCCGACCGTCGGGGACTTCCCCGGCAACTCGGCTCGCATACTCGAACTTGCCGAGCAGGCGCGCTCGCGCGGCGCGGACCTGGCTGTCTTTACGGAGCTCTGCATCTGCGGTTATCTGCCCCTGGATCTTCTGGAGCGCCCTGCTTTCATTCAGAAAAATCGCGAAACGCTGGAACTGTTGGCTGCAAAGCTGCCGCTGCCGGCGATTGTGGGATACGTGGGCCGCGCGCCGGTCTCCAGCGGGAAGGGAATCGCGAACAATGCCGCACTGCTCTGCGGCGGGCGCGTGGTGTTCGAACAGAGCAAGATGCTTCTACCCACCTACGATGTTTTTGACGAGTCCCGCTATTTTCAGCCTCCCGAAGAGCAATTTGTTTTCCCGTTCGAGGCGGAGACTCTGGGAATCTCCATTTGCGAGGACGCGTGGAATGACAAGAACTTCTGGGCCCAGCCGCTTTACAAGCGCGATCCCATCGCGGAGCTGGTGGGCAAGGGAGCGTCACTGCTCATCAACATCGCCGCATCGCCCTTTACGCTGGATAAGCGCACCCTCCGCCGCGAAATGTTGCGCCGGCTCGCCCAGTCGCACAAGCGCGCTGTGGTCTTCGTCAATCAGGTGGGCGGAAACGATTCCCTCGTATTCGACGGTGGCAGCATCGCCATCACTCCGGAAGGAAGAGTCGCAGCGCAGGCGTCCGTATTTGAAGAGGACCTGGTCCTCTTCGACACGGTGACCCAACAGGGGGAAATCCACTCCCAGCCCACGGACGAGCTGGAATATGCCTATCGCGCGTTGGTGACGGGCACGCGGGATTACGTTCGGAAATGCGGATTCAGAAGGGTGCTGATTGGTTTGAGCGGCGGCATTGATTCCGCCGTGGTCGCGGCGATTGCGGTGGACGCCATGGGCCATGAAAATGTGCTTGGCGTATCCATGCCCGGCCCTTTTTCGTCTCCGGGAAGCCGTGAAGATGCGCAGCGGCTCGCCACGAATCTGGGGATTGAGTTTCTTACCTTGCCGATCGGGGATGTTTTCGAGGCCTATCGCAGAACACTGGGCTCGGCATTTGCGAACCGGCCGATGGACGTCGCCGAAGAAAATATCCAAGCGCGCATCCGTGGGAATTTCCTGATGGCGCTCTCCAATAAGTTCGGCTCGCTGGTGCTCAGCACGGGGAATAAGTCGGAGCTTGCGGTAGGGTATTGCACGCTCTACGGGGACATGGCGGGCGGGCTGGCGGTCATTTCCGATGTTCCCAAGATGATGGTCTATGCGCTGGCGAATTTCATCAATCGCGAAAGGGAAGTCATCCCCGCGGCGACGATCGATAAACCGCCCTCCGCCGAGCTGCGGACCAATCAGAAAGATGAGGACACCTTGCCGCCTTATGATGTCTTGGACCGCATCTTGAAGGCCTACATCGAGGACGTCCGCACCCCGGACGAAATTGCCGGCCACCTCGATTATGACCGCTCTCTCGTGCGCGAAATCGCCATGCGCGTGGACCGCAGCGAATATAAGCGCCGACAGGCCGCGCCAGGACTTAAGATTACGTCGCGCGCCTTCGGCATGGGGAGACCGTTCCCCATCGCCCAGAGCTTCATCCCCTAGCCAGGAGTCACCGCATGAAACACTATCGCTCGAGACATGCACTGCTGCTGACCGCGCTCCTTGGCGCGATGACTCTCGCCGCTCAGACGGCAAATCAAGGGACTCCGGCAGCGCCGGCCGCCACGGACGACGCTGTCCGCAAGAACATGGAAGACTACCTGCGCAACCTCTATGCCTGGGGCCCCGACGTGAAGCTGACCATTGGCGCGTTAAAGGATGCCGATATTCCAGGTTTGCTGATGACGACCGTGGACGTGGCCGTGGCCGAGCAGAAGGATTCCGCGAAGCTCTACGTGAGCCGCGACGGCAAGTTCATGTTCCGAGGGGAAGTCTCTGACCTCAGCAAGGATCCCCTTGCCCAGACCCGTGCCAAGATGATCCTTGAAGGCGCACCAACCAAGGGCGATCCCAAAGCACCGGTCACGCTCGTGGAATATGCCGACTTTGAGTGTCCGATGTGCAAGCAGCTTCACGATGTCTTAAGGGTGGTCCTGCCCAACTACCCGCAGGCTCGCCTGGTCTTCAAAGACTTTCCCCTCTCCACGATCCATCCCTGGGCTCGCACGGCTTCCATTGCGGGCCGCTGTGCCTATAGTCAGGACCCACAGGCCTTCTGGAAGCTGTACGACGCCATCTATACGGGCCAGGAGATCATCTCCGCCGAGAACGCCTGGGCCAAGATGCTGGACTACGCCGCACAGGCGGGACTGAACTCGGACACGTTCAAGAGCTGCATGGCAAGCCCGGAAGCGGCCAAGGCGATTGACGACAGTTTCGAGAATGGCCGTACGCTTGAAGTTACAAGTACGCCCACGATTTTTGTCAACGGACGCCGCATGATCGGGGCGGACCGGACCGCTCTCGAGCAATCCATCCAGTACGAATTGAACCGCCACAAGCCAAAGGGAAGCGCCGCAAAGCCCTGAAGGGAAGAGGTGGGGTCGAGAGATAGGGCGAGGGAGAGCTAATCAGCCCGAATCCTTAGTTAACATAATATCTATTAGGGGACTCTCATTCACAAGCGGGGAGACAGCAAATGCACCCGTGCGGAAAACGTGGAACGGACTCCAGGAGAATCAATCGCTAGTGAGGATTAAACGGCGGTTGAACTTGCGGGCGAGCCCT
>JBGPGF010000232.1:0-3944 GCA_041483755.1 Terriglobia bacterium | reverse complement strand
GCCCAGGCCCGCTCGCCGTAGAAGCCGAGGCCGACGAAGAGCACCAGAGTAGCCGAGGTCCAGAGCACTTCCATGGTCTGGTTGCCCTCGTTGTGCGAAGAGCGTTGTCCCTGATCGCGGTAGCGGAAGACCACCCAGGCCAGCCCGATTTGAGACAACACGAAGACAATACCGGTGATGATTAGCGTGCGGTGAAATTGCTGGTCAATTTCGCGGCCCACCGCGGTGATGGGATTCGGAAACCACCAGGTCTTGGCCCAGAAAACGTAGACCGTGGACACGGTGAAGATCAGGAGGAACAGCGCCAGCATGACTGAAGCGAATGTCGACCCGGCGCACGGTTTTTTTCTCTGCATCGCCTCCGCTCCAAGAAACTTCCCGGCCGCACACTCCTGCGAACACAATTGCGCGCAGGCCGGGCTGAAACAAAAATCAATCCGGGAGATTGAGCATCGCCAAAGCGTTCTATCATATACAAGTGAGAGAGAATTTCAAGGAACTTTACGATAGAAAAGTGTGCCCCGTTCCCGCGCACGGCAACGTCCTGCGGCAAGTCCATACTGTCGAAAATCTCAACAATTCGCATTCCCCCTGCGCCGCACGGAAGGGCAAGATTCGTTGACTTGCCCGCAAGCGAAGCCTATTATGGCGCCGCTTCTCCTGCGCAAATGATTGGCCAGAATATCTCGCACTATCGCGTCACTTCCAAGCTGGGTGCCGGCGGCATGGGCGTCGTGTACGAGGCCGAAGACGTCAATCTCGGCCGTAAGGTGGCTCTGAAATTCCTGCCCGAAGATCTGGCCAAGAATCCCCAGGCGCTGGAGCGCTTCAAACAGGAAGCGCGTGCGGCTTCGTCGTTGAATCACGCCAATATTTGCACCATCCATGAAATCGGCGAGGCCGACGGCCAATTCTTTATTGCTATGGAATTGTTGGAAGGCAAGTCAATGGAGCACCATCTGGCGGGGCGTCCTCTGGAACTCCCCGACATTCTCGATCTAGCCATTGAAATTGCCGATGCGCTCGACGCAGCACACGCCAAGGGCATCATCCATCGCGACATTAAGCCGGCGAACATTTTCGTCACCGCACGCGGGCATGCCAAGGTCCTGGATTTCGGCCTTGCCAAATTGGCCGCGGAACAAAAACTTCTAGGAATGTCAGTGGGCACAACCGCCATGGAAACCACTCCGGCGCAACTGACATCGCCTGGCACGGCGGTGGGCACGGTGGCCTACATGTCGCCGGAGCAGGCACGCGGCAAGGAACTGGACGCCCGCAGCGACCTTTTCAGTTTCGGCGCCGTGCTCTACCAGATGGCCACGGCCAAGATTCCTTTCGACGGGGAAACTTCCGCCGTGATCTTTGACGCGATCTTGAATTGCGATCCGGTCTCGGTCGCGGAAATCAATCCCCGACTGCCGCCCAAGCTCGAAGAGGTGATCCGCACCGCGCTGGAAAAAGATCGCGACCTTCGCTACCAGAGCGCCGCGGAGATGCGCGCGGAATTAAAGCGCCTGAAACGCGACACAAGTTCCGGCAAAGTGCGCACGGTGGCAAGCGGCTCCGGCGGCGCCGCGGTTCCAAGTTCGGCCAGGGTGCAGGCCGCGCCTTCGGATGCCCACGCGCCCGCGGCGGCCGCTCGCGGCGGTAAGAGCAAGACTCTTTTCTTGGCGATCGGAGCTTTGGTGGTGATTGCCGGGGTTGGTTTCGGAATATACAAGTGGGCCACACACGCGCGCGGCTTCAACCTGCAAAATATGCTGATTGTCAAGTTAACTGACAGCGGCAAAGCCGGACTGGTCGCAATGTCGCCGGACGGCCGCTACGTCGTCTACGTCCTGCGCGATGCGGAGATGCAGAGCCTGTGGGTGCGGCAAGTGGCCACCAAGAGCGACGTCCAGGTTCTGGCTCCGGATCAGGTGGCCTTCGCGGGATTGAGTTTTTCGCCCGACGGCAACTACATCTACTTCGTGCGCTCGGACAAGAGCACGCTGAATTTCCGCTACCTCTACCTGATGCCTGTGCTCGGCGGAGCGCCACGCCAATTGCTGAAGGACATTGACACCTCGCCCAGTTTTTCACCGGATGGAAAGCAGTTTGCTTTCTTGCGTGGAATTCCCGAAAAACGGGAGGTGCACGTGTTGGTGGCGTCGGCGGACGGCAGCGGCGAACGCGTGCTGAAAAGCGCGCCGCGAGAAGCGAGTGCCATGACGACTCCCGCCTGGTCACCCGACGGCAAGACCATTGTCGTCGCCTGGCTGTCCGTTGATAAAGACGTGACCTGGCACCTGGATGCGGTATCAGTGGCCGACGGAACCATGCGCGAGCTATACGCGGGAACAGAGCGAGTCGGCCGCCCTACTTGGTTGGAGGATGACCATACTTTGCTCTTGGCTAAAGAGGACGCGGCGCGCCACCGAAGTCAGATCGTCAGCCTCACCTACCCGGAGGGCAAGATCAGCCGTTTCACCAACGACTTGGCGCAGTACTCGTTCTGCTGCCTGGAATTGACGCGGGACAACAATACTCTGGCCGCCGTGCAGAGGACTTCCAAATCCAATGTGTGGAGCCTGCCGGGAGGGGATTCCGCCAGAGCAGTTCCATTGGGCGCGGGTGAATCACAGGACTTCGGAGTTCTCACCACGCCCGATGGAAGGATTCTCGTACGGACCGACGAGAATAAGGTCTTCATGATGGACAGCAGCGGGAACCAGCGAGTTCCCGTTCTTCCTGGTGAATCCGAGCTGTTCGCGTTCTCGGTCTGTGGCGATGGACGCCATCTGATCTACGGTTCTAACCGGAGCGGTAATACAGGAACGTGGCAGGCCGACGCCGACGGCACCAATCCCGTAAAACTGATAGACGGAGTGGGCGGTGCGGAGTGTTCCCCGGACGGTCACTGGGTTCTCTTCGAAAGGGACGGACACTTATCTAGGATATCGCTGGACGGCGGAGCGACACGGCAACTCACGGCATCTAAATTCCGCGCAGGTGGATCGCGGATCTCTCCGGACGGGAAGCTGATCGCCTATCGCTTCCAGGAAGGCAGCCCCGTTCCTGTGCCAAGATTTGGGGTGGTCTCGGCGGAGGGCGGTGCGCCGCTGCGCGCGTTCCAGGTACCGCCGGGTGCGGGGGGAATGAAATGGTCGCCGGACGGGAGAGGCTTGCAATACATTCTCGCGCGCGGCGGCGCCAATAATATTTGGGAGCAACCGCTCGACGGCGGGCCAGTCCGGCAACTAACCAAATTTACTTCCGGCGAAATCTACGACTTTGCGTGGTCGCGTGATGGCAAGCGGCTTTTGCTGACACGCGGACAAACGACCGCGGACGTAATCTTGATCTCGAACTTCCGATAGCCTTCTGTCATCGAGCGAGACAATACTCCTGCCCGCGAATCTGTCCAGAGACGACAATCTGTGCCCGGCCTTTCGCTCCGGATGAGTTGACTCGACCAACTGCCGAGCCTAAGATGGCGCCGCTCGGGATGCCCGGCCAGCCATGATCGGTAAAACGATTTCGCATTATCGCGTCACCGAAAAACTCGGTGAGGGCGGGATGGGTGTCGTTTTTCGCGCCACGGACACCAAACTCGGGCGCGATGTGGCGCTGAAAGTCCTTCCTGAAGCGTTCGCCGCTGACGCAGACCGCATGGCGCGATTCCAGCGCGAAGCGCAGGTTCTCGCGTCGCTCAATCACCCAAACATCGCCACGATTCACGGGCTTGAAGAATCGGGCTCCATCCGCGCGCTGGCCATGGAGCTGGTCGAAGGCCCGACGCTCGCCGACCGCATCGCGCAGGGACCGATTCCGCCGGAAGAGGCTCTCCCGATCGCCAAGCAAATCGCCGAAGCGCTCGAGTATGCCCACGAGCGCGGGATCATTCACCGCGATTTGAAGCCCGCCAACATCAAGCTGACCGCTGACGGGAAAGTGAAGGT
>JBGPGF010000231.1:0-3955 GCA_041483755.1 Terriglobia bacterium | reverse complement strand
GCTGTACGAGGGCTCGACGCCGACGACTTTCTTGCCGCCCTCGAGGAACGTCGTGCCGACCACGTCGAGCACCTCGCCGGAGCCGGCGCCGAGCATGATGTTCTCCGGCTTCACGCCGTGGTGCGCCGCGAGCGCCTGGACGATTCCGCCGTCCGGATAGCCGTAGCGATTGGCGTACTTGAAGGCCTGGGTCATCGCCTTCATCACCGATTCGGGCGGTCCGTACGGGTTCTCGTTGTTCGCGAGCTTGGCGAACGCGTCGTACTCCTCGATCGACGCGCGGCCGCGCCCGCCGCCCTGGCCGCCCGCGCCTCTCCCTTGCGCAAACAGGTCGACGCTCGGCTTGAAGCTGAGGACCCCGACCGCGGTGGCCACTCCGCCGACGAACTTCCGGCGCGTCACGAGGTGCTGTTCGTCCATGGATTCCTCCGGGAGGACTGGTGCTGCGTGAGTTACGACCAGCTCAGGTTCTGCTTCGACAGCGGCAGCGTCCGCACACGCTTGCCCGTGGCGGCGTAGATCGCGTTGCACAGCGCCGGGATCGCCGGCGGCAGCATGGGCTCGCCCAGGCCGGTCGGCGAGTTGTCCGTCTTCAGGAAGTGTACCTCGACCGGGAACGACTGGCGCATCCGGATGAGGGGGAAGTTGTTGAAGTTGGTCTGCACCACCCTGCCCTTCTCGATCGTGATCTCCTGGCCGAGCGCCTCGGAGACGCCGTCGAGCACCCCACCCTGCGCCTCGTTCTCGGCGTTGAGCGGGTTGATGATCTGGCTGCCGACGTCGCCGGCCACCCAGATCCTGTCCACCTTCACCGTGCCGTCCTTCGCAACGGTGACCTGCGCGACCTCCGCGAAGTAACCCGCATGGCTAAAATGAAACGCGACACCCATTCCCGTGCCTTTGGGCGGCTTGTGCAAGCCCCAGCCGGATTTTTCCGCGACGAGTTGCAAGACGCCGCGCGCACGCTCGGCATTGAACCCGCGACTGGGGCCGCCCTGGTTTCCCCCGGCGATCCCTTGCACAAGGGGAGCGTTGAGCAGCGCGAGCTTGAACTTCACAGGATCTTTTCCCGCGGCGTGCGCCAGTTCATCCAGGAACGACTGCATCACAAACGCCAAGCCATT
Source organism: Terriglobia bacterium (assembly GCA_041483755.1). GTDB lineage: Bacteria > Acidobacteriota > Terriglobia > Acidiferrales > UBA7541 > Acidiferrum. The sequence goes on along the minus strand of JBGPGF010000231.1, from coordinate 2,831 downwards.
GCTTCCCGGAGCGCGCAGCGCGCCCGTCGGCACACCCGTGGCCATGAGCGAGGTCTGCAGCGTGAAGTTGGGAACGAAACGCGCCGGGAACTCATCGGGCGAAATCCCCGCGCCGGACGCGAAGCGCTCCCCCGCCCCGAAACTCACGAAGTGATTGCGCCAAGCGACGATGCTTCCGGAGGCGTCCACGCCACCCTTGAGGTAGTGGAATCCCGCCGGGCGGTAGAAGTCGTGGTGCATGTCGTCCTCGCGCGTCCACAAGAGCTTGACGGGAACGCCGGCGACCTTCGCGATCCACGCCGCTTCCACCATGTAGTCGTTGCTCAGGCGCCGGCCGAAGCCGCCACCAATGCGCGTGAGATGAATCGTGATATCGCTTTCGGCCATGGCCAGCGTCTTGGCCACGAGTTGCAGGCCGCGCTGCGGCGTTTGGCTGGGCGCCCAGATTTCGAGTTTGCCGTCTTTGTAGTGCGCCGTGCAGTTCTGCGGCTCAATCGGCGCATGAGCCAGAAACGGGTAGAAGTAGGAAGCCTCCACGACCTTCGCGGCGTTTTTCAGGGCGGAGTCCACGTCGCCGTCCGTGCGCAGCGATCGCTCGGGCGGATGCTTGGAAAGCTCTTCCGCGCGCTTTGCGAAGCCGTCGCTGCTTTGTTGTGCCGTCGGTCCTTCGTCCCACTTCACCTGCAGATTCTTCCGCGCGGTTTGCGCCGCCCACCAAGTGTCCGCGACGATGGCAACTCCGCCGAGGAGGCCCCCCAGATCGCTGCCGCCCTCGACGACGAAGGCATGGCGCACGCCGGGCATGGCTTTGATCGCGTCCACGTTTGCGCTGATAACCTTGCCTCCAAAGACGGGGCACTTCTCGAAGACCGCGGAAAGCATGCCCGGCACTTTGACGTCAATCCCGAACAACGGCTTGCCGGTCACGATGGCGGGGTTGTCCACTCCGGGCATCGCCTTGCCAATGATTCTGTAGTCCTTTGGGTTCTTGAGCTTCAGCGTCTGCAGGTCGGGCGGGGCCAGCGTGGCCGCCTTGGCCGCGAGCTCACCGTAGCCGAGCGCGCGATTCGTCGGTTGATGATGCACGCGGCCTGGAGACGTGGAACATTCGGATACAGGCGCCTTCCATGTTTCGGCGGCGGCGGTGATCAGCATTTGCCGCGCGGCGGCGCCCACCTGGCGCAACGGCTCCCAGTTCACCGGCGTCGCTGTGCTGCCACCGGCGATCTGCAAGCCATACTTTGAGGAATCGAGGTCCGCCTGCTCAATCCTCACGTCCTTCCAATCGGCATCCAGCTCCTCCGCGATCAGCATGGGAAGCATGGTCTTGATGCCCTGGCCGACCTCGGGGTTCTTGGCCATGATGGTCACCAGGCCGCTGGGCTCGATCCGGATGAAGGAACTGGGAACCAGGTTCACTCGCGGCGGGCCCTGCGCAAACACATCCGCGATGGGATCGGCGTAAGAAGCCAAAAGAAAGCTGCCGCCGGCCAGCGCGGTGACACGAAGAAAATATCGGCGGCCGATTGGCGCGGATTCCATGGGGCCTCTTGACTTTCCGGCGGATTCAGGGCCAAGCGATTGAGTTTGCGGCGTGTTTTTCGTGATGCTAGAGGACATTTGCGGACTCCGGATGTACCAAGATGGCCGTGGCAACTCAACACGCTAGCACCGTGCAATGGCCAGCGTCAATTTGCCTTCGCGGGACTTCGGAACTAAGAGGATAGAGCCGCGACGACTCTCACCCATTCGGGTGCTGTCAAAGGCATTGCTCAGGCAACGGCGAGGATTTACGAGTTGATGGAGGAATCGAGGTCGTGCCCCGGAGAACGAAACTCGCGGGCGCAGTCCTCGCAGGGGCACATCGTGCGCAGGTAATCGTAGCTGTAGATGCCCGTGGAATGGCCGTCGGAGTAGTCGAACTGGATGGCGTAGTTGCCCACCGGCGTGGCTTTCTGCGCGCGGAGGCGCGGCTTGAACATCGGCAGCGGCGATGGGACGGGGGGACCGGTGGAGGAACCGTCGGAGAATTCCTGCTTCTTCATGCGTTCGTCGTTGCACGTCGCGCACGGGCACTGCTCACGCAAGTAGGCAAAATCGAAGTGGCTCGCGTGGCCGTCGGACCAGACGATGTCCAAGCCAGCGCCGGTCGAAATGTGAATCTTCACGCTCGCGGGCTTTTTTCGCGTGTCAATCGGTATGGGCATGGGGTACCGGCGGTTGAGAAAGCGTGTTGCCGTGGAACGGCAGCATCAGTGTCCGTTGTGTTTCGCGCAGCAATCGCCCGGCGGAATCGGATTGCCGTGCGGGCAAGTTTTGGGATGCCCCAGAAACGTGCAGATGCGTTGGTCCAGCTCCGGGCTGATGATGTGCTCGAACTTGCAGGCTTGATTGCGCGCCTCGGAATCTTCAATGGAAAAAGTGTCCTTGAACAGGCGCTCGGCCAGGCGGTGGCGGCGGACGACGTCGCGGGCGCGCTGGCTGCCCCGCGCGGTGAGATGTGCTTCGCTGTCGCGAATCTCGACGAGCTGGAGTTCCGCCATCCGGCCGATGGTACGGCTGACGTCCATGGGGCCGGAGTCGCGCATGCCGGCAACGAAAGCGGGCATGTCCTCTTCGCCGCAGATCCAGATCTGCTCGAGGAGATGGTCGAAGCGGACTTCATCCTCGGTGGTGAGCGTGCTGATCTGAGACAGGCGGCCGTGGGCCAGTTCGATCTTGCGGTCGGCCTGCCGGGCGATGCTGGGATCGTGCGTGACCATGAAGATGGTATGGCCGGCGCTGTGCAGCTCCCGGAAGATATCAATGACGATGAGCTCGTTGGCCTCGTC
>JBGPGF010000230.1:0-3973 GCA_041483755.1 Terriglobia bacterium | reverse complement strand
GCCCAGTTGATTTTCACCGCGCCGGTCTCGAAGCCGTATTCGGCGGCGTTTTTCAAGTGCTCGTAAACATCCGCGTGGTGCAGAAGAACCTTGGTGGGGATGCAGCCGACGTGCAGGCAGGTGCCGCCGAGGAAGGGGTCCTTCTCGACGACCACGGTCTTCAGACCGAGTTCCGCCGCGCGAATGGCCGTCACGTACCCGCCCGGACCGCTCCCGATAATCGCCACATCGTACTTTGCCACTCGTTGTCTCCCTTCCGTGGAGGCCAGAACCGATTGCGAGGTCCGCCGAGGGCCAGGCCGCCGGGCGGCGCGCCAGTGGGACGTATGAGCGGCCCGCGCCACCGCAGCGACCGCTGCAACCCTGCAAAATCAAGATATTAGCAGCCGCCTCCCGCCACGGCAACCTCGCTTCCGCAAGCCTGTTTCCTGTAGCAGGCTGCGGAAAGAGTCTGTGGCACAGCCAATCCTGGCTGTGCGCGAAAGACACGGCAGACGCCATTCCTTCGATGCGCCAGCCGGAACCCCTGGCACGGAGCAGCCCAGGTGTTGCGGTATCCTTAAACGCATGGCGGAAAAGATCGAGACGGAGCGAGGGCTGGCGGGCTTGTGCGCGGACTGTCGCAATGCGCGGCGGATTGCATCGGCGCGGGGATCAGCGTTCGTCCTTTGCGAACTCTCGGCCACCGACGCGCGCTTCCCCAAGTACCCGCGACTCCCCGTCTTGCGCTGTTCCGGCTACGCGCCCAAACAAGAGCCCAGGGCCGGCGAGTAATTGCCGCGGAGTGTCCTCGGAAACCAGTCGTGGGTCAGTTTCCAACAAGCTCGTCTTACGTTCAAGTGATCGGGCAAAAAGCCTACTACTCACCACCTGCTTGGAACTAGGATGAAAACTGAAGTTATTAGAGAAACTAATGTCACGCGCGGGCCTACCGAGCGACAGAATGGGCACCCGGGACGGGCACCCACAGCCCGAACGAGCAGGTGGACAAATAGAAGTTCAATCCCTTGTTGGGATGAAGAACGATGTCAGTGGAGACGTTTACCGACAGCTTAGAACCGACAGATAAGGAAGCCGCAATCTGGAGGTTCATGAACTTGGAAAAGTTCAAGGATCTCGTCACCACAGGCGAATTGTACTTTCGTCGAGCGGACCTATTCAAAGATGAGAGCGAGGGATTGCCGCCGGACGACTATCTCCACGTTCTAGACCCAGCACCGTACGACATACAGGGGTTGAATCATCACTGAGGATCCCTTGCACAGTTCCGAGAAGGATTCTTTATCAACTGCTGGTACCTGTTCGCCGAAGAAACAGCCGCCATGTGGAAGGAGTACGGCGCAGATGGTGTCGCCGTCAGCTCCCGTTACAGTCTGCTGAAATCGGCTCTGGGTTCATGCGACGGCCGTGCCTACCTGGGGCTTGTACGCTACGGATCAAAACATCTGACAGGTTGGAATATCCAGCGGTTCATTACGACGAAGAGAGAGAGATACGCTCACGAGCGGGAAGTCAGGGCAGCGTTTTGGGCTCCCGACGATTTTGCCGGTATCAATCGGCACTTTGATGAAAAGAATATAGCTCACCCTCGACCGCTCACTGAACCGCCGGACCGCGTTCCAAAGTTTCTACGGCGCAAGATTGACCTGAACACGCTCTTGTCAGAAATTGTGGTCACGCCTCGTGCTGCTGATGCGACGGTCGCGTCTGTCGAGCAGATGACCCGTGACGGCGGATGGTCGATTCCAGTTCGTCCATCCAGCCTGACACGTTTCAAACATCTGCTCCCATAGCACACACCGAGGTTTCCGTCACTTCCCGTGTCGTCGCCATTCCGGAAACTGATCCGCTACGCCGAAAACCCCCGGTTGAGGCTCCGCGGAGCGCGGTGCTATTCTGCCAGCTATGGCGGACCCGCTCATCGCGTTGCCGGAGACGCCCGAACCACCCGAAGAGTCCCGGCGCCAGATTGAAGCCCTGCTGGAAGTCAGCGAAGCGATCGCGCAGCATCGCGACCTTCCGGCGCTCTTCGAGGCGCTCGCCGAGCGCCTCCACGCCGTCGTCCGCTTCGACTTCCTCGCGCTGGTTCTTCACGACGCCGCTCGGAACGTCATGCGCCTCCACGTCCTGGCCACGCGCAGCCCCACGGAAAGGCAGCCCGGCTCGGAAACGCCCGTCGAGGCGACCCCTTCCGGCTGGGTCTGGCAGACGCAGCAGAATTTTCTCGTCGCGGACACCGAAACCGAAACGCGCTATCTCGAATTCATGGAGCGACTCCGCCGCGACGGCGTGCGCTCTTTCGCGCTTCTGCCCGTGACCACGGCGCAGCGGCGGCTCGGCGCTCTGGCGTTCGGCCGCATGGAGCCGCACACGCTCACCGCCGGCGAGCTGCAGTTGATGACGCGCGTGGCCGGCCAAGTGGCCGTCGCCGCGGACAACGCGCTGAATTTCGAGCGCGCGCAGGCCTATCAGACGCAGCTCGCGCGCGAGCGCGACCGCCTGCAGGTTCTGCTCGAGGTCAACAACATCCTCGTGACGCACCGCGAGCTGCAGGAGCTTTTTCGCCGCATCGCCACGACCATCGAGCGCGTGATCCATCACGACTACACCAGCCTGGCCATTCACGATCCGGCCACCGGCTTGCTTCGCATTCACGCGCTGGACTTCCCCGCCGGGCAGGGCCTCATCCGTCCGGAAACGAGCGTGTCGCTGGGATCCTCGCCTTCGGGGCGCTGCTTCACCACGGGCCAGCCGTGCATTTTCCGCGGCGCGGAGATTGACCAATTCACCAGCGAAGTCATCCGCATCCTGCGCGGCGCGGGCGTGGAATCCATTTGCTGCGTGCCGCTCTTCACTCCCAGCCGCACGTTGGGGACGCTCAATCTTGCCAGCCGGCGTCTCGACGCCTTTCCCGCCGAAGACGTCGAGCTTCTCCGCCAGGTGGCCGGACAAGTGGCCATCGCCGTTGAAAACGCGCTGGCCTTCAAGGAGATTGACGCGTTGAAGGACAAGCTCGCCGTCGAAAAGCTCTACCTCGAGGAAGAAATTCGCAGCGAATTCAATTTTGAGGAGATCATCGGCGAGAGTGCCGCGCTCAAGCGCGTCCTCGCGCAGGTCGAACTCGTTGCTGCCGCCACCACCGCCGTGCTCATCTTCGGCGAGACGGGCACCGGGAAGGAACTCATCGCCCGCGCCATTCACAATCTGAGCGCGCGCCGCGAACGCACCTTCGTGAAAATCAATTGCGCGGCGATTCCCTCGGGCCTGCTGGAATCCGAACTTTTCGGCCACGAGCGCGGCGCTTTCACCGGGGCCATCACGCAGAAGCTGGGCCGCTTCGAGCTGGCCGATCGCGGCACGCTCTTCCTCGACGAAGTAGGAGACATCCCGCCCGAGCTGCAGCCGAAACTTCTTCGCGTACTTCAGGAACAGGAGTTTGAGCGCCTGGGGAGCAATCGCACTACGAAAGTGGACGTGCGCGTCGTCGCCGCCACCAACCGCGACCTCGCCAAGCTGGTCGCCGAAAAAGCGTTCCGAAGCGATCTCTACTACCGGCTGAATGTTTTTCCGATTCACGTGCCGGCGCTGCGCGAGCGTTCCGAAGACGTTCCGCTGCTGGTGCGCTACTTCGTTCAGAAATACAGTCGCCGCATGAACAAGCGTGTCGAGTATATTCCCACGGACGCCATGGACGCGCTGGCCGGCTACGGCTGGCCCGGCAACATCCGCGAGCTGGAGAATTTGATCGAGCGCGCCGTGCTTCTTTCGCCCGGCAGCGAGCTGCGCGTCCCCGTCGCCGAACTCAGGGCCTCCGCCACAACGGCCGCCGCCGGCGCGGCTAGCGCTGTGACCGCTTCATTGGCCGCGCCCGCCGCAATGTCAGCACCCATTGCCACGCTCGAAGAAGCCGAGCGCCAGCACATCCTCCGCGCCCTGCGCCAGACGCAGTGGCGCATCGCTGGACCGCGCGGCG
>JBGPGF010000229.1:0-3973 GCA_041483755.1 Terriglobia bacterium | reverse complement strand
CTGCCGTGGCAGATCGGCGTGTACAGCTTGAAGCTGACGAAAGCGATGAAAGACGGGAAATGGGATGAAGCGCGGATGGCCGCCGCATGGCTCGCCAGTTATGTCGCCGATGCGCACGATCCATTTCACACCACGGAAAACTTCGAAGGGCAGCTCAGCGGCCAGCCGGGCGTGCAGGACCGTTTTGGTGCGGCGCTGATTGACCTTTTCTCCTCCTTTTTTCCGATGCGGCCGAACGACGCGGTGTACGTCAGCGACCCCACCGACCACGCTTTTGATGCCTGCCTCAGCGCGCATAGCTGGATTGACAATATTCTGCTCGCCGACCGCAACGCGCTGCGCGGCCTGCCCTCCTACACGGACGAATACTTCGATCGCTTCTACAACCAAGCGGCTGCCATCCTGATCCGCCAGCTTTCCGATGCCTCGACCGACGTGGGCTCCTACTGGTACACGGCCTGGGTCAACGCCGGAAAGCCGGCGTTGCCGCAGCGCTGAATCTGGCTGAATGGCTGACCCTCGCTTGCCCGCTTCGATCGCTTCCCTTCCCAAGGCCGAGCTGCATCTCCACCTCGAAGGCTCGATGGAACCGGCCACGGTGTGCGCGCTGGCCAAGCGGGCCGGCACGGCGATCAGCGAAGCAGAAGTTCGCGCCCGCTATGCGTTCGGCGACTTCGGCGGATTCATCGAAACCTTCAAGTGGGTCACTTCGTTCCTGCGCGCTCCGGAGGACTATGCGCTGATCACCACCGCGCTTTGCGAGTCCCTCCTCCAGCAAAACGTTGTGTATGCCGAGGTGACGCTTTCGGTTGGCGTAATGCTTCTTCGCCTTCAGGATGTGGAAGCGAATTTTTCCGCCATTCGGCGCGCCGCAGGGAGCTACGCAAGGAAGGGCTTGCGGCTGCAATGGATTTTTGACGCCGTGCGCCAGTTGGGAGCCGGCCCGGCCATGCAGGTGGCTCATATCGCGGCGAAATGCCGGTCCGAGGGCGTCGTGGCGTTTGGCATTGGCGGCGACGAACTCTCCGTTCCCGCCGGCGACTTCCGAGCCTCGTATGACTACACCGCGGAACACGGCCTGCACCGGCTCATGCATGCGGGTGAAATTGGCGGCCCAGCTCAGATTCGTGATGCCGTCGAACTGCTGGGCGTCGAGCGTATCGGCCACGGCATTGCGGCGATTCACGATCCAGCGTTGCTGGAGCTGCTGACCGCTCGAAGGATTCCTCTCGAAGTGTGCCCGGCGAGCAACCTGCGCACGGGCGCTCTGGCGCGCCAGCTCGGCCGGGCGGATGCGAGAATCGAAGAGCATCCGCTTCCCCAGTTGATCCGGAGCGGCGTTCCCGTGGTTCTATCAACAGACGACCCCGCCATCTTTCAGTGCAGCCTCGGCGGAGAATACGCGGCTGCCGCGGCGATGGGATTGAACGAGAGCGAACTGACAGGATTGGTGCGGATGAGTTTCCAGCAAGCCTTCTTGCCGGAGGCGGAACGCCGGGCAGGCGCACGAGTGATGCTATAATTGAGTTATGAAAGCACACGTCTGGGTGATGCCAAAACGCACGGTGCTGGACCCGCAGGGGCAAACGATTCATCATGCCCTCACTTCGCTGGGATACGGAGACGTGAAGGACGTCCGGCAGGGCAAATTCTTCGTCTTGGATCTCGACGCCTCGAACCGCGACGCCGCGCAAAAACAATTGGAGCGCATCTCGCGCGAAGTGCTGACGAATCCGGTCATCGAAGAATATCGCTTTGAGCTTGTGGACTGATTCCGCGGAATCTATGACCTTCCCTGCCATCGATTTTGCGCGGCCCGTCATGCGCCTCTTCCGTGCGCGCACTCTTCTTGCAACGCTTGCTCTTCTCCTGGCCTGCAGCGGCTGCAGCAAGGGCTATCACAAGAACGTCGATCCGCAATGGCGCACCATTCAGGTAATGGTGGAAACGAACTTGCCGGAGCACACCTCGCGCGCACGCGTCGAGCTTTTTCTGCATGCGCGCGGTTACGACGCGGAAAACTCCCCGAGCTCGAATACGATTACGGCCGTCATCCGGCACGTGGATACGGAGACCCTCCGGCCGGTGACCGCGCGGGTCACTTTCACGTTTGACGCGCAGGACAGGCTTGCGTCCTACGACATTACCGCGGCCCCCTTGCGGCCCTGAGCAGATTCGCCACACGTTCCCCCTGAAGTTGCCAGAGAGCCGTGGCCCCGTGCTACGCTTTGGTATTCAGTTGATTGTGCGTTTCAGGAGCCCACACGCATGTGCGGCATCGTCGGCTACATCGGACCCAAAAAAGTCGTTCCGCTGATTCTGGAAGGCTTGAAGATGCTCGAGTACCGCGGGTATGACTCCGCGGGAATCGCCGTCGTGCAGCAGAACGGCAAGCTGGAGATTCGCCGCGCCTCGGGAAAGCTGCGCAATCTCGCGGAGGCCATCGAAAAATCGCCGCTCGAAGGCACCTATGGAATCGGGCACACACGCTGGGCGACGCACGGACGTCCGACCGAGGAAAACGCGCATCCGCACCGCGATTGCACCGGGCGAATCGTCGTGGTCCACAACGGGATCATCGAGAATTACCTCGAGCTGAAGGAACAGCTTCAAAAAGAAGGCCACAAGTTCGTCACCGAAACCGATACCGAGATTCTGGCGCACCTGGTCGAAAAGTACCTGGAGGGCCGGCCGCTGGAAGAGGCGGTGCGCCTATCCATCAAGCAGCTTCGCGGCGTGTACGCGCTGGCGGTGCTCGCGACCACCGATCCTCACAAAATCGTGGCCGCAAGGATGGGCCCGCCGTCGGTGATCGGCGTGGGCGACGGCGAATATTTCGTCGCCAGCGATATTCCGGCGCTGCTGCAGCACACGCGCAATATATTTTTCCTCGCCGACGGGGACATCGCCGTGCTGACTCCCAAGGGCGTGCACGTGATGGACCACGACGGGAAGGAAGTGTCGCGGCCGCCGCAGCACGTCTCCTGGGACCCCATCATGGCGGAAAAGGGCGGCTACAAGCATTTCATGCAGAAAGAGATTTTCGAGCAGCCGCGCGCCGTTCGCGACACGCTCCTCGGCCGCATCTCGCAGGACACGGGAAAGATTTTTCTTGAGGAAATGCGCATCACGGAGAACCAGTTCCGCGAATTCGACAAGGTGAAGATCGTCGCCTGTGGCACGAGCTGGCACGCCGGACAAGCCGGGAAATTCATGATCGAGCGGCTGGCGCGCCTGCCCGTGGAAGTGGACTATGGCAGCGAGTTCCGTTACCGGGACCCGATTCTTGACGCGCGCACGCTGACGGTGTGCATCAGCCAATCGGGCGAAACCGCGGATACCCTGGCGGCGCAGCGCGAAGCCAAGCAAAAAGGCTCGCCAACGATTGCGATTTGCAACGTCATGGGCTCGATGGTGACCCGCGAAGCCGCGGGAACGATCCTGACCCACGCCGGCCCCGAGATTGGCGTCGCCTCGACCAAGGCGTTTACCTCGCAGCTCACGGCGCTGGTGCTGCTGGCCGTGCGCCTCGGCGACGTGCGCGGTGTTCTGCCCGCCGAAAAGGCCAAGGCGCTGCTTCAGGAGTTCACAAGGATCCCCCACAAAATTGAAACGATTCTGCAGGCCGAGGAGACGGGATTTTATGAAAACCTCGCCCGCCTTTTCTTTCGCTATACGGACTTTCTCTATCTGGGGCGCGGGATTCATTATCCCATCGCGCTCGAGGGCGCGCTCAAGCTGAAAGAGATTTCTTACATCCACGCGGAGGGCTACCCGGCCGGCGAAATGAAGCATGGCCCTAACGCTTTGATTGACGAAAACCTTCCGGTGGTGGTCCTGGCCACGCGCGACGAATCCGATCCCGACTCGATGACACTCTATGAAAAGAGCGTTTCGAACATCAAAGAGGTAAAAGCGCGCGACGGAATCGTCATCTCAATCGCCACGGTGGGGGATCGGCTGGCGCGCGAGG
>JBGPGF010000228.1:0-4007 GCA_041483755.1 Terriglobia bacterium | reverse complement strand
CGATTCAGATCGGGGAGACGGTGGGGCGCGTGGAGCACGTGACGCTGCGGCGCACCGTGGTGCGCGACCCGCGCGGCGCACTGGTCACGATTTCGAACGGGGAGATTCGCAGCGTGGCGAATATGAGCCGGGACTGGTCGCAGGCGTTCGTGGACGTGACCGTCTCCGAGGGCGTCTCGCTGGAAAAGACGCTGCAGGTGTTCGAAACCGCGGCGGCGGAATTGCGCGGCGATGCGGCGTGGGCACCCGCGCTGGTGGATGGGCCGCGCGTCCTGGGCGTGCACAACTACGACCGCAACGGCTCGACGATTCGAATGCAAGTGCGAACCGCGCCGACGCGGCAGGACGAGGTGGCGCGGGAGCTGCGCCGCCGCATCCAAAGCCAGTTTCAAGCGCAGGGCATTGCGATTTCCGGCGTGCAGCGCGTGGAACTGGTTTCCGACGGCGGCGCGGAGCCGGAAATCAGCGCGCCTTCACCTTCCGCCAGAACGGTTTGACGAATCGGGGGAGCCTCCATGACAGCGACGAATTATGAAGAAGTGAATCTCATGCTGCGGCTGTACGAATTGCGGCGGGAGCCGCGGCTGCGGCAGGCGCGCTCGTGGTTTATGGACAAGTTTCATTCCAGCTCGATGCCGGAAATCACCGAGAAGTTCCCTCAAGGAAGCGAAGAAAACGCTTCCATCCGCATGGTGCTGAGCTACTGGGAAATGGTGGCGAGCATCGTCAACCGCGGGCTGATCAACGACGAGCTGTTCTTCGAGAACAACGGGGAGATTTGGATCGTGTGGGACCGCATACGGAATATCGTCGCCGCCTGGCGCGAAGCCTTCAAAAACCCCAAGATGTTTTCCAATCTCGAGCAAGCCTGCACGCGCTTGGAGGCCTGGCGCGAAGGCCGAGCGCCGGGTTCGACAGCGGCGATTCGGCAAATCCTGGGGCAGATGCGGCCGAAAGCGTAGCCCGCGGGTCACGCCAGGATTCAGCAACGAGTGTTTTCAACGGGCACCGCCTGACAGAGCAGCCCTAACGCCGCGTCGGCGCGGTGAATTTCCTGCTCCAGCTCGCCGATCAATTGCTGCACGCTGGCGAGCTTGCCCGCGCGTCCCAGAGCCTCGATCTGTGCGGCGAGGTGTCGCGCCGATTCGGCCGCGAAGTTTGCCAGAGCGCCCTTGAGCGCGTGCGCGCCGCGTTCGACCGCACGGGCATCCTGATGAAGCAAGGCATCGCGGAGAGCCTCGAGCTGCTTCGGATAGTCCGCGCAGAACATCCCGTACAATTCGGCAAGCAGCTCGGAGTCGTTGTCGACCCGCGCCAGCAGTTCGACCGAATCGATCACCTGCGTGGCCGGCCCCGAAGATTTCACCGCCGCCGCCGTCGCCTTCCCGTTCCCTGTAACGCGTTTCATTTCCGCCTCCAGTTCGCTCATTCGGAATGGTTTTGAGACATAACCATCCATCCCCACTTCCAGACACCTCTCCCGGTCACCCTTGAGGGCATGCGCGGTCATGGCCAGAATGGGGAGGTGTTCACCGGTTCGCCGTTCCCGCTCGCGAATTTTCACGGTGGCCTCGAGTCCGCCGATCACCGGCATCTGCACGTCCATCAGGACCAGATCGAATCTCTCGTCCGCAGTGGATTCCAGCGCCTCTCGGCCGTTGTTCGCGACGGCCACGGTGTGGCCGCGCTTTTCCAGAAGCCGAACCGCAAGCTTTTGATTGACCAGATTGTCTTCCGCAAGAAGAATTCGCAGCGCGCGGTCCGGAGTGCGCTCGACTCTCGCGGGGGCTGCGGAAGCCGAACCCTCGCTCGAAGTGAGTGCCGACGTCACGGCCTCTTCCAGCACTTTGTGTGCGAGGGGCTTGATCAGCAGGCGCACGATTCCGCGGCGCTTGAGCTCGTCTGGTTCACAGGGACGAGCGGCGGAGGAGAGCATCAGAAGCACGGGTGATTTGTCCGCGGAGATCGCGCGCAGACGCTCCGCGAGTTCCAACCCATCCATCCGGGGCATGTGCATGTCCAACAAGCACAGGTCAAAGGGCGGCACCCCTTTTTGGTCGTTTCGCTGAACGATCTCCAGCGCTTCCTGCCCGCTGGACGCCAGCGTCGCCAGCATTCCCCAGCGATTCAGCAACTGGTCGAGCAAGCGGCGGTTCACGGCGATGTCATCCACGACCAGCACGCGCTTCCCCGCCAGTACGCCTGGAGCCGCCGGAGCCAAGGAGCCAGGCTCTTCCCCAGCGCGCACGCGCCCCAATCGGGCGATGAACGAAAAGCAGCTGCCCTTGCCGGGCTCGCTTTCGAGCTGGATCTCGCCGCCCATGAGGTGGACCAGATGCGCCGAAATCGTAAGTCCCAGGCCGGTGCCGCCATATTCCCGCGTGGTGGACATATCGGCCTGCGAAAATGCTTCGAAGACCTTTTGCTGTTTGTTGAAGGGAATTCCGATCCCGGAATCCGTCACGGAAAACAGCACGAGGACGTGCTCCTCCTCCGAACCGGCCAGTTCCGCCTGGACACGGATATCGCCCTGCTTGGTGAACTTCAGGGCGTTGCCGGTCAAGTTCAGGAGTACCTGCCGCAGACGCATGGCGTCTCCGGCCACTTCGTCCGGCAGTGCCGGGTCCACCTCCCAGGCCAGCTCCAATCCCTTCTGCTGCGCGCTGATGACGAATGGCCGGATGGCGTTTTCAACGCACTCATGAAGGGAAAACGGCGCGCAATCGAGATCGATTCCCTTCGCCTCGATCTTGGAAAAATCCAAAATGTCATTGATGATATCGAGAAGGGATTCCGCGGAGCCTTTCACCATTCCGAGGTATTCGCGCTGCTCCGCGGAAAGGTCGGTGCCCAGCGTCAGCTCCGTCATGCCCAGAATGCCGTTCATCGGGGTCCGGATTTCGTGGCTCATATTGGCCAGGAATTCGCTTTTCGCGCGGTTCGCCGACTCCGCCGCTTCCTTTGCATCTCGGAGCCGCGCTGTATATTCCTTCAGGGCCTCCTCCGCGCGCCGGCGCTCGGTCACTTCCTCTTCCAGCGCGCGCGTCCGTTCTTCCACGCGTTTTTCGAGATTGTTCCGCGCCTCCAGCAGCTCCGCGTTTCGCCGCTCGATTTCGTCGAGCATGTGATTGAAGTCCGCGCCCAATTGCAGCAGCTCTTCGCCGGGCAAGTCTGGCGCGCGCAGGGAATAATTCTTGCCGGCTGCGACCAGCCGCGCCACCAGCGCCAGATCGTAGATGGGCCGCACAATCGTACGCCGGAGCCGGCCCGACAGGACGTACACGACCAGCAGACAGACGAAGCCCATGGCCGCCGCTGCCTCAAAGAAGCGCGTGAGATACAGCCGCAGGCTGCGGAAATCTTCCTGGATGTAAATCGTTCCGACCGGTTTGGATTGCGCGACGACAGGCTGCGCGAGCGCGAGGCCGTTCCAGTTCCATGCGGCGCCCATCGCGGGAACTCGTGGCGGGACATCCGAGTTCTTGAGATCCGGCCGCAGGTACGTGGCAAAGGGAAGGCCATCCGCGCGGTAAAGAACCGCGGCACGAATGCCTGGCTGTATTCGCAGCGTCTGGAGCAATTCCTGGGCCCCATTCGCGTCATCGAAGGCCAGCACGGCGCCGGCGTTCTCCCCCAGCAACTCCGCCATCGAATGAAGATCACTTTCCTTCGCCGATGAGTAGGCCCGCAGGCCGTAGACCAGAAACCCCGTGCAGAACAGCAGCAAGCCCATGCTGCTGGCGAACATGGAGAGCCACAGGAGCCGCTGGCGCAAGGAAAATGTCGGAAGTCTTGGCATGGCTGGTTCGTCCCGTTCCCGCTCCACGACTTGCCCCTACCTTCGATTGCGTGATCGCGAAGCGGCCAACGTATTGCGTGATCGCGAAGCGATCAACACGCCGCGCACTCCCAACGCGTGGAAGGGGCAAAATACACCGCGAAGATATGGGGCAAGCGAGTGACCAATCACCCCGGCGAGTGCCTTGAGAACGATTGAAAAAACAGGG
>JBGPGF010000227.1:0-4103 GCA_041483755.1 Terriglobia bacterium | reverse complement strand
GACGGCGATGCTGGTGGTCGCGATTATCGGCTGCGCCACGGCTTCATTCGCGGCCACGATCGGCCTCGTGCAAACGGACATCAAGAAAGTGCTGGCCTATTCCACCGTTAGCCAGCTTGGCTACATGTTTCTGGCCTGTGGAGTGGGCGCATTTTCCGCCGGCATCTTCCATCTGATGACGCATGCGTTCTTTAAGGCGCTGCTCTTTCTCGCCGCGGGCAGCGTGATCCACGCGATGGGAGGGGAGCAGGACTTGCGCAAGATGGGCGGCCTGAGCGGCAAGATTCGCTGGACGTATCTGACGATGCTGGTGGCGACGCTGGCGATCTCCGGCGCGCCGTTCTTTTCCGGTTTCTTCAGCAAGGACGCCATTCTCCTGAGCGCCTACCAGAGCGAGACGGGTGGCCGCGTTCTCTACTTTTTCGGGCTTCTGACTGCCCTGCTGACGGCGTTCTACATGTTCCGGCTGATTTTCCTGGCCTTCCATGGCAAGCCGCGGTTCGACGAGCATCAAGTCCACGTCCACGAATCGCCCAAGAGCATGCTCGTGCCATTGCTGATTCTCGCGGTGCTCTCGATTGTTGGCGGCTGGCTGGCGGCGCCGTCCTTCTGGGGCGGCACGGACCATTTCAGCGCGTTCCTCGCGCCGGTGTTTGCGCGCGGCGAAGGCGTGGGCGCTGGCGTGGAAGAAGCCACGACACATGCGCTGGAAGTGCCGCTCGCTGCCGTGGCTTTCTTCACGGCGCTAGCTGGATTTTTTGTCGCCGCATGGTTCTACCTGCAAAGACCGGGAACAGCCGACCGGCTGGCCAAGTCGGTTCAAGGCGCGTACACCACGCTGCTCAACAAATACTATGTGGATGAATTTTACGCCGCCGTGATCATCGCGCCGCTGATGTGGGTCTCCCGCAACGTCTTCTGGCGGAGCATTGATGCCGCGGGAATTGATGGCGCGGTGAACGGCATTGCCACCGGGGCCACGGCCCTCGGCGACCGCGTCCGGCACACGCAATCCGGCAACACGCGCAGCTACGCCGTTTGGGTGCTCATCGGAGCGCTCGTCGTCCTTGCTGTGATCTTTTGGCCGCTGCTTCGTCCGGCTGCGGGAGCGGTGCGCTGATGCCGGGCGGACACTTGCTGACGATCCTGACGTTTTTCCCCGCGGCGGGAGCGCTGGCGCTGCTGATTCTTCGCGCCGACGACCACGAATGGATTCGCCGCGTCGCGCTCGCTGTTTCCGCCGTCGAATTCGTCCTGTCGCTTCTGCTCCTTCGCGGCGTTCCGCTCGGCTCCGCCGAGTACGGCCTCGTCGAATTCCATCCCTGGATCCGATCGCCGGGCATCCAGATCAACTACTACCTGGGAGTGGACGGCATCAGCCTGTTCCTCGTGATACTGACGACATTCCTGACGGCCATTTCCATCCTCGCTTCCTGGAAGAGCATCCGCACGCGCGTCAAGGAATTCTTCGTTATGCTTCTCCTGCTGGAGGTCGGCGTCATCGGGGTATTCTTCTCGCTGAACCTCTTCCTGTTCTTTCTGTTCTGGGAAGTCATGCTGCTGCCGATGTATTTCCTCATCGGCATTTGGGGCCACGAGCGGCGCATCTACGCCGCGGTGAAATTCGTTCTCTACACGATGGCCGGCTCGATCCTGATGCTCGTCGGCATCATTTGGCTGTATAACGCCACCGGCTCCGTTGTTCCGGGCGGCACATTCGATCTGCCGCAGATTCAGCAGATGCTGCAGTCCGGCGCGCTCACGCTCCCGCCACGCACGGAGATGCTCCTCTTCCTCGCTTTCTTCGTGGCGTTTGCCATCAAGGTGCCGCTCTTTCCGCTGCACACCTGGCTGCCGGACGCGCACGTGGAAGCGCCCACAGCGGGTTCGATCATCCTCGCGGGCGTGCTCCTGAAAATGGGCACGTACGGCATGATCCGCTTCTGCCTCCCGCTGTTCCCCGACGCCTCACGCCGCGCCGCGCCTTATGTAGCCGCGCTGGCCATCATCGGGATCATTTACGGCGCTCAGGTTGCGATGGTGCAGCCCAATCTGAAAAAGCTCGTCGCCTACTCGAGCGTCAGCCATCTCGGCTTTGTCGTTCTCGGCATTTTCGCGTTTCATCCCGTGGCCATGCAAGGCGCTGTCTATCAGATGCTTGCGCATGGCATCTCCACCGGCGCGCTTTTCCTGCTGGTCGGCATGCTGTACGACCGCCGCCACACATTTGAAATCGCCGAATACGGTGGACTTGCCACACCCATGCCGCGCTTCTCCGCTTTCTTTCTCTTTGTCGTGCTTTCTTCGCTCGGATTGCCCTTGCTCAATGGGTTTGTCGGGGAATACCTAATCCTTCTTGGCACCTATCAGGTTCACTGGCAGTGGGCGGCGTGGGCTGCGCTCGGCGTGATTCTCTCCGCGTGCTATTTGCTTTGGTCTTACCAGCGCGTGTTTTTCGGCGAGGTGACGCAGGACAAAAACCGCGAATTGGCGGACGCCTCGACACGCGAAAAGTGGATTCTCGTGGCGATGGCGGCGGTCATTTTGTGGATGGGCATCGGCTCGCCGTTTTTCACGGGGCGCTTCGCAGCTTCCAGCGAAGCCGTTTTGAAACAGATGGAGCGGCCCGCGCAAGCCTATGAAGCAAAAAGAGGACAGCCCCTCGATGGCTCAGGGCAAGCAGGAATGGCTGTCCCACCCAGCGCAGCCCAAATCGCGATGGAAGGGCGTGGTAACCGCTAAATGTTTCCCGTGCGCGAAGACATTCTCCGCGTGATGCCTGAGGTGGTTTTCTGCGCTTGCGGCACGCTGCTGATGCTGCTCCAGCCGTTTTTGCGCAGCCGCACGGGCCTGGCGATTTTCGCCGTGACGGGCTCGGCCCTGGGCACGCTCGCCGCCATCTTTCCGCTGATCTACGGGAGCGACGCGATGGATCAGCCGGCTTCCGCGTTTGGCGGACTGGTCCGCGCGGACGGCTTCAGCGTTTTCTTCCATTTGCTGGTGGGGCTCGCCGCATTTCTGGTGATTCTCGGCTCGGGCTCTTATCTGGAGCGCGAGCGGCTCGACGCGGCGGAATTTTACGCCCTGATTCTCTTCGCCACCGCAGGAATGGGCGTTCTGGCCTCCGCGCAGGAGTTGCTCACGGCCTTCATCGGCCTGGAGATCAGCTCGATTTCGAGCTACATCCTCGCCGGTTACCGCCGCGATGCGTTGAAATCCTGCGAATCCGCGATGAAGTATTTTCTGCTCGGCTCGTTCGCCACGGCTTTCTTCCTCTACGGCATTGCGCTCCTCTATGGCTCAACGGGCACGACGCGCTTGCCCCTGATGCAGGGGGCTGATTCCACGAGCGTGGTGCTGAAACTCGGCCTCGCGCTTATCCTGATCGGGCTGGGCTTCAAGGTGGCCGCCGCGCCGTTCCAGGTCTGGACGCCGGACGTCTATGAGGGCGCGCCCACGCCCGTCACCGCGCTCTTCTCCGCCGGGCCGAAGGCCGCGGCGTTCGCGCTGCTGCTGCGCATTTTCTTCGCGGTCCCCGCGGCGAACGATTTCTGGTTGTGTGCGTTCTGGCTGCTAGCGGCGCTGACGATGTTCGCCGGTAATCTGGGCGCGCTCGTGCAGACCAACGTCAAGCGCATGCTCGCTTACAGCTCGATTGCCCACGCCGGCTACATCCTGGTGGCCTTCGCCGCGCGCAACGAGCTGGGGCTCTCCGCCGTGCTTTTCTATCTGCTGGCGTATGCGCTGGTGAAGATCGGCGCGTTCACCATCGTGTCGCACCTCGGCGGCACGGGCGAAAAACATCTCTCGCTCGACGATTATGCCGGGCTCGGCCAGCGCCAGCCGGTGGCCGCCGCAGCGCTGAGCCTCTATTTGCTGTCCCTGCTCGGTCTCCCGGTCACCGCCGGCTTTTTAGGGAAATTCTACATTTTCAAGGCGGCGCTCGATTCGCATCTGGTCTGGCTTGCCGTGCTGATGGCCGTCAACAGCGTCATCGGCGCCTACTACTACCTCCGCCTGATCGTCATCATGTACATGCGCGAGCCGCGCGAGGACGCTGTCCGCGTGCCATTCCCGCTGGCGGTAAACTTGGTTCTGGCGAT
>JBGPGF010000226.1:0-4208 GCA_041483755.1 Terriglobia bacterium | reverse complement strand
TACTCCGACGAAGCGCGCAAGTCCAAGTATCAGGGCACGGTTACTCTGATGGTCATCATTACCCCCGACGGCCGCGCCATCAACATCCACGTCAGCAAGGGACCGGGCATGGGTCTTGAGGAAAAAGCCGTCGAAGCCGTTCGAGGATGGCGGTTTAGGCCCGCGAATGGCCGCGAGGGCAAGCCCGTGGCCGTTTCTGTACCCATCGAAGTGACCTTCCGCTTGCTCTGACGCTATATCCAAGCTTCCTATCGCTTCTCTGTCTGCGCATTCGCTCCTGGTACGTCTTTTCTTCCGCCTGGGAGATTGGGATGTGAATCTCACGCAACCCTTGATTCAAGATGGCTGCGTCAATCCCTGCGCCTTCTGCTACGATGGCCGCGATGAGAAACCATCCGAAATGGCTCGGCTTCTTGATTTGCTGTGCGTTCTTCGCAGGCCCGCCGGCAGGCCGCGCGCAGAGCAGCCCGGCGGCGGGCGCGATTGAATTCTCCGCGCGGGTGACGCCGACCGCGGCGCGCCCCGAACCCGTCCGCCAATTCACGTTTTACCTTCTCACCAAAAGCTACGCCGATATCGCCCGCGAGGCCGAAGCCTCCGACCCCATGCCCACGCGCGAGCAATTCATCGCCGGCCTGAAGGTCACGCCGCAACTCAAGGAGTGGATGAAGGCGCACGACACGATCGACCTTACCTCGTCCGAGATCGAAAATGTGCTGACGCCGGACGACGTGGTGAAAATTCAGGAGTTTGAAGACGCCTACATTCGCGCCAATAGCGGCGGCGTGACGCGCGGCCTGCCCCGCCCCAAGTACACGGAGGCCGACCGCACGGCGAACTCCGAGCGCTACCAACAACTGCGGCAGGAATATCTCGCGGCGCTCCGCAAATTCATCGCGGCAAATCCCAACACGCTCGCGGCGATCGAGGCTTACCTGGACTCGGCAAATCCCGGGCGGCAGTGGAACCAGCTTGCGTCGGCGCATCGCAGCCGGATGCTGCACCGCGCGCCGGAGATTGCGCAAACCCGCTACCTTGCTGGGAAGGCCGACACCGACCTAAACGGCCACGCCTCGTTCAGCGGCATCCCCGCGGGAACGTACTGGATCAGCACGCTCGACCTGGATGCCGCGGCGGGCGATTCGCGCCTGCGCTGGGACGTTGCTGTGACCGTCCAGCCGGGGCAGACCACGCGGCTCGAGCTGACCAATCTGAATGCCGCCGAGAAGCAGACGCCCGCGCCCTGAGGCGCCGCGCGGCGAATCACCATGGGCACGCCCTGGTTTTGGATCGGCTTTAACCTCTTCGTCCTCGCGGCGATCGCGCTGGACCTCGGCGTGTTTCACCGCCGCGCGAAGGAAGTTCGTTTGCGCGAGGCCGCCGCATGGACCGCCGTCTGGGCGGCGCTGGCGGTCCTGTTCGGCCTCGGCGTCCTGCACTGGTATGGTTCGCAGCGCGCCCTGGAATTCTTCACCGGCTACATCATCGAGCAGTCGCTCAGTATAGACAATCTCTTCATCTTCCTGATCATTTTTCGGACCTTCCGCGTGGCCCCGCGGTACCGCCAGCGCGTCCTCGGCTGGGGAATTCTCGGCGCGCTGGTGATGCGTGCGGCCATGATCGCCACCGGCGCCGCGCTCATCCAGCGCTTCGCCTGGGTGATGTATCTCTTTGGCGCTTTTCTCCTCTACGCCGGGGCGCACATGCTCTTCGCGCAGGAGAAGGAGATGCATCCGGAGCAGAACCCGGTCTTCCGATTTGCCAGCCGGCATCTCCGCGTGACCAAGGATTACCGCGATGAGCATTTTTTCGTCCGGGAAGCGGGCCGGCGCTTCGCTACCCCGCTCTTTCTCGTCCTGCTCGTCGTTGAAATCACCGACGTGACTTTTGCCCTCGATTCCATTCCGGCGATTTTCGGCATCACCCGCGATGCGTTCATCGTGTACTCCTCGAACGTGTTCGCCATTCTCGGCCTCCGTTCTCTCTACTTCCTCCTCGCCGGCGTGCTGGACTATTTCCGCTACCTGAATGTCGGGCTCGCGTTCGTGCTCATCTTTGTCGGCGCGAAGATGATTGCCGAGCCGTGGCTGCATCTCCCGGTCTGGGCGTCGCTCGTGGTGGTCGCCGCAATTCTGGGAGTCGCGCTGGCGGCCTCTTGGATGGCGGGCCCCGCGGACCCCTCCCGCCGCAAGGGGAAACCGGGCTGATGGGCGCCTCCTCGGACCTCGCGTCGCTCATCGCTGCTCTCTGCAACGCCGACCACGCCGGGAATGCCGCTCTCGCGGAAATCTATCGCCGTGGCCGCGCGCTGGCGGATCCGCTCGTGAGAGGCTGGATGGCCGACCAGGAATTCGCCGGCCTCATCGGCCCGGAGTTGCGCGCCACGGTTGGCGTCGCCGTTCTCAGCGAAACCTCGGCCAAAATCTTTGCCGCCTGGGGCCCGGCATGTTTTGCGGACGTTCCCCCCGATCAGGACGCCATCGAATTCGAGATTTCCGACGCGGGCGCGCACCTCGACGTCCTGACGAGCACCGATCCCGCCGCCTCGGGCGCCATTGCGCGCTATCTCAAGAAATTCGGAGAAGGAATTCAGCAGGTGGAATACCGCGTGAAGAATGTGGACCGCGCTACGCAAATCCTGCGCGAAAAATTCGGCCTCGCGTGCGTCTATCCCGAAACCCGCCCCGGCGCGGACGGTACGCGCATCAACTTCTTCCTCGTCTCTTCACCTGCCGGCGTGAAAGTGCTGATCGAGCTGTACGAATCACCGGTCTCGAGTCACTAGCCACTCGTCACTTCTTCACTCCCCGCTCTGCTCGATCAATTTCGCCACCAGCCCCGTCCAGCCCGTCTGATGATTCGCTCCGATGCCCGCGCCGTTGTCGCCATGAAAGTATTCATGAAACAGGATCAGATCCTTCCAGTGCGGGTCGCTCTGGAAAACCTCCAATGCCCCCGCGACGGGGCGCCGCCCGTCCTTGCCCCGCAGAAAGATGCGCGCCAGCCGCCGCGAAATCTCGCCGGCCACGCCCCACAAATCCATGGCCTTTCCAGACCGCGCCGGGCACTCCACCTGGAAGTCTTCCCCGTAGTAGTGATGGTATTTCTGCAGCGATTCGATCAGCAGATAGTTCACCGGAAACCACACCGGCCCGCGCCAGTTCGAGTTTCCGCCGAAAATTCCCGTCGTGGATTCCGCCGGCTCGTAATCCACCCGGCTTACGTGCTCGTTGATGTGGAACTCATAGGGATGATCGAGGTGATAGCGCGAAAGCGCGCGGATGCCGTGCGGCGAAAGAAATTCCGTCTCATCGAGCATGCGCGCCAGCACGCGCTTCAACTGCCGCCGGCTGACCAGCGAAAGCAGCCGCCGCACGCCGCGCGCCGAACGCTGCGAAGTTTCGATGTGCTCGGGCACGTCCGGATGATTGTCAATGAACCACTGCATGCGCCTTTTGAAGCCGGGGAGCTTGTCCACGATCTCCGGCTCCAGTGTCTCCACGGCGAAAAGCGGAATCAAGCCCACCATCGAGCGCACTTTCAGAAAACGCTCGTCGCCGTTCGGCAATCGCAGCACGTCGTAGTAGAAGCCGTCTTCCTCGTCCCACAGCGAAACGCCGTCGGTACCGACCTCATTCATTGCGTGCGCGATGAACACGAAATGCTCGAAGAACTTGCTGGCGACGTCTTCGTAGGCGGGATCCTCCTTGGCCAGCTCCAGCGCGATGGCCAGCATATTCAGGCAATACATTCCCATCCAGCTTGTGCCGTCGGATTGCTCCAGATGTCCGCCGGTCGGCAGCGGCGCGGAACGGTCGAAAACGCCGATGTTGTCGAGCCCCAGGAAGCCGCCCTGGAAAATGTTCATGCCTTCGGGGTCTTTGCGGTTCACCCACCAGGTGAAGTTCAGCAGCAGCTTGTGAAAAACCTTTTCGAGAAACGCCCGGTCGGCCGTGCCGCGCACGCGCCGTTCGATCTTGTACACGCGCCACGCCGCCCACGCGTGCATCGGCGGATTCACGTCGCCGAACTCGAACTCGTACGCCGGAATCTGCCCGTTCGGGTGCGTGTACCACTCGCGCAACAGCAGAATGAGCTGATCCTTCGCGAACTGCGGATCGAGCCGCGCGAATGGGACCATCTGAAAGGCGACGTCCCACGCCGCGTACCACGGATACTCCCACTTGTCCGGCATCGAGATCACGTCG
>JBGPGF010000225.1:0-4227 GCA_041483755.1 Terriglobia bacterium | reverse complement strand
GTGGTCCAGGAACAGCTTCTTCTCGGCCACCAGGAGGTCCAGGTTGAAACCCAGCGAAGCGGCGTTCTTGGCCAAGTCCGGGATCGTTTCCTCGAACGACATGAACACGCCGGGTTCGCCGTATTGCGTGGCGCCCCGAACCAGGAACTCCAGTCCGAACAGTGTCTTTCCGGAACCGGCGCCTCCACTGACCAGAGTGGGACGCCCGCTTGGCAACCCTCCCCCCGTGATTTCGTCCAAACCCTGGATTCCGGTGAATGCTTTCGGCAGCGTTTTAGAAGATGCCTGAATGGCTTTCTTCTCTTGGCTCATTCGCTTCATCCTTCCCCCCAGGCGCTCTGCGGCGAGCTGGCAATGGCGGCGTCAGGGCCCCTCCTCGCGGATCGCCCTTACCAAAGGCGACCGAAGGGGCCGCTCGTTCCCTTCACTCTAGACTGCTTCTCTAAAAGAGCGATTGTGGATTATGCGAGACTTTACGATGATACGCTAGTGCTTTATCGGAGGCGCGCTTTACGACAAAAGTGGAACTGAGCACGGCGTTCTCGGCCCAGTATCCACATTCGGCAGTCGTTCAACTTCGAGAAGCCTATTGATACGGTTGCCGCTGAACATTGAACCAAACCCGCGCAATGAAAACAAAAACTAAACCGGGGAAGCGCCGCAGAGTAAAGGGAGCGGCGTGTCTGCTGAATGCCTCTGCGACCTTACAATAAATTAGTCTCATCATCCTAAACACCCACGACCTGGAAGAACGAAGAGCCGGCAGCCATCGGCTATTCCTTCGCCGTGGGCAAGCCGGCGTCGAGCCACCCCTTCCAGCCGCCGTCCATGGATTCGACGTTGGTGTAGCCCATTTTCTGCAAATTATCCGCGGCCAGCGCGGAGCGGAAGCCGCCGCCGCAATACAAAATCACTTTCGCGCTGGTGTCGGGGACGCGCTGTTCGACGTCGCGCTCGATCACACCCTTCCCCATGTGCACCGCGCCGGGGAGATGGCCGCGGGCCCACTCGCTCTCTTCGCGCACGTCCACGAGGACGAATTTTTCGCCCGCGTCCATGCGCCGCTTCACGTCCGGGACGCTGGTCTCCTTCACGCGGGACTTGGCTTCGTTGACAAGCTTCAGGAACTGCGGCGCATGTGCCATGGGAAATCTCCATTCAGGCCATTTCTAGCGGTCATAAGCCCAGCACAATTGAGGCCCGGGAAACCGAACGCCTATATGCGGACGCTGCACATCCTGAGCACTTAAACGGATTTCGCAAGCACTCCAGGGCGTGCTAAGGCTTGGGCGCTTCGGTCTTTGGTTTGTCGTCCGAGTCTCTCTCTTTCTTGGCGAAAGAACGCGCATAGTTGACGAGGTTCCAGCGCAATTCTTCCGGGAAGCGGTCGCCCTGCCCCATCATTTTCCCCTTGCCGTTGCTAATGATGTAGAAGAGCTCGCCGTCGGTCTTTCCCGTGAGCGCGGTAGAGCCACGCCAGTCGTGGAGTTCCAGTTTTAGCGATTCGGCCAGTTCGCCCTTGCCGTCGCCATCCGCCCCGTGGCACATCGCGCATTGCGTGCTGAAAAGACGCTTCGCCTTGGCCAGTCCTTCAGGCGAAGGCTTTACGGGGTTTTCGCGCTTCACGGCTTCAGGGGGAATTGGCTGCTCCTCAGGCGGGGCCTGAGCCTGATCGTTCTTGGGCGTTTCTTGCGTCTCGCTGCGTCGCGCGAGGGAAACCACTGCGCCGGCGAGAAGAAGACCCGTGAGAAGGATAAGAGCCCGTCGCATAGCAACCTCCTGAAAGCATACCTGCCCAGGTGGAAGGCCCGTGGCCGCTGCTTCGGCCCCATTCTACGCCGCGGAAGCCGCAAAGCAAATAACCGCCAAAGGCGCCAGAGACGCTCAATCCATGTCGCGCCAGTTGGGACCGGCCTTCGAGTCCACCACAAGCGGCACGATGAGCTTGTAAACGCCCTCCATTTCCCGGTGGACGAGCGCACGCACATCGTCCAATTCCTTCTCGGGCGCTTCGAAGAGCAGTTCGTCGTGCACTTGCAGAATCATCTTCGTTTGCAGCTTTTCCTCGGCCAGCCGGCGGTGAATGGCGATCATCGCGAGCTTGATAAGATCGGCGGCGGTGCCCTGCAGCGGTGAATTGAGCGCGGTGCGCTCCGCAAAGTTGCGGAGCTGCATCTGCGGCGAGGTAATCTCCGGGATCGGCCGGATGCGCCCGAAGAGGGTCTTGGCCACGCCGCTTTTCCGCGTTTCGGTGAGGACGCGGTCGAGATAATCTTTCACGCCACGATAGCGCTGGAAATAAGCATGGATGAATTGCGCGGCTTCCTTCTGCTCGATTCCGAGTTGTTGCGCCAGGCCAAAAGCCGAGAGGCCGTAAATGATGCCGAAGTTGATGGCTTTGGCGGCGCGGCGATGCTCCGGCGTCTGCGCCATGGGGCCCACGCCAAACACTTCCTGCGCGGTGCGCGCGTGAATATCCTCTCCGTTGCGAAATGCCGCGACAAGCACGGGGTCTTCCGAAAAGTGCGCCATGATGCGCAGCTCGATCTGCGAATAGTCGGCGGACAACAACACGTTGCCTTTTTCGGCGACGAATGCGGCGCGAATCTGCCGGCCAAGCTCCGTACGCACGGGAATATTCTGAAGATTCGGATCCGAGGAACTTAGTCTTCCCGTAGCCGTGCCCGTCTGCGAGAAGCTCGTGTGCAGCCGGCCCGTATCGCGATGGATCAGCTTTGGCAGCGCGTCCACGTAGGTGGACTTCAACTTCGCAACCTCGCGGTATTCGATGATCTTGCCCGGCAGTTCGTGCACCCCGGCCAGTTCTTCGAGTACGTCCACGGCGGTCGAGCGTGCTTTCGCTTTTCCGCGCCGCGCCGGGGGCTGCAGATGCAACTTGTCGAAAAGAATCTCCGCAAGCTGCGCCGGAGAATTCACGTTGAATTCGGCGCCGGCAAGCTGCCAGATTTCTTTTTCCAGACGGCGAACTTCCTTTTCCATCGCTTGCGACATGGCGTCGAGGGCTTGCGGATCCACGCGGACGCCGTGGCGTTCCATCTGCGCGAGAATGGGCGCCAGCGGCAAATCAATTTTTTCGTACACATCGGCCAGTTGCTGCTCTTCGATTTGGGCGCGAAGGACCGGGGCGAGGCGATGCAGGAATGCGGCCCGCTCACCGGGCGCGCCGGAGAGCATGGCGTCGAGATGGCGCAGAACGACGTCGGCGAATTCGTGCTTCGAAGTTGTCGGGCGCAAAAGATAAGCGTAAAGCTGCGTCGCGTGCGTGATGACTGCAACGGGCCCGGCAAGAAGATGGAAAAGCTTTGGATCATGTACGATTTTCGGGCGGTTTTCGTCGGCCAGGAGCGGAGCAAGCACAGCGAGTGCCTTACCCTTCTCGTCGAGCCAAACGGAGCGGCCTTCACTGGATGCGGGCGAAACTTCGATGGAGGCAACGGCTGTTCCGAAGCCTTCGGTTTCGCGAGCGCCCGCGGCGAGATTCAGCCAGACAGCGAGGGGTTTTCTGGGCGGGAGTTTTTTGACGTACTCGCGGAATTCTACGGTCGAGGCAAATTGCGCGTAATCGGCTGCTTCCTTCGCGGCCGCGCTCGAGGCAACGGGCCCATCCGCCGCGCCGGATTTTGCAAAAGCTGCCGCGCCGAGGTCCCTCAACAGCGAGACAAATCCCAGTTCGCGGTAGAGGTCGGCGAGCGCGGCGACGTCGGGCTCGCGGAGTTCGAGGGCGTGCAGGTCGAGCTGCATCGGAACATCCGTCGCAATCGTCGCAAGCTGCTTCGACAGCAGGATTTGTTCGCGCTGCTGCTCCAGCGCTTCGCGATAGCGTTTCCCGGTTACCTCGGCGGCGCGGTCCATGGCATTTTCGACGCTGCCGAATTTCTGGATCAATTCGCGCGCGCCTTTTTCGCCGATGCCCTTCGCGCCGGGAATGTTGTCGATGGAATCGCCCATCAGCGCCATCACATCAATCACTTTCCCCGGCGGGACGCCCATCAGCTCTTCGACCTTCGCGGCGTCCACCAGGATGTCGCCTTTGGCGCCGCCCGAGCCCGTGCGCAGGACGCGCACATTATTTCCGACAAGCTGCATCATGTCCTTGTCGTTGGTGATCAGAAAAACGTCGAGGTGTTTTTCCGCTCCCTGTCTGGCCATGGCACCGATCACGTCGTCAGCTTCGTAGCCCGCGAATTCAAGGATCGGCATGCGCAT
>JBGPGF010000224.1:0-4297 GCA_041483755.1 Terriglobia bacterium | reverse complement strand
CTGCTGCAAGAGGGGACGGATCAGAGGTACGGAGCGCGGCACCTGAAGCGCGCGATCGAGCGGCACGTGGTGTATCCGCTGGCGAACCTTTTGGCGACGGATCAAGTGCAGCTCGGCGACCTTGTCTGCATTGATTGGAACAAGAAAGACGGGAGCCTCAAGTTTGTTCGCGAAGGTGAAGACGCGGTGATGCCCGCGCGAAAGCTCGAGGCGCCGGTCGCGGCGCGGGCGGCACAGGCGCGGAGCGGAAGATCTGTCGAGGCGCCGGCATCTGCCACAACGGCGGAGCCGATGCCTCGCGTGGCACGCTGAACGCGGTCTTTCTTCCCTCTTTATTTGGCCCGGGTGGCTTTCCACCCGGGTTTTTTCTTTGTAGCCTCGCCGGTGTAAAGTGAGAGCGCCGCGCGGAGGCCAGAATGACGGGTTGCAGTGTTTTTTCGATCTTCCGAAGGACAGAATTGTCTGGAACGTTTTCCCGGTGGTCTCGCCGGGCCGCAAGGCTGGGCGCGGGTGCGTGTCTGCTGTTCGTTCCGGTAGCGTGGGCGCAGCGAACGCAACTGAAGCCCGGCTGGAACATGTTTTCGCCGCAGCAGGACGTGGCCATCGGGGAAAAGGCGGCAAAGGATGCAACCCAGCAGTTACCGCTGTGCAACGACCCGAAGGTGGACGCCTATCTGACGCAGCTCGGCAAACGGCTGACCGCCAAGGCGCCGACAGGCGGCGTGCAGTACCCATTCGAATTTCACTGTGTGAATGACAAGTCCATCAACGCATTCGCGCTGCCGGGCGGATTTGTATTCGTGAACCGGGGAACGATTGAAGTGGCCGACAACGAGGCACAGCTCGCCGGCGTGATGGCGCATGAACTGTCGCACGTGGCGCTGCGGCACGGCACCAACCAGGCGTCCAAGGCGCAATTCACCCAACTTGGCTTGGGCGCCATAGGGGCGGTGTTGGGCGACAGCAACATGGGCTCGGTCATTACCCATCTCGGGACGTTCGCGGCAGGCTCCGTACTGCTGAAGTATTCCCGAACGGCGGAGACGCAGGCCGATGTGATGGGCACCCAGATTCTTTACGACACGGGATACGATCCGCGTGCGATGGCGCAGTTCTTCGAGACACTACAGGCCGAAGGCAAAGGCGGTGCGGGGAAATTGGCGCAGTTTTTCTCCGACCATCCGAACCCGGACCACCGCATCGAGCGGGTGGAGGAAGAGGTGGACAAGCTGGGTGGACTCCCGAAGGACTACCGGCGCGATGCGCCGGAGTTCCAGGCGATCAAGCGTGAAGTCCTTGCGCTGCCGGCCCCGCCGAAGGCCAAGGCGCCTGGCGCCGGAGGAAAGCCCGCAGCGCCATCAAAGGGCTTCAAAAGCTTCCAGGGTACGAACTTCACGCTGAAGTATCCGGATAACTGGAAGCAATACGGGGAGGGGAATGCGGCCTCGTTTGCGCCAGATGGCGGGGTGGTGCAGGACCGCAACGCCAAGGCGGCCTTGGCCTACGGCTTGATCATCAACGTGACGGACGCGCAGGGCGACCCGAACGCGACAGATGCACTCGAGGTTTCCACCGGCCGCCTGATCGAGGAAATTCAACATTCGAATCCGGGAATGCGCGTGGTCCGCAAATCGGAGAGGGTGCGACTGAACGGCCAGCGAGCGCTTTCTACCCATTTGAACAGCGATTCGCCGATGGGCGGGCAAGAGACCGACTGGGTGATCACGGTGATGCGGCCGGAGGGGCTGCTGTACATTGTGTGCGTGGCGCCGGAGAAGGAGACCCCGGCCTACGACGAAACGTTCAC
The DNA here is from genome assembly GCA_041483755.1 of Terriglobia bacterium. Lineage (GTDB taxonomy): Bacteria > Acidobacteriota > Terriglobia > Acidiferrales > UBA7541 > Acidiferrum. The sequence continues at coordinate 2,490 of JBGPGF010000224.1, read as the reverse complement.
CGCGATCCTTGATTCCGTCCGCTTTTCCCACTAATTTGGCGTTCCCGATGGCTTTTGGGAGGGCTTAGAGCTGTTGCATAATCCTCTTTCGGCCCCTTGAAATCAGCGGCTCACGGATATCATGCAGCAGGCTGCTCTAGGCTTTCCAGCGCAGGATGGGCTTGCGCGCCGCTGTTACCTCGTCGAGGCGGCCAACACGCGTCGTGTGCGGCGCTGTTTTCACCAATTCAGGGTTGGTCGCGGCCTCTTGGGCGATGGAACGCATGGCATCAATGAACAGGTCGCACTCTTCCATGGATTCGGACTCCGTCGGCTCGATCATGAGCGCTCCGCTCACGATGAGCGGAAAGGCGGTCGTGTACGGATGGAAGCCGTAGTCAATCAGGCGCTTGGCGATGTCCATCGTATTGACCCCGTTCTTCTTCTGTAGCGCGTCGCTGAAAACAACTTCATGCATCGAGGGCAGTGAGTATGGCAGATCGTAAACGCCTTCGAGGTGTTTGCGAATGTAGTTGGCATTGAGCACGGCGTCTTCCGTGGCCTGGCGAATCCCTGGGCCATACGCAAGGATATAAGCGAGCGCGCGAACCAGCACACCGAAGTTGCCAGTGAAGGCTCGAACGCGGCCAATGGAATCGGGCCGGACAGGTTCGAGCGCGAGACGCCCGCCTTCTTTTTCGGTGAGTATGGGCACGGGGCGGAATGATTCGAAAACTTTCTTCATGGCCACAGGCCCCGCGCCGGGGCCGCCGCCGCCGTGCGGCGTCGAAAACGTCTTGTGCAAATTGAGGTGCAGGACGTCCACGCCGAGATCGCCCGGGCGAGTGACGCCAGCGAGGGCATTCATGTTGGCGCCGTCCATGTAGAGAAGCGCGCCCTTGGCGTGGAGAATTTCCGCTATTTCGGGGATGCGCTGCTCGAAGATGCCGAGCGTCGAGGGATTGGTGATCATCAGCGCGGCGACGTCTTCGGTTACGACGTCACGGAGCTTTTCGACATCAATCTGGCCGTGCGATTCGGACTTGATGTTTTCGACCGCGTAGCCGGCGATGACGGCGGTGGCGGGATTCGTGCCGTGCGCGGAGTCCGGGATGAGGACTTTCTTGCGCGGATTGCCCTGTTTTTCGAGATACGCCCGGATGAGCAGCATGCCGGTGAGCTCGCCCTGCGCGCCGGCCGCGGGCTGCAGCGTGATGGCGTCCATGCCGGTGATTTCGAGGAGGCATTTTTCGAGCACGCGAAGAATCTTCAGACAGCCCTGCGAGAGTTCTTGCGGCTGGTAAGGATGTTCGGTGGCGATGCCGTCGAGGCGCGCGACAAATTCGTTGACCCGCGGGTTGTATTTCATCGTACAGGAGCCGAGCGGGTACATGCCGAGGTCTATCGCGTAGTTCCAGGTCGAGAGGCGCGTGAAGTGGCGCAGGACTTCGATCTCGCTGACCTCGGGAAAGCCCTCGACGCCGGAGGCGCGATGATTTGCGCCGAGAGATTTCGCGGGATTGGCGGTGGGGACGTCGAGCGGAGGAAGATCGAAAGCACGCTTGCCGGGCGAGGATTTTTCAAAGACGAGGCCTTCGCTCTGGTTCGTGTGTCGAGAGGCCTTTTTGATTTTTTCGCTCATTTGAACTCTTGCCATCCGATCGCGGAGCCCGGCCCCGCAGAACCATTCGGGGTCTTCGACCTGCCGTGCCCTACACGGGTTGTTCGAGGGCGCGGCGTAGCGTCGTCGCAAACCGTTCTATTTCGCCGCGCGGCGTCGTTTCCGTGACGCAGACCAGCGCGCGCTTGGTCAACTCCGGGTACCACGGCCCCACCGCCAGCGGGCCGATGATTTTGTCGCGCAGGAGCGCGTCATTGACCATGCGCACCGAGCGCGGCAGCTCGATCACGAATTCGTTGAAAAACGGCGCGGAAAACGCGCGGCGGACACCTGGGATTTTCTCCAGTTCATGGAGGGCAAATTCCGCCTTGGATAGATTCTGGTGGGCCATTTCGCGCAAACCCTCTTTGCCAAGCAGGCACAGATGGACTGTGGCGGCGAGGGCGCAGAGGGCCTGGTTCGTGCAGATGTTGGACGTGGCTCTCTCGCGGCGGATATGCTGCTCGCGCGTGGCGAGGGTCAAGACGAAACCGCGGCGGCCCTCACCGTCCGTAGTCTGACCGGCGAGGCGGCCGGGCATCTGGCGAACGAATCTTTCGCGCGAGGCGATGACGCCCACGAACGGGCCGCCATAGCTGGGTGGCAGACCGAAACTCTGGCCCTCCATGGCGACGATGTCGGCTTCGGCGGGCGGTCGGATGATGCCCAGTGAAGCGGCTTCAGCGATGGCGACAACCAGAAGCGCGCCGGAGGCTTGCACTTGAGCGGCGAGTTCGGCAACTGGCTCGATGGCGCCAAAGAAATTCGGCGATTGCACGACCACGGCGGCGACATCATCGGTGAGCGCGGCCTCGAGAGCGGCGGCATTGAGCGTGCCGGAGGCGGAGTAG
>JBGPGF010000223.1:0-4321 GCA_041483755.1 Terriglobia bacterium | reverse complement strand
CCTGGCGGGAAAGAGCTATGTGGAAGCAGGGGATCTTGCCGGGGAAAACCTGATTATTTACCCGCCGAAAGAGGAATGTACCGTACTAAAGGAAGTTCTCGAGCCCGCTGGGGTGTCACCGCGAAGAATCCAGGAAGTCATGCTGACGGAGGGCATCGTGGAGATGGTGAGAGCCGGTTTGGGGGTTGCCTCTCTGCCACGGTGGGCCGCCGCGCCGCAACTGGCAACCGGAGCGGTGATTGGACTGCCGCTGACAGCGCAAGGCTTTCGCCGGACCTGGTCGGCGGCGCAGTTGCGTGACCAACGCGCGCCCGTCTACCTGAAGGAATTCATTCATCTACTTGCGGAGCGGCCGCTCTATGAGGAGTTCCCGCGACGGAGAATAAGCGCCAAGAGAGCCCGATTCACGCGTGAGGCAGTGGAAGATGGTGTCGTCAGTGTGGTTTGAAGAAGTCATGAGGAGAGAGGGCGTCTCCCTCGGCACACAGGTAATGCCAAGCCTGCCAGGCTTATGATTCGGTCCGGCACCCACCGAACAAGCAGAAAGATCGAATAGCGTCCCCGGCGGAGTCTCCGCGGAGCCGGGGCAGTGCCGCTTTCCTACGTGGCGATGTTTCATCGGGGCACACGTTTCCGGTTTGAAGCAAGCGGACTCAGAAAGGCCACTCCGAAGTCGCCTGGAACCAACGACTTGCGGGTGGAGCTTTGGCAAGCCTCCTGCACTTCTGGACTGACGAAGTCAGCACTGAAGAAACGCAAAACTCAGAACCATGAGACAGGAAACAAATCTTGTACTGAATTGCGCGGAAAGGCTGCGCCCACGAATAGACCGGCGGGCGCCGCTCCGCCAATGGGCTCCTACCGACTGCAAATTCCTCAGCGCGAACCCGCTATCCACCGGCCAGAACCCCCTGGAGCGCCGCGTTATCCATTGCTGATGGCAGCGCGGCGCTCATTCCTCTCCCTGCCTGAGCAGCGCGCCTGGTAAGTTTTTGACAACATATGAGGGTTTCGTGATGTTCACTTCGCTCGAAGATAGCTTGAAAACAAGCCACGATTCCTTCCGACAGGAGTCGGAATCGAGGATCCACTCCGGGCCAATAAAGAACATCCCGTCCGAGCCGGGACAGGTTGGCCCTCCGGTCGGAATGACAGTCTTTCTTGCGGGATTTTGCCATGTGCGCGATCTAGTCTGACGGTACAGAACTTACAGGAATAACTCGTGGAGGGTCGCCTCAAAAATGGGAGGGGCCCCGAGCGGTCCGGGGCAGGCAAGCCCCTCCCCTACAAAGGAATAGGAGTGCGCGGGAACGGGGTTTAAGGAGATCAGGACTGTGGGCGAAGGGGGCGTAAGGCGGATGCGAATACGCGGAAGTGAAATTGAAGCAGAGCGGGCAGATGCTCCGCCACATAGATCCAGTTGTGGCCGCCGGGGTAGAGGTGAAACTCGTGGGGAAGGTGGCGCGCGCTGAGGAGTTTGTCGAGCGCGACGGCGCCGGCGTCGAAACCGAAGTCATCTTCTGAGCCACAATCAAAATAGATATGCAATCCGGCGAGACTCGCAGTTCGGGCGATGGTCAGCGGATCGTTTTGTTTCCAGAAGGCGGGATCAAGCGGTGAGCCGAAAACATCGCCGAGAATCCGCGACCTGGCCGTCTGGCGAGACTCGGAGATGGTGACCGTGGGAAGTTTCTCGAGAAGGGCGGCGCTGTGGGCGCCTACAGAGGCGAAGAGCTCCGGATGGCGAAAGCCGAGGTGAAGCGCGCCGTAGCCGCCCATGGAAATCCCGGCAATGCCGCGGGAGGCGCGCCCGGGTTGCGTACGATAGCGCTTTTCGATTTGCGGAAGAAATTCCTGCAGAAAAAAATCCTCATAACGAAGGCGGGCGTCACGGGAGTTTATGTAGAAGCTGGAACCTCCATCCGGCGTGACGATCAGGAAATCACCGAGCTGATGCCGCTCCCAGAGGTCCTGGACAAGATTGAATCCACCCGAATGGATGAGCATTTGCTCGTTGTCGCCGAGGCCGTGGAGAAGATAGAGGACGGGATAGCGGCGAGTCTTTTCTGCGTCGTAGCTAGGCGGCAGAATGACGCAGTAAGCGACGGGATGGCCGAGGATTTTGCTGGGTGCGGACAAGCATTCGGCGCGGACCGCAGCACGAAGGGATTGCGGCGCGGCGAGGCAGCTGAGGAACAGAACAGCCGCAGCGACGCGGCTGGATTTATTCATAGCGGAGGGCCTCGACGGGGTTGAGGCGCGCTGCGCGGGTTGCAGGATAAAGGCCGGCAGCGAGGCTGACGATGACGGCGAATGCGATTCCGCCCACTACGAGCCACCAGGGAACGGAAAACACGTGGGCCGGTGGCAAATTCTGGCGCTGTAGATAGAGATTCGTCCCCCAGGTGACAGCTCTGCCGATGAGCCAGCCTATGCCCACGCCGAAGACTCCGCCCAGGAGGCCCATGACGCCGGCTTCGACGAAGAAGAGCTGCTTGACGTCGCGGTCCGCGGCGCCGAGCGCTTTGAGGATGCCGATTTCGCGGCGGCGCTCGAGAATGGCCATCACAAGCGTATTGATGATGCCGAGCGTGGCGACAGTGAGCGCCAAACTACCGAAGATGGCGAGGAGAAGATCGAAGATGGTGAAAAAGAGGCGCAAATTGCGGGTGGCGTCGAGAAGGGAAAAGGTGGAGAAGCCCATGTTCTTGATGGAGGACTCAATCGTTTCCACCTGGGAAGGGCTCTTGGCGCGCACAGTTAGATTGGCGTAGCCGGGTTTGCCGTTCGATGCGCGCACAGCATCACGGAGATCGGTGACCTGAGCCGCGCGCAACGCAGCAGCAACGTCAAGAGGGATGAACAGACGGCCGTTGCCGAAGCCGCCGAAGCCGGCGGCGGGTTCCGTCGCGATGATGCCGACGATGCGGAGTTTCTTTTCGCGCGGGACGATGGAAAAACCTTCGCTCATGGTGTCATTGGCAGATGTGGATGCGGAGCCGTCTAGTTTCTTCGGGGTGGGCGGATCTGCAGGCGCAGATTGCGGAGCGAGTGGCTGGCGCTCGACGTAGCGCACGATGAGTTCCTTGCCAATCAGAGTGGAGGGCTGATCGGACAAATCCCTGGCGAATTCGATCTGCAGGATCGCTTCGTCGGCGGCGGGGTTGGAAAAAAAGTTGCCCTGCATGCCATCGTAGGCGCCGTTTCCCCGGGCGGAAGCGGGCACACCGGCCACAACTGTGGAATAGGGATTGCCGTTGTAGCGCACCTCGGTGGGGAAGCGGATCTGCGGGTAGACTTCGACGACATTAGGCAGGTGTTCCATTTCCTTGCGGGCGTCATCGTCGAGAGGCCGCACTTTTTGCGGGGGAGCAGATTTATCGGCGGAGGAGCGGTTGAAATCCCGGAGGTTGCGGCGAGACGTTACGAGCACGGTATCAAAGAGGCCGGAATTGGCGAGGCGCTTCGAAGCAAGCTCCTGGAGGCCGACACCGAGCGAGAGCATGGCGACCAGAGAGGCGACGCCGACGGCAACGCCCAGCGTGGTCAAGGAATTGCGCAGGAGCGCCTCGCGGAGGTTGCGGAGGGCGAGTTCGCCGAGGTCGCCGGGCTTCATGGTTTCACCCCGTCGCTCACCAATTTGCCGTCCGCGACGGAGGCGATGCGATCGGCGAATTTCTCGGCGAGAGGACGTTCGTGCGTGACCAGAACGATGGTCATGCCAAGCGAGTGTTGAATTTCGCGTAACAGCACCATGATGGATTCGCCCGTGGCGCTGTCGAGATTGCCGGTTGGCTCGTCCGCCAGCAGCAGAGTGGGGCGATTCACCAGCGCTCGCGCCAACGCGGCGCGCTGCTGGTCCCCGCCGGAAAGTTCGCTGGGGCGATGCGTGAGACGCTTTTCGAGGCGAACGCGCTCGAGCGCTTCCCGTACACGCCTGGCGCGCTCGGCGCGGTCCACTTCGGCAAGACGCAAGGGCAATTCGACGTTTTCCTCGAGGGTCATGCGCGGGAGAAGATTGAAGGATTGAAAAACCATGCCGACGGTGCGGCTGCGATAGCGCGCGAGTTCGAGCGAATTCAATTCCGAGAGATTGCGGCCCTGCGCGAAAATGGCGCCGGAGGTGGGGCGATCCAGGCCCGCCATGAGATTTAACAGCGTGGACTTCCCTGAGCCGGAGCTGCCGAGCAAGGCCAGGAATTCTCCCGCGCGGATCTCGAGGGTGACGTCATCCACCGCGCGAATCAGCGCGGAACCCATCTGATAATGGCGCGAAACGCGTTCGGCGCGCACAGCGAAACCGTTGGCTATCGGCATCATG
>JBGPGF010000222.1:0-4328 GCA_041483755.1 Terriglobia bacterium | reverse complement strand
TGGAATTCACGCCGAGCGCCTCGCGCAGATTCGCCGGCACCCTGCCGTCGGCGACGTGCGCCAAATCGGCACCGTCGCGGCCATCGAGCTTCGCGCCGATGACGCCGGTTACCTCTCCGATCTTCGTCCGCGTTTGTATAAGTTCTTCCTCGATCGCGGCGTTCTGCTCCGCCCGCTCGGGAACGTCGTTTATGTCCTGCCTCCTTATGTGATCTCTCCGGAAGAACTGCACCGCGTCCACGACGTGATTGCGGAAGCGGTCCAAACCTTGCCCTGAAGAATCTTTCTTCGCCTGCTACACTAAACGACGCAACGTTGCGGAGGAACTGTTCTTGCCGTCCAAGCTGATTCTCTGGCGCCAGAAACTTGCTCTCTTCGCCGCCGGACTAGGCGCCCCTGGGCTATTTCTCATCTCGTTTTTGGATTCCTCGGTACTCACGTTTCCGGTGATCAACGATCTTCTGCTCGTCGAACTCGCAACGAAGAACCCCGCGCGCATGCCCATTTACGCGCTGACGGCCGCGCTGGGCTCCGTGCTAGGCTGCGTGCTGCTCTACTTTCTGGCGCGAAAGGGCGGCGAAGCATTTTTCCACCGCAAAGCGGGCCATCGCGCCGAAGCGATACGCCACTGGGTCGAGCACAACGGTTTTCTCGGTGTGCTGATTGCCGCGTTGCTGCCGCCGCCTTCGCCGTTCAAGATTTTCGTCTTTGCCGCGGGCGTCTTTGAAGTGCCCCTCGTGAATTTCATCGCGGCCGTTTCCATTGCCCGGCTCTTCCGCTATTTCGGCGTCGGATACTTATCAATCCGCTATGGAAAGGAGGCTTTGCCGTATCTCGCGCACCATAAACTGCAGCTCACGGTTTTTGTTCTCGCGCTCGTCGGCCTCAGCTATTTGCTCTCGCGGCTCTTGTTGAAGTACCGCCACCCGCACAAACCATCGTCTTGAAGCGTCTCAGCGTCCCGTGAGATCGCGCTCCCAGACAATTTCCTGCTCGCGAATCTGTCCTTCGGCACCCAGTTCGACGGCAACCGCCGGCGCTGCCTGTGTCTTACCTAAGGCGGCGTAGAGCAGATCGCGCAGCTCAAACCGATAACCATCTCCCGTCTTTTCGATTGTCGCTTTGGGGAACCGTGCGGTGCGCAGAAAACGCTGCGCCGCGCCGCAGTTTTGCGCCGCATCCAGAATCGCGGAAGGCGCCGGCTTGAATAACGTCACGGATGATTCCGGGTCGAAGAGCGCCACGGGGCCCACGCGCACCAGAACTTCGTGCAGCGCGCTCTCGGTTTCGACCAGCCCATTCCACACGAACGGAGTCGCCGCTTCGGGAAACGCCGCCACTCGCCGCGGCAGCTCTTTGCGGTACGTGCGCGCCTCAAGCGTGTCCACGGCGTTTCCGTGAAGGATCATCCGCCCGCCGGTGTACACAAGGATGGCGGACAGCGCCAGCGCCGCGCCCACGCGTCCTCGCGGAGTTTTTGCCCGCGCGCCAATTTCGTCTTTGATCAATCCAAACAACACGGGCACAAGAGCGCCCGCCAGCAGGATGGCAAGAATCCACGGGTCGAGGCTCGCCACCCAATCTGCGCAAAGGCGCTTGTCGTTGAACGGCCAGAGCAGCGCCACACCGTCCCATCCGCAAATGTCCATGGCGAGATGCAGCGCCGCGGCGGAAAACGCCGCGGCAAAAATTGCCGCCGGCGCCATCAGGTTTTTCTCGAAGCGTTTGCCGAAGAGACGATACGAGCCAGCCACGATGATGGCGGTCAAAACGATTCCGGCAAGCGAGTGTGTAAAGGTATGGTGCGCGCGAAGGTACGCCGGCGCGCCGAGGAATGCGCTGAGTTCATCCACGTCCGCCGCCGTCCCGGCAAGGATCACGCCGGCGACGGCGAGCCGCGGCGCGCGCGGAAACGCCACGCGCGTTAACGCATACGAGGCCAGGCCATGCGCGACTAGATTCACGGAGTGAGCCGTACCGCAAGTCTTTGTGTAGCGCCGGTCTTCAGGCCGGCATCTTGTATTTTCCGCATCTGCTCACACAGCTACTTTCGATGGCCGCGCTTCTTCCGCCCGTGGCAGCAGCAGCGTCAGTGCGCGCGGCACGATGCGAAACTCCACCGGAAGGCGCGCCAGCGGCTCGCCATCCACCTGCGCATACACGGGTTTCTCATCCAGCGGCTCGCACACAAGCGTCTCCGACTTCCAGAAATACACGTCTTCGGCGTTGCGCAGTCTGCCCATCAACAACATCGGCAGATAACTCAAATAGCGCAGTCCGCTTTGCGTCGTCAGCGCGGCCATCTCGAACTTATCTTCCATCAGATTCGCTTCCGTCGTGATCTGGAACGGTCCGCCGTAGTGCTTGGTCCTGCCGACGATGATCAGCGAAGCCTCCAGCTTCTGCTCCGCCGCCACGACGCGAAACTTCGGAAACTTGTAAAGGAACACCTGCCGCGCGCCTTCCCACCAGTACGCTAGAATGCCGATCTTGGCCTTCAATTCCAGGTCCAGCGAGTAAACCATCACGCCGTCCGGCCCCGCGCCCGCCACGCTGATGAAGTAGCGTTTCTTCTCCGGCTGATTCAGCGGCGTGGCTAGTCCCAGGGCGATGTCCTTCAGCGTCCCGTGCACCAATCGTTCCGCCGCGCGGGGAATATTCCACGGCAGGCCAAGTTCCTTCGCCAGGATATTTGCTGTTCCGCCCGGCAGCAGCGCCAACGGCACGCGGTGACCGTTTTGGTTTGCCGCGAGGCCGTTCACGATTTCGTTCAGCGTGCCGTCGCCGCCGCAGGCAATCACAAGCTGCCGACCCTCGGCATCCGCGCGGCGGGCGATTTCCGTGGCGTCCCCTGGCCCGCGCGTTTCCGCCAGTTCGGTCTGCATGCCCGCGGCGGCCAGGATGCGCCGCGCGTCGTCAAGCTGATGCCGACGCCCGTGCCCGCCGTTTCCGGCGTTGGGGTTGTGGATCAGGAGCGCGTTTTGGAGCCCGGCCGTCATATCTTTCCCCGATGCCACCTGGGAAGCCTTCATTCTATATAATACCGCTCGGATTGTTGCATCATGCTGGTCCGAGGGTTTCATGGCCAAAGCCGCCGCAGCGAAGCGTGAAATCGAGCAGCTCCGCGAAAAGCTTCGCTACCACGAGTATCGCTACTACGTCCTCGACGATCCGGAAGTTTCCGACGCCGAGTACGACCGGCTAATGCGCCGGCTCGAGCAGCTTGAGGCGGCCCATCCGAATTTGCGCACCGCCGATTCGCCCACGCAACGCGTCGGCGGCACGCCCCGCGAGGGTTTTACTACCGTGCGCCACGCCCGCGCCATGCTCAGCCTGGAGAATGCATTCTCCTACGACGAGCTGCGCGACTTCGACCGCCGCGTGCGTGAGCTGAGCGGGCGCGAAAAAATCGAGTACATTGCCGAGCACAAATTCGACGGCCTCAGCATCTCGCTGCAATACGAAGGCGGCGTGCTTGCCCGAGGCGTTACGCGCGGCGACGGCACAACCGGCGAAGACGTCACGCTCAATGTCCGCACGATTCGTTCCATTCCTCTGCGCGTGGATGCCGCCGTGCTGAAAAAGGCGGGCTTCCCTCCGAATTTCGAGGTTCGCGGCGAGATCCTGATGACGCGCAAAGCCTTTGAAGCGCTCAATCGCGCGCAAGAGCAGAAAGGCGAAAAGATTTTCGTCAATCCGCGGAACGCCGCCGCCGGGGCGGTTCGCATTCTCGATCCCGCGATCACCGCGGAGCGCCGCCTCGAGTTTTTCGCCTACTTCCTCTTCGTGGACGGCAAGGCGCCCTTCGACAAGCATTCCGCGTCCCTGCAAGCGCTGAAGCAATTGCGCTTCCGCGCCTCGAATGACTGGCAGCTCTGTAGCGGGATCGACGCCGTCACCAACTACTGCGACACATGGGACACCAAGCGCGAAAAGCTGCCGTACGAAATTGATGGCGTCGTCGTAAAGGTCAATTCCAGGCCGATTCAGGACGAATTGGGCTTTACCGCGAAGGCCCCGCGCTGGGCCATGGCCTACAAATATCCCGCGCGGCAGGAGACCACGGTCGTCAACGACATCCTCGTGCAGGTCGGCCGGACGGGGGCGCTCACGCCCGTCGCCGTGCTCGAGCCGGTGCAGGTCGGAGGCGTCACTGTCAGCCGTTCCACGCTCCACAACATGGACGAGATCGAGCGCCTCGGCCTGCACATCGGCGATACGGTTTTGATCGAGCGCGCCGGTGAAGTGATTCCCCACGTGGTGAAAGTGGTGAAGGAAGGCAAACCGCGCCGCGCGTTCCACATGCCCAAGGAATGCCCCGAATGCGG
>JBGPGF010000221.1:0-4460 GCA_041483755.1 Terriglobia bacterium | reverse complement strand
GGTATATTCGCCAATCCGCCGCGCAGATGCGGGGCGGATACTACAGCTACGAATCCCGCTTCATCCGTCATCTTCCTATTCACACTATCAACTTATCAAATCGGGCGGAGAAACCGCAGCACGACAATATCGTTGCGCTGGTTGATTCGATGCTCCAATTAAACAAGCAGCTTTCCACTGCGAAATCTGCCGCGCAGAAGGGCATTTTACAGCGCCAGATCGAAGCCACCGACCGGCAGATTGATCAGCTCGTCTATCAACTCTATGGACTGACGGAGCAGGAGATCGCTCTGGTTGAAGGGCAAGAGAATCCGTGATCTGACGACTGAAAACTGAAAACTGACTACTGACGACTACCCTCATTCCGGCCGCCCAAAGCTGTGGTACTCGAACCCCAGCTCCTTCATGCGCTTCGAGGAGTACAGATTCCGCCCGTCAATCACCAGCTTGCGCGCCATCACTTTTCCCGCGCGCTCCCAATCGAGTTTGCGGAAAACGTCCCACTCCGTGCACACCAGCGCGGCGTCCGCGTCCTTCAGCGTCTCGTAGGGATCGTCGTGGTAGTGGACCTGCGGAAAGAGCTTCTTCGTGCGCGACACGGCCTCCGGATCGCTCGCATGTACTTCCGCGCCTTCGGCGAGAAGGCGGCTGACGACGTCGAGCGCGGGCGCGAAGCGTATGTCATCCGTATTCGCCTTGAAGGCCAGGCCCAGCACGCCGAGCCGCTTTCCTTTCACGACCCAGAGCGCCTTGTGAACCTTTTCCAAAAAACGCTCAATGCGCTGTTTGTTGACCTGCTCCGCGGCTTTCAGGATGCTGAAATCCACTCCCACGGTATCCGCCAGATGAATGAACGCCTGAATGTCTTTGGGAAAGCAAAAGCCGCCGAAGCCCAGTCCCGCCTTCAGGAAATGTCCGCTGATGCGCGGATCCAAACCCATCGCGCGCGTGACTTCTTCCACGTCGCCGCCCAAACGCTCGCAAAGGTCCGCGACCACGTTTGCATAACTAATCTTCAGCGCCAAAAACGAATTCGAGGCGTGCTTGATCAATTCGGCGCTGTTAATAGTTGTCACGAGGAACGTCGCGTCGCCGGACGGCGGGCACTTACCTTCATGCACCGGGCAGGCAAACTTCCGTTCGATGATGGGGCGATAGATTTCGCGCAACTGCGCGGCGGATGTTTCATCTTCGACGCCGACGACGATGCGGTCGGGATGGAAGAAATCTTCCACCGCCGTCCCTTCGCGCAGGAATTCCGGGTTGGACGCCACGCGAAACTGAAGTTTCGAATCGCGCGTGTACGCGATCAGCGCCCTTTGCAGCTCGATACCCGTGCGCGCCGGAACGGTGCTTTTTTCCACCACCAGCTTCGGCGTGCGCGCTTCGCGGGCAATCTGCTTGGCCACGTTGTCAATCGCGGAAAGATCCGCTTCGCCGGATTCCTTCGGAGGAGTTCCCACGCAAATGAAGATGGCCTCGCCGCCGCGGATGGCCTCGCCCGCGTCCGCCGTAAACGACAAGCGCTTGGCTTTGCGCCCCGCGGCAAGCACCTTTTCCAAGTGCTGCTCGTAGATGGGGACGCCACCCGCATTCAACTGCGCGATGCGCTCCGCGTCAATGTCCGTGCAGACGACTTCGTGCCCCGCCTCGGCCAAACATGCGCCGGTCACAAGGCCCACATACCCACAGCCAATCACCGCAATTCGCAAGAAAGTCTCCCCTTCGTTCGCCCTCGGCCCCCAAAGCGCATTGCACGAAGCTCCCACTATTGCATTGAGCGCGCGCGGTTGCAAAGCGCTGCTCCAATGAGTTGCTTCCGGATACGCAACATACACTTGCCCGGGGCCGTCCTAGCGCCATCCGTAACCATCTAGTACCCGTGGATTCCCGGCCTAGTTCGGCCCTGGAACCCTGTACCACGAGGTTCTTGACCCTATTGCGGAGTGCCCCAAAATGGAACTGTTTCCCTCTCGTGTCCCCAAGACTCGGTGCTGGAAGGCCGCTGCCTGGAAGACTCCCGGATGCATCGGGGCTTTTCTGGAATGCGGATGGATTCCGGCCGGGAATGCAAGGCCGCAAGGCCATCAGTCCCCCACGGGAGCGTACTCCCGGACGCGTGAAATACCGCACCGGCAGGCAGGGAGGCATTGCTTATGCGCATCTCAGGACGATGGAACGCGAAGGACCGCGCGGCGGGCCTTCTGTTAAGTCTTCTCCTGCTGACCGGTGTTCCGGCCATGGCAAGAGAGCGGAAAGTCGTGCAAAAAAAGGCTTCCGCCCCCGTGGACCCGCAGAACCGCGCCGCGGACGCCTGGCTGGACCAAACCCCCGGCTCAACGACCGCCAACCACGGGAGCGACACGACGCTGCAAGTCAGGTCCTTCCGCACGGGTGGCGTCAACCAGAACCAGCGTTCTCTGGTGGAATTTGACCTCTCAGCCTTCCCCAGCTCCGGAATCAAGCTTGCCACGCTCTCGCTTTTCATGTCCACCGCACCCGGCGTGAGCAGAACGTATAATGCGAGCCGAATGACCAGTCTGTGGACCGAGACCGGCGCAACTTGGGCGAATCGGGTGGCCGGGACTGCTTGGACATTAGCCGGCGGTGATTTTGCTGCCGCGACCACGACAACGGCCACGGGCACCACAAACAACGTATTCCTGAACTGGGTCATCACCGCGGATGTGCAGCAGTGGTTTGGCTCGACTACCCCCGTGGCCAACTACGGAACCACAATCATGGATGCCACCGAGAATTCCGCCACGGCTCGAACGGCAATTTTCAGTTCCAAAGAGAATGCCACGGAGGCCAATCACCCTTCCTTGACCATCGAGTACGTGCCAAACGTTAAGGGTCTCTCCGCGACTGCCGGGAACGCACAGAACATTCTGAACTGGACCTATCCTCCCGAACCCGCTGTCACGGGAGCAACCGTCCTCTCTCCCAGGAACGGCGTACTGATCATCCGCCAACCAGGCACTCCAATCCCGGCAACTGTCGCACCCACTGACGGAACTGTGTATACCGCCACGGGTTGCCCCGTCCTCTCTGGCACTGCTCGCGTCGTATGGAGCAGCAACACATCTCCCACCACATTCAACGACAGCGCCGCGGGCGACAACCCGAATTGTCCCCCCGTCAATGACACCATCTACTACTACAAGGTTTTCGCAAAGGATGCCGCCAACAACTACTCCCACAACAGCGGCAATTTTTCGATTTTTATCCCCCTGATCACGGCAACTCCCAGCGCCACCGTGGCCAACCGCCAGGCGGCCGTCTGGCTCGCGGCGACAGGTTCGGGGGGCTCCCTGGCGGCCCCGGGGATCATCCCCGGTAACGTGGTGGTTGTTTCCACAAATTCGAGCATCGTCCATGGCGTCAATCCCAGCGACGGCACCCCTGTGTTCACTCCGGTTACCATGGGCGGGGCAATTGCCGGACGTCCGCCGGTCCTGGAAGGCGACTTTTCCTCCATCGCTCACAATGTGGCCTACACGGCGGGTGCGGACGGCTTTGTGTACGCCGTTGACGCTGCCAATGGCGACCTCCTCTGGATGACGAATCCCACCGGCCTCACCACCAATGGATACACGTCCGGCCCGGGCGTTTTGGTCAAAGCATCCAGCGGAGTCAGCTACACGCGGGCGACCGACTTGGTTGTCGTGGGAACCCGCAATGCTGCCAGCACCACCACCAATCGCGTCTCCGGCATTGATGGCAACACCGGCGCAACGGCCTGGCAGCTCATCGGCAATTCCGGCGGAAACCCCGCCATGGACATCGTTGCCGCAACCCCATTCGTGGACTACGTGAACAGCACCGTCTGGGTCACCAGCCTCAGTGCGGGAGGCGTGGCTCAGCCCAGCCTCTGGAAGATCAACGCCAACGATGGCACGCGCCTGGCCACCGCCAATCTCGGCAACATCAGCAACTCGCCGTTTGTGACCGTAGCCGACGATACGCTGTTTGTCGGCAACGACGCCGGAACTCTCTATGCCATCAATCCGGCGACTGCCGCCACGCGCGCTTCTTTCGCCGCCGGAGATACGCGCGTCGTCGGTTCTCCCGTGGTCATGAACTTCACTTCGCCCTACACGGTAATCTTTTCTGGAGCGACGACGGTCAAGGCGGTGATCTACACCGCTGGAGCGGCCACATTTACCACGGCTGGCCCGGGCACCTGGAGCACGGCTCTGCCGGGCGGCTGCGCGCCCTCCGCGCCGCTGGGTTACCCGGGGTTCAACAAAATCTACGTGGGCTGCACCCTCGGCCACTTGTACCAGCTTGACGTGGCGACCGGCGCCGTAGATGGCAACCGCGTTCTCGATACCGGCTCCACCATCGGCGATCCCACGCTGGACGTCGTGCTCTCTCGCATCATGGCGGGGAGCAGCGACAGCCGGGTTTACGCGTTTACGTATCCGTTTTGAGGAGGCCAGCCATGCTCGCGCTTC
>JBGPGF010000220.1:0-4493 GCA_041483755.1 Terriglobia bacterium | reverse complement strand
TTCTTGAGTTCCTGCTAATCAACTGCTCAAACTTAGGCTTTTCCATCCCGGTCGAACACAATCGACTCGGGGGAGCCGGTGTAGCCGCTTCCAAATGTTCCAATCCTCACCCCTTTGTTGTCGAACTTTGTGACGTCTCCTGCGGCAAACGTCGTAACGTAGAGGTTGCCGATCGAATCAAAAGCCATGCCAGTTGTCGAGGTATTGCCCTTAAGCGTGTCGAGTGTGTCGAGCAAAACCGTCCCTTGAGGGTTCCAATGCTGGACTTTGCCGTTGCTTACGGACACAAAAACGTCTCCGAGCTTATACGGCACTCCTTGCGCTAGAGCGTCGCGAGAAGTAAGCAAAAGGAGCAGGGACCCCAGTAGGACCGAGGGTAGATGACGACGGGGCCTTTGGCTATATGACATCACGAGCCTCACAATTCACATCTTGTTGGGGGACATTCGGAAGTGGGCGGGAGAATACGCTGAGCCTCAATCAACTGTCAAGACAATAAACTGCGGGAATTGGCGCGGGGGGTGGCGCGAAAGGCCGCAGGACTCAAGCCCGGTCGCCCTGCGCTACAGGGGCGAAGGCAAGAGGCCCTTCGCGTTGCTAAGGACAAGCCGGGGCCCTTCGTTGGGCTCAGGACAAGCCAAGGCCCGGGGCCCTACACAAAGGCGAAGGGCGGCGGGCAGGGAAAGCGGATCCCTCGTTGCTCCGCTCCTCGGGATGACGGCGTGGGTGGCGAGAAAAGGCGCACAGCCCCTTCGCCACGACACTCCCTTCATGAAAGGCATTCAGGGCAAGCAGGGCAGGCAGGATGACCACCCTTGTCGGGTGGTCAGATGACGACGCCTGATCGCGTCGTCAGATGCCAGCGGGGACGCCAGCGCTACAAGAGCGCACAGCCACGATTGGCTGTGCCACGAAGGCAGAGGCAGGAAGAACACAGCCACGATTGGCTGTGCCACGAGAGGCTGAGAAGGAGCAAGACCTGTCCATTGGGACAGGGGACTGATAGCGACAGCCTGTCCCAAATACACTCAAATAGAGGGTTGACGCCATCCCCTACAAAAACTAGTATTACCCGTGTCGCGAACCAGGGCTTTCGGTTCAGACGGTTGTCCCAAAGGCAGGGGCCTGAGTTGCCTCGATGGTCGGCGGCTCACGGCCAAACCAACATGTTGTATTTGATTTGCAGGGTCCGCGGGGCCTTGAGGGTCTGTCTTATGAAGGGCAAAACTTATACTTTTTTCATTGCGTCGTCGCCCGGAAAGCTGAAGAAGCTTTGCGTACCGGCCTATGCGCTCCATGCCGTGGCCGTGCTGGCGCTGATCGGCAGCGTGACGCTCCTCGCCGCGCTTGGCTCTTACACGCGGATGCTCTGGAAGGTGACCAACTACAACGCGCTCGTCCACGAGCAGACCACGCTGAAGAAGCAGTACCAGCAACTGCAAAGCACGGTGAACGACACGAATCAGCGCCTGGATTCGCTGCAATCGCTGGCAACCGACGTGGCCATGACCTACGGCATCCTTCGCTACCATCCCGGGGCGTTCAATCTCGCCGACAGTCCGACGCCGGCGGACGTGTTTGACCGCTCGGTCGAGCAATTCAATTTCCTGAAGAAGAATGCCGCGGCCATCGCCATTTCCAGCGGCGGGCTGCGCCTGATGCCGGTGATGAGCTTCGCGGATTCCACGTACACGCCCTCGATGTGGCCGGTGCTGGGGCATATCACGGACGGATTTGGCGAGCGGCTCGATCCGTTTAGCGGGGAAGGCGCGTTCCACACGGGCGTGGACATCGCCTCCGATTACGGCGAGCCGGTGCATGCCACCGCTGACGGCGTGGTGGTTGTTGCGGAAGACCATGTCGGCTACGGCCGGCTGGTGATGGTGGACCACGGCTTCGGAATCACGACTTGGTACGGGCACCTCTCCGCGTTTGCCACCGTGGCGGGCTCGCGCGTGAAGCGCGGGCAGGTGGTGGGCTACACGGGCACCAGCGGACGCTCGACCGGGCCGCACGTTCATTACGAAGTGCGCTTGAACAACGCGCCCGTCAATCCTTGGCGGTATCTGCGCAGCTCTTCCACCGGCGATTAGGTTTACACTTCCCCTGGACGTGTATTTCTCAAGACATTTCGATGAAGGAGTTTTTTTGCGCGCGTCTTGCTGGCGCGACGCAGCGTTGTTTCTCGCGCTCGGGCTGTTCGGCCTGCCGTTTGTCGCCGCGGGGCAGGACCAGCGCGCTGCAAAGCCGCGGTCGGCTGTGCTTGAGAAACAGAAGACGCCTGTGCCCGAGAAGCCGACTCCCATCCGCATCATTTGGGTTGGCGACATCGTGATGGAGACGGCTTGGCGGCAGCCGCCCGCCGCGCCGCAATCGCTCTTTGGCGGCGTGCGCAAGCGCTTGATGGAAGCTGATCTGGTGATCGCCAATCTGGAGGGCCCGCTCACCGATTCGCCGGAGATGACTCCGTATAAGAGCAGAGCTGATTTGGACACCGGGAAGGATGTGGTTCTGCGCACGACTTCGCCGGAGGCCGCGCAAGCGCTGTTTGACGGCGGCATACGCGTCGTGGGGCTGGCCAACAATCACACCATGGATTACGTGGAACGGGGCTTGCGCGACACGATGCGGGGATTGCGCAAGGCCGGAGTTCTGTACGCGGGGGCCGGGGAAAACCTGAAGGCAGCCGAGGCGCCGCGCATCGTCAAAATCAAAGGGCAGAGGATCGGGATCATTTCGTTCAGCGACGTGGTGCCGAAATACTCCTGGGCGCTGGCGGACAAGCCGGGAATCGCCACGGCCAAGGAAGCGGAACGCGTCGTGGCTGCGGTGCGCCGCGCGCGCCCGAGCGTGGATCTTCTCGTGATGGTGTTTCACTGGGGCGTGCAGTTTGATCGGGAGGCGTCTGCGCGGCAGATCTTTTTGGCGCAGGAGGCGCAGCGCGCCGGCGCGGACGTGGTTCTGGGCGCGCATCCTCACGTGTTGCAGGGCGTCGGCTGCCTGGAGCGTGTTCCGGTCGTGTATTCGGCGGGCAATTTCGCGTTTCCCACGTCCAGCCTGCCCACGCGGCGGACGGCGCTGTTCGAATTCGAGTATTCCAGCGGGAAGCCGCTTTCGCTTCGCCTTGTGCCCGTCATGATTGATGCGCGCGGAGCGCCGCAGCTTGCCGACGGCGCTACGAGCGAGGAAATACTCTCCGGTATGAGCGAGCTTTCGTTGCCGCTCGGATTCCATCTTGACGGTGATTCGGGCAGTTGTTCGGACGCGCCGCCTGCTCCTGCTCAGAGCGTCGAAGATCACCAACCACACTGAAGAGTCAGTACGTTCGAACGGTAGGATTTGGCGCGCTGCTCTGCTGCGCGGCGTCCAACAGGCGCGAGCTTAGCTCGACGACCAGCCGAACCGACTTCGTTTCGCCGCGGTCCATTCGAGAAACATCCGCTCGGGTCAACGTATCGAGCAGGGCTTCGTGCGTGGCGGGATCCATTTGCCGCTGCGATTTGGGGTCGTCGAGCGCAATGCGGGCCAGCAGCAGCAAGCCGTTCAGCGTCGAAGCAAGCTGCCGGGCCGCGTCGTCGGAAGCGCATTCGCCTTCGGCAATGATTTGCAGGCGATCGCCTTGCGGGCGCACCGCCAGCGTCGCCCAGCGCAGGCTGGCCGCCATCGCCTGAAGTTGATCGAGCCGCACGCCGCCGGGGGCCGGCGCGGTGTGAGCCGCGCTGGCCATCGCCTCCGGCCGAAAGATGGCGAAGAGCGGCGAGCCCGCCAGGCGCAGGCCGCGCACGCGCAATTCTTCCGTTCCCGCGTCCGGCTGGGGTTGCAGGAGGGAGGCCAAGCCGGCGTCGTCGGTGACCACCAGCCGCTCTTCGTTCAGAAACGAGAAAGTCAGCCGCCGTTCGCTTCCACTCACAGGCACGGTGAAAATTTCGTGCCCGCCGCTTGTCGCGTGGATTCCCGCCCGCATTGCGTATTCCGTGAGCTTCTTGCGGTCGAAACGGCCATCCACCACGGCGAAGAATTGCCGCTGCCCGCCAGAGCGCAAAATGGCCAGGGCGATGCGATCGAGGTCGCGCTCGTAATCGAAGCCCGTGGCGCGCACGAATCCCGCATAGTCCGCGTCGGCGGGCTGTTTCGGTGCGAGTGCCACAAGCCGCGCGAAAAACGGCGACCCCCTCCATGCCGCGGCGTCCACGTAAGCAACCGTTTCCGCGCGGCCGGGGAGCAGGGCGATCATCTCGGCGACGCCGCTTGCCCGCTGCGTGTGCGTCCGCTGGTAGACGTACCAACCACTCAGGACGAGAGCCACGACGGCCACTGCCAGCCCGATTTTCGTTCGTCTCCGCATTCTGCGTGAAGCCTCTCTCGTCTTAATCCTGGAAGCGCGGTAGATTCTCCCATCGGAACGGGTTTCGAGCGAGATGAAAAACCGCAACCAAACCCCTGCGACAGGGCGATACTGCAATTACTTGGAACATCTGCTAAACTGGACTAGT
>JBGPGF010000219.1:0-4540 GCA_041483755.1 Terriglobia bacterium | reverse complement strand
GCCCTCGGCACTCGCGCCGTGGCCCTTTTTGGCCCAACGGATCCGGCGCGCAACGGACCCTACCGTACGAGCGATATCGCGCTTCGTAGCCCGCAGACGCAGCGTGACCACACGCGCCGCAATCAGCCGCATCCCTCGATGCTGGAAATCTCCGTTGAAGCCGTCGTGGACGCGGTGAAGCGCCGCCTCGGAGCGCAGCCATGAGCCCGGCTCCCGGCTTTTTTACGCGCTGGCGTGTTCGCCTCGGCTATCTGCTCGCTCTCATCGTGTTTTTCTTTGCGCGGCCCACGCCGCGAGCGATCGTTTGGGGAGCACTATTAGGGGCAATCGGCTTGCTGGTTCGCGGTTACGCCGCCGGTTATCTCCGCAAGCACGAGTCCCTCACGGTCACCGGACCGTACGCTTTTACTCGCAACCCGCTTTACCTGGGCAGTGCGGTGCTGGCTTTGGGCTTTGCCTTCGCCACGCACTCGTGGATTTCGGCGGGGTTGATCGCGGGCTATTTCGCGCTCTTCTATGCGATCGTGATGCGCCGCGAGGAAGGCGAGCTGCGCGCCAAGTTCGGCTCGGCCTTTGATGACTATGCCCGCAGTGTCCCGCTGTTTCTACCGCGCTGGCCTAAAGCGTCAGCAGCCTCTGGAACAGAAGTCGAGGGCTTCTCCTGGGCGCGGTATAAGAAGAATCGCGAATACCAGGCAGCGCTTGGTTTTGTGCTAGTCCTTGGGCTGCTCCTCTTGATCTGGTACTTCCGGCGCGTTTGATGCCGGTGGCGCAGCTCGCGACGGAGTCAGCTTGGCTGTTTCCGTGCACGAAACGTAGCAGGATACTTCCAGACTCTCGCCATTCGTAAGCGCGTGGACCGCGCCATCCTGATCCGTACGTAATATCCGCACGCCGGCCTGTTGCAGCCGCTCCAGCAGTTCAGGGCTCGGGTGCCCGTATGGATTGTTTTCTCCCGCGGAAATGATCACCACGCGCGGCTGCACCTTTTTTAGAAACTCCGGCATCGTCGAATTCTTGCTCCCGTGGTGGCCCGCCTTCAGCACATCGGCGCGCAACGAATCGTCCGATGTCTCGTCCAAAATGTGCTCTTCGGCCTGTTTCTCCGCGTCGCCCGGAAGCAAGAAAGCTTTTCTCCCATAAACCAGCCTGAGCACCAGTGAATCATTGTTTTGCGGCGCCCCGTCGTCTCCGCCCGCGGCCTCAGGCCACAAGACTTCTCCGCGAACGTCGTCCCAGTCGAATTTTGCGCCGCGCGTTTCACGCACAATGGCGACATGCTTTGCCTGCGCCTGCCCTTCCAGCGCGGCCAGCGCCGGCGACGACTCCTCTCGCCCAATCCACATTTCGCCCACGCGGAAATTGTCGAGGATCGCCGTCATGCCGCCGATATGATCCTGATGAGCGTGCGTGAGCGCCACCACGTCCAACCTCCGAAATCCGCGCGACCACAGATAGGGAGACACGGCATCCTCGCCGGGGTCGGGCCCTGAATGTTTTTCCTCCATGCGCGAGCCGAAGTTGCTCCTCGCTCCGCCGGCGTCAATCAGCATCGTCTTCCCGCGCGGCGTCACAACAAAGATTGCGTCGCCTTGCCCCACATCCAGCACGGTCAATTCGAGCGCCCCGGGCGTGTAGCGCGGCGCGAAAGGGTACACGGCAATCACGGCGGCAGTGCCGAGCAGTACCGCCAGCGCCCCGCGCATCATTCTTCTCCCCGCGAACCGCAAAGCCGCAACCACGAGAGCGAAGGCCGCGAAAAACAGCAAGCTCGCCCACCATGGTGGGCCGGGAATCCGATAACTCCCGTGCGGTAGATCTCCGATCCAGCCGACGGCGTGCATCATTGCATGCGTCAGCCACGCGAGCGGCCACGCCAGCACTCTCGCGGCGCCGTGAAACACGAGCGTCGCACCCAGCGTCAGGAATCCCAGCGGCACCAGAACGCCGGTCAGGGGCACGGCCACCAGATTCGCCACCGGCCCGGCCATCGTGATGCGGTGAAACTGTCCCGCCATCATCGGCAGCATCCCGAGCTGCAAAACGAGCGAAAGTACGAACATCTCCCACACGCGAAACGAAACTCGCACCAACGCCACGGCCCCGCCGCCCGCGGGCTTGGCCATCTTCGCAGGCAAGCGCGCCGCCAGCCAGCGCTCCAGCAGCCGCAGGTCCAGCCGCAACTGTATGGGGCGCGGTTCATGCGCCGCGTCGCGCGTGACGTCCCGCCAGCCGCGCAGCGCGCGGGCGTATGGTTCCACCGTCCGATCGAGCCACGGTGCCGCCAGCCCGCCGATGCAGGCCATCGCCAGGAACGAGAGCTGAAAGCTGGAATCGAAAAGCTCTTGCGGCCGCGCTGCCAGAATTAGCAAAGCGGCCACCGCAGCGGAATTCAGCAAGTCCAGCCGCCGAAACAGCATGCGCCCAAAGATCACCACGGCGGCCATCAGCGCGGCGCGCAGCACGGGCGGCCGCTGCTCGACCACCGCAACATAGGCAAGAAGCAGCGCAAGCGTGAGCAGGGAAGTGAGTCCCCGCGAAAGGCGAAACACGCGCCCGCACGCATAAAGGAAGAACGCCAGCGCGCTCACATGCAGCCCTGCAACGACGAGTACATGAAACGTGCCCGTTTTCTGAAATGGCAACGATTCTTCGCGGTCCACGAAGCTCCGGTCGCCCAGCAGCATCGCGCGCAGGAGGCCGGCAGCGTCCGGCGCGTCCGAAAGCAGCGAATCGAGTTCGTTGCGCAGCCGTGCACGCACACGCGCGAGCCAGAAGCGCGCCGAAACTGGCGCGGGAGCGGCGCGCTCGATCAACTGCGCAGCGCGCAGCGTCGCGACAAGGTGAACCCCCTGCTGCGCCAGGTACGCGCGCCGGTCAAACGCCCCGTCATCTCGGAAAATCTCCGGCAATCGCGCTCGCGCGGTGAATTCCACTGCATCCCCGGCGTGTAGTTCAGGCAATGGCACGGACGCTTCATCGGTGCCATAGCTCAGACGCATCCCTCCGGTGATCGGCAGCGTCCGGCCCTGAAACCACACCTGGCTCAATTCAATGTCCAGCCCGTAGCCCCACGGGAGCCGCTGCGGCTCGTCGCGCAAACGTCCCCGCCAGTGCAGCGGCGTCTGCAATTCAAGCATCTGGTGCGCGGTGAGGGAAAGCACATGTTGTGCAGGCAGGGGCTGCTCCGCCAAGCGAATTGCCAGCGCGCCCGCAATCATCCATCCGCAGAGGCCGATCGCCGTGGCTATGCGCAGACAGTTTCTTTGAGCGAGCAAGATTCCCAGAAGGAGCAAGAAAAGCGTCGCGATGAGCAAACCACAGAAGACGACGGCCGAGGAAAAGAAGAGCACAACGAACCGTTGATGGCCGAGCGCGATTCCGCCCGCGAAGGCAGCTGCCATTGCAACGGCCGGGAGTTTCACGGGACGCGCCGCAGCCGTACCAGGGTCTCGAGATGAAACGTCTGTGGAAAGAGATCGAACATATGCACTTCGGCAATTTCATAGCGCGCGGCAGTGCTGGAAACAGAAGACTTGGCCCTGGGTGTTCTCAGCAATATCGCCAGGTCGCGCGCCAGCGTCGCCGGGTCACACGATAAATACGCGATTTCCGGCGCCCCAAGCTCCGCGAGTTTGGAGGCTGCTTCCGGGCCCAGGCCCGCGCGCGGAGGGTCCAGCACCACAAAGTCCGGCTTGAGCCGCGTGCGACCCAAAAACTCATCGGCGTGGTCCGTGTGCGAAGTGATTTTTAGGCCCGCGAGCTCCGCATTCGCGGCCAGGTCGCGCATGGCCGCAAGATTGGCGTCCACGGCGACTACGTTTTCGAAAGTCTTTGCCAGCGGCAGCGAGAAAAAGCCCACCCCGGCATACAAATCCAGCGCCAGCGCGCCGGAAGCCCCGCCGGTCATCGCGCGGAGTAGTTCCGCCGTCAGGAAGCGATTCACCTGAAAAAACGACAAATGACTTACGCGATAGCGAAATCCTTCCACTTCGTGCAGCAAAAAGCCGGGCCCGAAGAGTTCGAACTTCTCGGTCGTTTCGTCCAGCAGAAGCAAACTTTCCGCGGCCGGCACGGCAGCGCGCACCACGGCGGCGAGGTCCTCCGCGGGCTTCGCAAACTTTTCAAACGCAACGTTGAGCGCCACCTTCTCGTCCGCCGAATCCGTAAACGCCTCAATCTCTTTCACCACTCCCGGCAGCGCATCCCCTCGCAGCAGCTCCTGCAGTTGCGCCAGGACTTCCGCAAGCCTCGGCGACAACACCGGACATTCGCGAACTTCGCAGATCTCCGAGCTGCTGGGCAAAAAATATCCCATGCCGCGCGGCGGCCCGTTCCGTACCGCCCACTGCGCCCGGTTGCGATAGCCGAAAGGGGGCGAGACGTGCGCCGCAACCGGCCCCTTCCAGTCGATTCCGCCCAATCGCGACAGAGTCTCGCGAAGAATGGCCGTCTTCAGCCGCAGTTGTTCTTCGGCCGGGATGTGTTGGTAGTGGCAGCCGCCGCAGGTCTGAAAATGCGCGCAAGTCGGCGCCACGCG
>JBGPGF010000218.1:0-4580 GCA_041483755.1 Terriglobia bacterium | reverse complement strand
CCGCGCGCGGCGGCCGCCACGGCCATGACCATGGGCCAGCTGCTGGCCAGAAGAACGATGGTCATGCCGGTCGAAAAATTGATGGACGGCGAAAACGGAAGCGGCTTGGGCCAATCCTTATTGGCCAGCCGCAAATAGCTGTAGCTGAACAAGAGAGCGGAAAACGTGAGCGAATCCGAGATGATGAAAAGCCACATGCCGAGCTTTTTCGAGCCCATGGCAAAGGGCCGCGTTCCGCCCGACCAGGCCGAATTCAATGCCACTTCGTGTTCGCCGTGCGCCACGTTTCACCGTCCCAGATAGAGAAGTGCGAGCAGAAACACCCAAAGCCCGTCCATAAAATGCCAGTAAACCGAAGTGAGTTCCGCGGCGGTCGCGCGCGTGACCTTTGCGCGATCGAACGAACGCGCCGCGACAACAACCAGCGCAACGATGCCGCCGAGCAAATGCACACCGTGCGTCGCCGTAAACGTATAGAAGAAGCTGCTCGCTGGATTGCTGCTGAAGTACGCGCCGGCGGCGACGAGCTGCCTCCAGGCGATGAGTTGTCCCGCAAGAAATAGCAGGCCGAGGCCGGTCGTCACCTGCCAGTAGGTTTGAAAGCCGGAGCGATCGCCGAGGCCCAGCCGCCGGCGAGCCAGCTCCAGCGTGAGGCTGCTGGCAAGAAGGATGGCCGTATTGATGAAGAGCACCGGAGGCAGCGCCACGGGCATCCAGTCCATGCCCGTGCCTTTGCGAACGATGTAAGCGCTGACCAGCGCCATAAAAAACATGAGAATCGCGACGATCCCGAGTCCCATGCCGGTGAAGTAACGCCGCGACAGAATGCGACTTGCGCCGCGGCCGCCGCTTGCGCCGTCGTCATCGCCGCCGGCGCGCGGAACATCTCCGCCGCCCCTGCCGTCATCAACGGCGAGGATTTCGATGTCCCCTGCTGCTGTAGCGCCTGGCATTGCTCTTCTTACCTTCGTTCGTGGCGTGCCGCCGCCTGAGGTGAGGAACTCAGTTCAACTGCCGTTCTCTAGTTTTTTTCGCTCAGCTTGGCGCGGCTTTCCGCCACCTTGGACGTAAAACCCTTCAGTCTATCCGCCGCGAGGTCCAGGTAGTACTTGCCCAACTCAGCCGGCGCCACATGCTGGGGAGCATAGTCCTCAGGGGCATCCGGAACGGAGAACTCATATGCGCCGCGATAGACCACCGGTTCGTCGCCCGCGAAATTGTCAAACGGCGGCGGCGTGGGGATGCTCCACTCCAGCGTCGTCGCGTTCCACGGATTGTCTCCAGCGCACTTCTTCCCCTTCCAAAGGCTCCAGACGAAATTGTAAAGGAAGAGCAACTGCGCGGCGATGGTGATGACCGCTGCAACGGTGATAAACGTCTGGATGGGCGCAATCTGCGCCCGGACGGAGGGGCTATATGCCTCGAAGGCGGAGTAACGCCGGTTGATTCCCAAAAGCCCGAGCCAGTGCATGGGCATGAAAATCGCATATACGCCGATAAACGTGAACCAGAAGTGAATCTTGCCTAGTCCTTCGTTCAAAAACTTCCCAAACATTTTCGGGAACCAGAAAAACAGCGCGCCGAACATGCCGAAGATCGCCGCCACGCCCATGATCAGGTGGAAATGCGCGACGACGAAGTACCCGTCGTGAAAGTACAGGTCAATCGTCGGCTGGGCCAGAAACAGGCCCGAAAGACCGCCGGTCACGAAGAGCGAAACGAACCCCAGCGCGAAAAGCATCGCCGTCGTGAATTGAATCTTGCTGTCCCACAGCGTGCCAATCCAATTGAACGTTTTGATGGCGGAGGGCACGCCGATGGACATGGTGAGCAGCGAAAACGCGAACGCCGAATACGGGCTCATTCCGCTGACGAACATATGGTGGCCCCAAACGCAAAAGCCCAGGAAGCCGATGCCGCATAGGGCATACACCATCGCGCGGTAGCCGAAAACGGGCTTGCGCGCGAACGTCGAGAGCAGGTGCGACGCAACTCCCATGCCCGGCAGTATGGCGATGTACACCTCGGGGTGGCCGAAAAACCAGAAAAGATGTTGCCACAGGAGCGGCGAACCGCCTTTGTGATTGATGATCGTGTCGCTGACGACGAGTCCGACGGGAACAAAGAAGCTCGTGCCCAGGCTGCGGTCGAGGAGCAGCAGGATGCACGCCGCCAGGAGAACGCCGAAAGCAAGCAATCCGAGGATGGCCGTGATGAACCAAGCCCAGACCGTGAGCGGCATGCGCAGCAACGACATCCCCTTGGCGCGCAAATCAATCACCGTGGTGATGAAGTTGAGCGCGCCCATGAGCGACGCCCCGCAGAAAATCGCCACGCCCACGATCCAAAGCGTCATGCCCGGACCCTGCCCCGGACCGGCTACCTTGCCGATTCCGCTCAGCGGCGGATAAGCCGTCCAGCCGCCGATGGGCGCGCCCTCCGGCACGAAGAACGCCGCGGTGACCACGCAGAGAGAGACAAACGTCGTCCAGAACGACAGCATG
Organism: Terriglobia bacterium; assembly: GCA_041483755.1. Classification (GTDB taxonomy): domain Bacteria; phylum Acidobacteriota; class Terriglobia; order Acidiferrales; family UBA7541; genus Acidiferrum. The sequence continues at coordinate 2,076 of JBGPGF010000218.1, read as the reverse complement.
TTCAGCGTGGGAAAGGCCATGTCCGCCGCGCCAATCTGGATCGGCAGAAAATAATTCCCGAAGCCGGACTGCGGCGCCGTGGTCAACACCATGAACACCATGATCGAACCGTGCATGGTCAGCAAGGCGAGATACTGCTCCGGGGAGATGGCGCCATTCTCGAAAAACGGCAGTTTCAGCGCCGGCCAGGCCAAGTGGATGCGCATGAGGATGGAAAGCGCCATCCCCAGAAACACGCTGAACAGCGCCAGCAAAATGTACTGGATGCCGATGACCTTATGGTCTTTGCTGAAAATGTATTTCCAGAGGAAGCCCGTGGGCGCCTGATGCGCGTGGCCAGCCCCGCTGTCGTGGGTCACCATTCGAATTCTGCCTCCCTACTGCGCGTTGGCCGCAACTTCTTCCGCCATCCATTTATCGAATTGATCTTGCGGCAAAATCTTCAGGTTCGTGTGCATGCGGTAGTGGCCCAGCCCGCAGAGCTCGGCGCAGGGCATCTCGTACGTGCCGGTCTGTGTAGCCGTGAAGTGCACCTTGATGAGAAGGCCCGGCACAGCGTCCTGCTTGAGCCGCAGCTCACGCACAAAGAAGCTGTGCGTGACGTCCTGGGAGCGAATCCACAGCTCCACTTCGCGGTTCACCGGTATCACCAGCTCGGAGCCCGCCCCCAGGACAATATCGTCCTTGCCCGCGGCGTCTGTGGCATCGAGCTGCCACGGACTGGCGCTTTGATCGCCGTGCGCGCGCTCGGCCAGCGCCTTCTCCACCGTCTTGTATCGCCCAAATACTCCGTCGGCTCCTGGAAAGCGGAAACTCCATTGAAACTGCTGCCCGATGACTTCAATTTTCATGGCCCCGGGAGCAGGGTCGCGGAAATGCACATCGGCCCAGGCGCTGCGCGCAAGTATGCCGAGCCCCACGAACATCACCAGCGTGGCAATCGTCCACACCGCTTCCATCGTGTTGTTGCCCTCCACGTACTTCGCCTTTTGGCCCCGGTCGCGGAACCTGAAAATGGCGTACGCCAGCCCCAGTTGCGACAGGACGAAAACAATTCCCGCGATGATGAGCGTGCGGTGGAACTGGATGTCCACCTTGTCGCCAAATTCCGTGATGCTCACCGGGAACCAGTAGGCCTTGGCCACAAACAGGTAAACCGTGATGGCAACCAGAAGTACCAGCAGCAGGGAAAGAATCAGCGCGACCGCAGTCGAGCCTGCACACGCCCTTCGTCTCAGCATCGCCTCGCTCCCGACTAATCAAGCTGTACGGCGCAGACCGAGACTGCGCGTATCAGGCCCCAGGTCCCACAAATGACTACGGAGGCGTACTATATACACCTCGCGCAAAAATTCAAGCGCGTTTCACGGCCGAACCCACCCGGACGAAAAGACACTGGCGATTATCGCCGCGAAAACCGCTTCTGCCAGGGAAGATTGGTGCGGAAGGGGGGATTCGAACCCCCACGCCTTACGGCGCCACCCCCTCAAGATGGTGCGTCTGCCAGTTCCGCCACTTCCGCAAGAGGTGAGGCCATCAATTCTAGCCGCGACCGCGAACTCTCGCAAGCGCCGTCCGCCTTTTGCGGAACTCTTTTTGCCGGGCAGGTTCGCGCGGAGTACAGGCATTGCCACCACTCCCGTCCTGCGCTCTGCGACTCTTGGACTCTGTGTCTCCGTGGCAAATCCGCCTTATCGCCCCTCGAACGGGTACTTGTCCTGCGCCTGCACGGCGGCGGCGACGCGGCGGCGCAGCCCGATGGTGTCCACCGCGGCGCGCTTCGCGAAGCGCTTGAGCACAGCCATCTGCGTGGTGAGCATGTCGCCTTCGTGAACCGCGGCAAGCGCGCGGCGCGCTTCGTTTTCCACGCGTGCGGCGGCATCGGCGATGAAGATGCGCGCGGCATCAATCATGTTCTGTGACGCGGCCTCGCCTCGCGTAGCGGCGGCCTTTTGCGCGCGCAGCAGCGACGACTCCATCGCGTACACTTCCATCACCATATTCGCCAGCGCGCCGATCAATTCCTGCTCGTCAGCCAGCTTTTCGCGGAACTTCTGCACCGCGCCGCCCGCCGCT
>JBGPGF010000217.1:0-4615 GCA_041483755.1 Terriglobia bacterium | reverse complement strand
GCAACAGCGCGGCGTGCTGCAGCAATTGTTCAGCATCAACGACCCGATGATTCAGCGCGCGCTGACCGAGCCGGCGAATATCGGCTACATCAAGAACGTGCTTGGGTTGACGGAGTTGGTGGTGCCCGGCGAGGATTCGCGTAACAAACAGTTGCGCGAGATCCAGCAACTGCTTGCGAGCGCACCAATCGTCCTGCAGGTTCCAATGTCCTCCGTTGTAGGGGCGCAGCATGCTGCGTCCCTACGCGACACGCGTTCGGATTCTGAAGCTGTAGGGGAGACCCTTGGGTCTCCCGCTGCAAACGGTGGCAATGCTTCAACGGGCGAGGCAAGCTCCGCCCCTACAGAGCAAGAGTCAACAAGGTCGTCGCACGAGTCATCCGTCACGAGTCACCCCTCATCTTCGTTCGGGGCAAGCCAGTCACAAGCTCTCGTGCTTCCCTCTGTCCCGGTAGACCAGCTCCTCGACGATCACGCTGTGGAATTTGAGGAGTGCAAGCGCTGGGCAAATTCCGAAGCGGGTCAGGCCGCGCGCATGACCAATCCCGCCGGCTTCAGCAACGTCCGCGCCCACGCCGAAGCGCATTTGCGCGCGATGCAAGGTCAGATCGCGAGAACAGCAGTTTCATCTGTCCGTTAGTTCAATCGAACGATCCCCGGCGGGGCGGGGTCAGAAATTCTGCTGCAGCAGGCTGAGGACTTCCGCAGCGGTGTAGACGCGATTGCGGCGGCGGTGTCTGTCCGGAGTGAGGATGCCGGAACGGATGAGCTTTTTCACGAGAAGCTGGGCAGTCGGGTAGCTCGCGCGCATGCGGCGGGCAACGTCGTTAACGGTCACGGCGGGAGTCACAAAGAGGCCGTCCACAACTGTTAGGGCTGGGGCAGACACCCCGGCTGTTTGCATTTTCTCCCGGTATTTCTGGCGGAGCTCCAAGACAGCTCGGGCGCGGTGTGCGGCCTGCTTGGATTCCTGTTGAACTCCCCTCAGAAAGAATTGAATCCAAGGCTGCCATTCGCCCGCCTGACTGATCCGCAGCAGGTGGTCGTAATAGGCTGATTGGTGTTGCTCGAAGTACGCGCTCAACTGCAGCAGCGGATGCGAAAGGGCTTTTTTCTCCACCAACAAAAGCGGCAAGAGAAGCCGACCGATGCGGCCATTGCCGTCCTCGAACGGATGGATGGCCTCAAATTGATAGTGGAATAGTGCCAGGCGCACGAGAAGCGGCACGCGAGAGTCCGCATGCAAGGCTCGCTCGAAAGCATCCAGGCAAACGGGAACTTCGGACACCGGAGGCGGCACATAGCGAGCCTCGGAGATGGACTGTCCGCGGCGGCCAATATAGTTCTGCCGGTTGCGAAATTCGCCCGGCCGGCGATCGTGTCCTCGAACGCCGCGCATGAGGCGTTCGTGCAGCTCTCTTATGAGCCGGAGGCATACCGGCAGATCACTGAGGCGTTTTACCCCGTGCTCGAATGCCTTGATGTAATTCCAGACTTCCCGGACATCAGGTTTTCCGGTTTCGGTCGTGTGGCCTAGCTCGAACAGTACGAGTTCCTGCTGGCTTGCGTACGTGCCTTCAATTCGGCTGGAGAGTTCTGCCTCGCGACGCAGGAAGGGCCGCACAAGAAGCTGCGGATTGGGCAAAGACTGCGCAATCCCCTGCAGGACGCCGAGCGACTGGCTGGCATCAGTCAGGGAGTGGATTGTTTCGGTGTCCAAGGGAAAACTCTCGGGAAGCGATGTCGGCACGAAGGCAAATCCGCCTTCGGGGATCTGGACCAAGCGACCCGGGCTATCCTTTGTAAAATCAGCGGGATTCATGGCAACGGCAGTATTCTATCAAACTTTAATAAGCGATGGCTTATTAAAGATTTGCGGCATTTTCTTTAATAAGGATTTTCTTGTTAAAGCACGTTTGAATAGCGGCGGAGCAGGCTATGGCTGAGACGGCAGGAATGGCGCAGGCGAATGGCAAGAGCATGCTGCACGATCTGTTTGCGCTGACGGACGAGCAGATTCTGGAGATCGAGCCGGAGGCGCAGGACGTGGAAATCGGCGCCCCGCAAACGGCATCGAGCCACGCGCCGAAGGGGAATCCATCGACCTCAGAGACGCAAAGTGCCAGCCATGATCCCTCGACTTCAGCCCCGGCCAGAGTCGGGGCTTCCGCTCAGGATGACATAAAAGGCGACGATGTTCCAGGTGCACAGCCAGGATTGGCTGTGCCACAGGAGCCGCCCCGTTGGGTAGCGGAGGCGATCAGCGATCCGCAGCGGGGTGGGGAAGCGCGGGCGTTCTGGGAGGGTGCGCAGAAGGCGCAACAAGAAGCGTTGGCGTATCGAGAGGTGTTTGCGCAGCCAGAGGAAGCGCGGGCGGCGGCGGAGCGGGCGCGCGTGCTTGAGGAAATCGATCGCGCGTATTTCGGCGCGACAGGGAATTCGGCGGAACAAACCAGTGCGGCGCGGGCGCAGCTCGCGCAAATGATGCTGCAGGAAAATCCCGCGGCGTTTCGCGAGATGGTGTTTGCAGGATTGCGGGTGTTAGAGGAGACAGGGAAGCAGGGAAGCACAGAAGCGGGGAATGTCACCGCAGCTGCTGGCGGGAATAAAACAGCAATCCACCCGGGGCAACAATCTAGCCAGGATTCCTCCCGCCGCGGCGGGCTCGGAATGACAGAAAATAATTCCGGTCGCGATGCACAGCTCGCGGCCTATGTGGCGTTTGAAAAAGCCGCCAATGAAGAATTGGAGAAAAGTGTTGGCGGCGCGATTGAACGAACGATCGCACAAGCACTGCCGAATGCGGGACGGGCTTCTGAGGGTGGACGCGGAGGAGCGGGGCAAGCCCCGCCCCTACACGGGCGTTTGAGTGCAGCGGTGCGCCAGGACATTGAGGCAGCGCTGAAGGGCGACCGGCAACTAAGCGAGCAAATCGCGCTTATCATTTCGGGGCGTCGTCCCGGCGATGCCGGGACGCCAACACCGCGCTTTGATGGCGATACCCGCGCGCAAGTCGTGCGGTTGATTGACGAGCGAGCCAAACAGCTTGTGCCGGGCGCGGCGAAACGCGTGCTTCAGGATTGGACGCAAACGACGCTGGCAACGCATCGCTCGCGTACGAGGCAAAACGAGACCGCTGCGGCTCGCAGCGATCTTGCCCCTGCGAACGGTGATACCAAGACTCCTCCGCTCCGGTCCGGCAACACCAGCCAGACCTCCGATCGGAATAAGAGTGGGGGAAATCGCTCCGGCAAGGTCGACTACCGCAAGCTGAGCGACGAGCAGATTCTCAATCTTTAAACCGAGCCAAGTAGGGGCGCAGCATGCTGTGCCCCTACAAGCCAACATCTCAACACAAGAGTTTCGGCGCCTTCTCAAGAGACGCCTTGCGATTCCGCTAAAGCAAAAACACTGTAGCCGCCCTCTTTAGAGGGCGGGGTTCTCCTCTTTAACGCCTCGGAAAGACGACCAGCGGCAACTTCCCGCGGTCTGAAGACCGCGGCTACAGCTTTGTCCCTTTGCTCGCGGAACGCAGCAATCATAAGGAGAAAAACAGATGCCAGCACAAGCGAACGCGAACGTCGTCGCGTTGCAGCTCGAGAAGGTGCGCGACAAAGTGCCCCTGCTCTATGAGCGCGACGACATTCTACTCACCATGATCCAGCAGCGCGGCGACGTCGAAAAAGTGTCCAGCCGCAATATGCGCCTGCCCTTGCAGGTGAACCCTGGCGGCAAAGCCGGCTCGTACAACGCGGACGGCGGCGACCTGGGGCGCGGCTCCGGCACGGCGTATGACGTCGCGCAGGTCTCGCCGATCTTCTTCCGCTTCGCGATTGAAATCACGAAGCTGGTGGAATACGCGACGACCGGGCGCGAGCGCGCCATCGAAAACGCCGCGAAACGCGAGGTGGCCAACGGAATGAAACAATTCCGCGCGTTTCTCGACAAGCTGATCCAGACCGCCGGCAACGGCGTGCTCGGCTCGATCAGTACCTTTGCCGGCACAACGTGGACGATGGCGACGCCGCCGGGCGCCGCGCTCGTCTATGTCGGCCAGACCATCCAGGTGTACGATTCCACGTTGACGACCAACCGCGGCACGGCGAACGTCACGGCGGCCGATCCCATCAGCCCGACGCAGACCATCACCGTGGACGTGAATCCGGCCGGCTTGGCCAATGGCGACGTCCTCGTGCACGACGGCCTCACCGGCGCGCAGCCGGTGTCGCTCTTCGGCATCAAGTATCACCAGAACAACGCGACCACCGGCACGTGGCTCAACCTGAACCGCGCAACCTACCCGGTGCAGCTGGCCACGCCACGCGTGAACGCTGGCAACGCCGCGCTCACCCCCTCGAACGTGCGCCTGGCAATCAACAAAGTCCGGAAAGCGCTGGGCATCAACCACGTGAGCAAACTCATCGCCTACATGGCGGTCGAGCAAGAGCACGCGTGGGAGAACCTCGGCATCACCGTCAGCCAAATCATCAAAGAGGGCGGCGGTGGCGATGGCAACGATCTGGACCTGCTCTTCAGCGGGCGCAAGACGATGAGCGGGATCCCGATCAAGTCCAGCGTGAACGCCGACCAGACGCGCGTGGATTTCCTCGACCTC
>JBGPGF010000216.1:0-4675 GCA_041483755.1 Terriglobia bacterium | reverse complement strand
CTGGCGGACCTGGTGGCGGGCGCCTATCACAACGCGCTGACGTTCCAGAAAGCGCAGGAGCAGGCCATCACCGACGGCCTGACGGGCGTGAAGACGCATCGCTTCTTCATGGAAGCGCTCTCCTCGGAGTGGAAGCGGTCCACACGCGCGGGCCGCGCGTTCTCACTGGTCTTGATGGACCTCGACCGGTTCAAGTTCGTGAACGACTTCTACGGGCATCTCGAGGGCGACCTTGTATTGCAGCGCGTCGGCCACATTCTGGAGACGAATTGCCGCCGCTCGGACGTCGTTTCGCGCTACGGCGGCGACGAATTTGTGATCCTCATGCCGGAAACGAACATGGAGCACGCCCGGCAACTGGCCATGAAGCTGCGCGGGTGGGTTTCCGCCGATCCGCTGCTGCGGGAGAAAAACATTACCGCCAGCTTCGGCATTGCCAGCTTCCCGCTGCACGGCTCCTCGCCGCAGGAATTGATTCAGGTCGCTGATGCCTCGATGTACCTTTCAAAGCACCAGGGCGGCAACGCCGTATCCACCGCCGACCATTTCGATCCCAACGAGGCGAAGAAGTGGAAGCGCGATGTTCTGGAAGCGTATCTCGGGGTCACGCTGAAGAGGCTCTTCTCGACCGGCCCGGAGGCGTTCGAAGAGATCTACCAGCGGTTGAAGCAGTTCACGGAATCGCTGGCCAGCCAGGCGGACACCAGAGCCAGCGATGCGCCGGAGCCCGCGGAGCCGCTCGATGGACCGCAAGCGCTGCCGCAGGCCGTGCTGGACACCGTGACGTCGCTGGCCTTCGCCATTGATGCGAAGGACCACTACACGCAAGGCCATTCGCAGAAGGTTTCCGCTTATGCCGCGCTGATCGCCGAAGCCCTGGGCATGGGCGATACGGAAGTCGAGGAGATTCGCCTGGCAGGCGTGCTGCACGACATCGGCAAGGTGGCCATTCCCGAAGCGATCCTAAATAAGGGCGGCCCGCTCAATCCTGAGGAGTGGGAAACGATGAAGTCTCACGTGATTTTCGGCGCAAAGATTCTTGAGCCGCTGACCCCTCTCGCCCGCATCCGCGACATGATTCGCCATCACCACGAATTTTTCGACGGCTCCGGCTATCCTGCGGCGCTGAAGGCGGAAACCATACCGCTCGGCGCGCGGATCATCGCGGTAGCCGATGCCTACGACACCATCACCAGCGACCGCACCTACAAGAAGGCGCGAACTTCCGTGGAAGCGCTGGCGGAGCTGGAACGCTGCGCGGGCGCTCAGTTCGACGCGAACATCGTCACACGATTCGTTCAGGCCATGCGGCAGCTTCCGAACCCGATCATCGAGCCCGCTTCGGTTTCCACCGCCCGCTCCATCTAAACCGCCCCCGTCTTCCGCCGTTGTTCCGGCACTCTGCTATTCTCCTGTTCAGGCACTTGGAGGAACGATGCAAACGGGAACCGTGAAGTGGGTCGTCCAGCAGAGATTCGAAGGGACGAGCGCGTCGGGCCACGCCGTGGCGTTCGATTCCGACCGCGAATCGAACACGGCAGCGGGACCGATGGAGATGCTTCTGCTGGCGCTGGGCGCCTGCACGGCGACCGACGTAGTGATCATTCTGGAGAAGATGCGGCAGAATCTGAAATCCTTGGAAGTGCTTGTCACCGGCGAGCGCGCCCTTCAGCCGCCGCAAGTCTGGAAGAAGCTCGAGATTTTCTATCGTCTGCGAGGGGCCGTGGAAGAGGGCGCCGTAAAGCGCGCCATCGAATTGAGCGAAGAGAAGTATTGCTCGGTGGCGGCCATACTGAAGAAAACCGCGGCGCTCACGTATCGCTATGAAATCCTGCCGTGAAGAACGACGAACCTGGTCCACGCTCAACTTGCGCGTAACAACGCGCCGAGCTGCGATTCCAGCGCCTTGACAATCCTGCCGGAGAATTCCGCCACCTGGGCTTCCGTCAAGGTACCTTCGCGGCTCTGGAACAATACGCGCAGCAGCAGGGAATACTTGCCCGCCGGCACGTTCTTGCCGCGGAAGAGGTCTGCCGCCTCGATTGCAGCGATTTCGCCGATTCCCAGCGAACGAATGGCATTCGCCGCCTGTGCGAAGCGGGCGCCATCGGGGAGCAACAAAGAAAAGTCGCGCTCGACGCCGGGGAAGCGCGGCAGCGCGGTGAAGCGGCGCGCTTCTCTTGTGATGTGCGCGGCCTCGAAGAATGGAAGGAGCAGTATTTCTCCAAGAAAAACATCCTGGCGAAATTTCAAACGCTCCGCCACGCGCTTGGCGAGCTGGCCAGCCACTCCGAGCTCGACGGTGTCCAGTCTTAGACGTCCGCGCTGCGACGCATGCAACCAAGAGGGCCCGCCATCTTCCCAATGCAGGCCGCCCGTCAGGGCTCCGATGGCGTCCAGGTCACCCTTCAGATCGCCAAAGCCGAATTCGCGCGCGCTTTCGTGAACGCTTTTTTCGCAGGCCTCGCCAGTCGCGCCGATGGCCAGCACGGGCGTTTCCACCGCCTGCGTGCCTTTCAACCGATAGTGGCGGCCGATTTCAAAGAGGCGCGCGGACCGCTGCCCGTGATTGAGGTTCCATTCCAGCGCCGCGGCCATGGTCACCGTGCAGGTTGAGCGCAGCACGCTGGCTTCTTCCGAGAGCGGGTTCGCCAGCCGAGCCGGAGCGGCGCCTTCGGGACGGAAAAGCGCATCGCGCTCTTCGGCCACGTGCGGAATGGTCAGGATTTCCCGGTAGCCAAGTCCAATCAAACGTTCCCGCAGACTTTCCTCGGCTTCGGCGTGAGGGAGAGGCGCAGCCGGGCGGCGCGCCGCGGGCAGCCGCGGGGAAAACTTATCCAAGCCGCGCAAACGCGCGATTTCCTCGATCAGATCAATCTCCCGCTCGACGTCGGCGCGCCACGAGGGTTGCGTGCACTCCCAAGCGGCCAGCAACGAGCCTTCGGAGCCGCGATTCGTGTCCGCGCGCGCGGGCGCGAAGCCCAGCGCCGTAAGAATTGCTTCAATCTCCTTGTCCGGAACATCCATGCCCATCACGCGAAGAAACTCCGCGCGGTGCAGGACGATTTTCCGTGGCGCGCGCTTGCCGGGATAAACGTCCACGACGCCTGCAAGCAGTTCGCCGCCCGCAAGTTGCAAGACCAGTTCGGCGCAACGGCGCGAAGCGAGGTCCGCCATTTCCGGGTCGGCGCCGCGGCCAAATCGCGTCGAGGCTTCCGTGTGCAGCTTCAAGAAACGCGCGGCGCGGCGAATGGCGATGGGTTCAAACCAGGCGCACTCGATCAACACATTTTTTGTTGAAGAGGAAATCTCCGTTTCCGCGCCGCCCATGATTCCGCCAATGCCCACGGCGCGCGAGCCGTCACCGTCGCAGACCATGCAAATCTGTGGCGTCAGCGAGCGCTCAATGCCATCCAGCGTCCTCATCTTTTCAGTGGGTTTTGAACCGCGGACGACGATGCGATGGTCGCGCACGGTGTCGTAGTCGAAGGCGTGCAGCGGGTGGCCTAGTTCGAGCTGGACGTAATTCGTCGCGTCCACCACATTGTTGATAGCGGTCACGCCGGCGGCTTCCAACCGTTCGCGCAGCCAAGCGGGCGAAGGCTGAATCTTTACGCCGCGAATCACGCGAGCGGTGAAGCGCCCGCAAAGCTCGGGCGCCGCAATTTCAACGCGCACCGCGTCACCGGCCTTTGCCTTACCCTCCGCGGGCTTCGACACGACGGGTTTGAGAGGCAGCCGATAAAGCGCGGCGACTTCGCGCGCCAAACCGTAGTGCCCCAGGCAATCCGCGCGGTTCGACGTGACCTCGGCCTCCAGCACGGCGCCGTGCGCGGTCTGTTCGATTCCCGCAATGTTCGTGCCGGAAAGCGCCAGGCGCGAGGCAAGCTCCTGCGGCGTCGCCGTCACGTCCACGAAGTCCTTCAACCAGTTGTAAACGAGCTTCATAGCCGTTCGTTCGTTTTCAGAACCGCGCCCGCCGGGCTGAAGCCCGGCCTCTACATCCACTGTTCACGAAAATTGCCGCAAGAAGCGCACGTCGTTCTGAAAGAAAGCCTGAATGTCGTCGATGCCGTACTTCAGCATAGCCAGCCGGTCAATGCCGATGCCGAAGGCGAAGCCGCTGACCTTGGCCGCGTCGTAACCCACAAAGCCGTACACGGCCGGGTCCACCATGCCCGCGCCGAAGAGTTCGATCCAGCCCGCGCCCTTGCACTTCGAACAATTCCCGCCGCTCGCGGCCGTACCGCTCCCGGCGCAGAAAATGCATGAGGCGTCGAATTCGACGGAAGGCTCGGTGAAGGGGAAATAGCTTGGGCGGAAGCGCGTCTTCACTCCGGGCCCAAAAAACTCGCGCACGAAATACTCGATGGTGCCCGCGAAATCGCAGAAGGTGATGTCCGCGTCCACGGCCAGCCCCTCGACCTGGTGGAACATGAGCGAATGCGTGGCGTCCGGATTATCGCGGCGATAGACCTTGCCCGGCACGATCACGCGCACGGGCGGTTTCTGCTTTTCCATCGTGCGGATCTGCATCGGCGAGGTATGCGTGCGCAGCAGAAGGCCCGCCCCGGCGGGCAGGCCGGGCACACCCTTCGGCAAATCCAGATAAAACGTGTCCATGTCGTCGCGGACGGGATGGTGATCGGGGATATTGAGGGCCTCGAAATTATAG
>JBGPGF010000215.1:0-4750 GCA_041483755.1 Terriglobia bacterium | reverse complement strand
GATCATTTATCACAACCGCTACGACCTGAACCTCGGAGCACACGTCTTTCCCTCGCAGAAGTTCCGTCTGATCGCAGAGTTCCTCCTAAAAGAAAAGTTCGCTTCACCGGAAGACTTTCTGGCTCCCGAGCCTGCCTCTGACGCGGATATTCTGCGCGTGCACACACGCGAATGGGTCCATAAACTGAAAACCGGCACGCTCTCGCCGCTCGACGTGATGAAGCTGGAGATTCCGTACTCGGCGGAGATGGTGGAAGCCTTCTGGCTCGCGGCCGGCGGCTCGATTCTTGCAGGCCAGCGCGCACTGGCCGATGGATTTGCGGCAAATCTGAGCGGCGGCTTCCACCATGCCCATGCCGGGCACGGCGAGGGTTTCTGCGCCATCCATGATGTTGCCGTCGCCATTCGCCGCCTCCAGGCCGACGGCGCCATCGAGCGAGCGATGGTTGTGGATACGGACGTTCACCACGGGAACGGCACCGCCGCTATTTTTGCCGATGACGCCACGGTCTTCACGCTGTCCATTCATCAGGAAAACAACTACCCGGCGTACAAGCCGCCTTCCAACCTCGATTTGGACATGCCCGACCGCGCCGAGGATGACGAATACCTTGGCGCGCTGGCACCGGCCGTGCGCGATTCCCTGGAACGATTCCGGCCGCAGATCATCTTCTACGTCGGCGGAGCCGACCCCTACTGCGAAGATCAATTGGGCGGGCTTTCTCTCACCAAGGAAGGGCTGCGTCAGAGGGACCGCCTCGTTTTCGAAGAGGCTCGGCGCCGCGGCATTCCGGTCGCCTCCACGCTGGCGGGCGGCTATGCTCGCCGCATACAGGATACCGTCCAGATTCACGCCAACACGATTCTCACCGCGCGCGATGTGTTGAAAGCATTTCCCCGCGTCTCGGCCGCGCGCACCTGATCGAGATTAGTGTTGCTGTAAGGAAGGCACAGCAGCGAGTGCGCTCCGCACGGATTCCGCGAGTTTATTCTCGAACTCCTCGTCTCCGTACCCATCCGAGCGGTAGGCGATTTTTCCCGCGCGATCAATGACCATAACCGTCGGAAACGCTTGCACGCCCATCAGTTCAGCCAGGCCATCCGCGAACGCCACGGGGACCGCCATCTTGGCTTCTTTCAGGTATTCGGCGACCAGCGCCTCGTCCTCATCGCAATTCACGGCAATAAACATTACGTCGGTTTTGCCTTTGAATTGCGAAGCGACGCGCTCGAACTGCGGCTCGAGCGCGCGGCAGGGGCCGCACCAGGTGGCCCAGAAATTCAAGGTCAGAACATGGCCGCGGTAATTTCTCAGCGGAAGCGGCTTCCCATCCGGCGCCAGGCGCATGGTGTGCTGGTAGAAATCATGGGGGCCGGGATTGCGCTTTGTCTGTGGTGGCGCGGCCTCCGCGAGGGTCGCATCGTACGTTCGCAACAAAAACTCGCCGAGGCCCGTCTCCGCACCGTGCGCCAAACGCCAGACGTTTCCCAGCTTTCGGCGCACCTCCAGGCGGTTCGGGTTGCTGTCCGCGCCGGTGCCGGCCAGGACAAACGCGCGGGCATATTCCGTGATGGCCTTCGGCAGGTTCTTTTGCAGCTCCGCGATCTCTCCCAGCTCTTCGGCTGCCGTAGCATTCGGCACGAGCGCATAACTCTCTTCAAAATCCCGCGTGGCTGCCGCCGCGTCCTTCAGTTTGGAATAGAGGCGGCCCCTCAGGACAAGCACGGTCATTCGCGATTGACGCCGCTCGGCTTCCCATTCTTCCTGAGAAACTTTCGGCGACTTGTCGGCGGCGGATTCCCGCTGCACATAATCGAGCAGGCGCGCCGCATACGTAGTGGCGCGCCGCAGACCATCTTCCTTTCCAACACCCTGCAAAAGCTGAATGGCGATCATGGTCATCGAAACGTCGCCGGGGGAGAGCGCAACGATTCGCTCCGCGTAATCCGCGGAGCGAGCCGAGTCGCGGAGTTGCAGTCCGGCTTCCACCAGGGCGCGATAGATTTCCAGGCGATGCCGCGTTTCCGGATAGCGCTTCAGGTATTCTTCGAGGTTGCGGACCAGCGCCACGCGGTCGCTGCCGGCCTGGTCCACGGTTTGCCTGAGCTCGTCGTCGGGGGAGGGTGGTTTGAGCGCGGGGCCTTCGGACTCGGATTTGTGAGACGCCTGCTTCTTCTCATCTTGATTGAGCAGGGAGGCGCCGCCCGCAGCCGGCGAAGTCAGAAAAGCCGCTGCTCCCAAAGCCAGCACGAGGAAATCTCTGATCCGCCGAAGGGCAGGGCATGGCGGTCGTTTCCCGCAAAATATCTTATGCAGCGCCATCTACGCGAGTGGAGAAATCTCGTTGAGCGAGCCCTGGCGGTAGCCCCTCGGGTCCAAGTCCACGTAAGCGAAGCCAGCCGCCCTGAGCCGCTGGGCGACGGTTGCCGCCATGACGGATTCAAGGGCGCGCGGCAGTTCTTCAACGGAAATTTCGACCCGCGCAAGATTCTCGTGCAGCCGCACACGGAATTGCCGAAAGCCGAGCTCGCGCAAGGCAGCTTCACCTCGCTCGACAAGCGACAGCCGTTCCGCGGTTACTTCAGTTCCGTACGGAATGCGCGAGGCCAGGCAGGCCGAAGCGGGGCGGTCCCAAGTGGGCAGCCCCGCGCGCCGCGACAAGAGGCGAATCTCGGCTTTCGTCAAGCCAGCATCCAGCAATGGGGTAAGGACTCCGTGCTCGCCGGCGGCGCGATGCCCCGGGCGGAAGTCGAGCGTGTCGTCGGCGTTTACACCGTATGCCACGCCTGTAAAGCTTCGCGCCCGCGCAATCTGATCGAGCACGGAGAAGAGTTCATCCTTGCAGTGATAGCAGCGGTCGCGCTGGTTGGCTTGATAGGCGGGATTCTGGAGTTCGTGTGTCTCGATGAACTCGTGCGCGATTCCGGTGACGCCAACAAACTCCTCGACGCGTTCCCGGTCGTAAGCCGAAAAACTGGGCGACAGCGCGGTAATGGAAAGGGAATGCACGCCTCGCGCGAGGTGCGCCGCCCAGGCCAGATACGCCGAGTCCGCGCCGCCCGACAGCGCAACGAGAAGGGAGGGGCAAGCGCCAAGTTGCGCCAGCAGCCGCTGCTCCTTCGTCTCCGCAGAAACAGCCGCTGCTTCCGTCTCCCGAATTTGCACGAAGGGATTCATCGCCGGAGGGAGTATAACGCAGAGACTCTGATTCTGAGCGCCCAGAAGCAAGACTTACGGGGGGAGGCTCACTTGAAGTCCAGCAGGACGTCCACGGTGCCTTTCTTCGCGTCGGTCCTCAGCCAGTGGCCGACCTCGTCGTAGTGAAGCGGCAACTCGCCAAAAATCTTATCTTTGTGGTGTTGAAGATTTGTCAGGAATTCTTCGAACTGAATTTTGTCGAAGACCTGTCCGGCCAGGATCGGCCAGCGTTCATGGATCAGCTTTTCCGAGGCGAGGGATACACCGGTCAGAACCATCTCGCCCATGCGGTACTGGGGTCCCTCTTCAATCGAAACTTGGTAAGAGATCGTGTGCGCGGCGTCATCGAAAATGGGCCGCGGCTCGACGCGCGCTTCAATATAGCCATGCCGCCCATATTCCTCTTCCACAGCCTCCCATCCGGCTTGAACCGCAAGCCCGTTTGCGACTTCTCCAGGTTTCAGTCTTACGAGATCATTCAGAGCGGCCGCTGGGAGGGCCGGCTTTTCGGGCCACGAAACGCCTTTCCAATGATAAACCTCGCCCGTCGCGACGGGAATGAACACGCCCAGGGAATCCGGCAGGGGCCGGTTTGGATTACCGGTCAGGCGAATCTCGGGAGGACCGAGTTTCACGCGCAAATAGCCCGCGGCATCGTAGATGGGCCGCAACTGTTCGGCGAGGAAAAGGTCAATTGCGATCCGCGAGTACGGCCTTCCCTGAAGCTCCGAAATGTGCTGTTGCAGGGCCGGCGAAGATATGGCCAGCGGATCGGCAAACTCGACTTTCGCAATCGTGACGGATGCCCCGCTGATCTTGAATACCTGCACGTTGCCGTCGCCCAGGGGATTGGCGGTCAATTCATGCTCGACGGTGACACTCAAATGGCGCGATTCAAGGAACTGCCGAACGGCTTCGCCGATGCGGCCGAGCACATTGCCGCTTTCCGGCGCGGTCCCGTCGTAGAAGGGAGTGGTTTTCTTGATCGCCTCGCTCAATTCCGAGTCGCCAAACCAGGGGATGTTGTCGAAGAAGACGGGGACGCGAGGCGCGTCCTCGACGTGAAATGTGAGCGCGAGACCGTCCACGCGCGTCTGAAATTCGTAACTCACTTTTGCAAACAGTCCGAGCTGCGCGAGGCGGTCGGCCGCAGCCTGGAGCTGATCCCGCACGACGTTCTCGCCGGCCTTCAATCCGGTTTCGGGCAGGATTTGTCCTTCGGGATAATGACCGCCGGTGACGCGCACACTCTCCAGGATGGCGCTTTGGGTCTGCGTGGCCGGCTGTGCATTGGTTGTTTGCACGACAGCGCCGGCAAACAGGAACGACAGCACGATTCCGCGATGGAAGGAGAGAAGTCTCACGCCGAAATCATCTTACGCCAGCAAGAGCCGGGCGCGAAAGAGCGCAGCCGGGAACTCGGAGGTCTTACTCCACGGTCACGGACTTGGCCAGGTTGCGCGGCTGGTCCACGTCGCAGCCGCGGCGCACGGCGATGTGGTAGGCGAGAAGTTGCAGCGGGACAATTTCCAAAATTGGAGAGAGCAGCTC
>JBGPGF010000214.1:0-4785 GCA_041483755.1 Terriglobia bacterium | reverse complement strand
TGCCCAGCGCCGTGTTTTCCGCCGCGAACATCCATGGGATGAACGCCGTGAACCCGCCGGTATCTTCCTGAATCCGCCGCAGCCGCTCAAGATGGTTGACGCGGTGGCGGTACTCTTCGCCGCAGCCAAACATCATCGTGGCCGTGGTGCGCAACCCCAGCGCGTGCGCCGTGCGATGCATGTTTTCCCATTCATCGCTGGTGCACTTCAGCCGCGCAATCTTGCCGCGAATCTCGTCGTCTAGAATCTCCGCGCCGCCGCCGGGAATCGAGTCGAGCCCGGCGTCCATCAGCCGCGCGATGGTGTCGCGCACGCTCAGCTCGGAAACCTCCGCGATACAGAGAATCTCCGGCGCGGAAAAGCAGTGCAGATGCACCTGCGGGAAGCGCTGTTTGAGCGAGCGCAGCAAGTTTTCGTAGTAGCCGATCTGCAGATCGGGATGCAGTCCGCCCTGGAGCAGAATCCCCGTTCCCCCCAGCGTGAGCATCTCTTCGATTTTCTGATAGATTATCTCGAACGACAGGATGTAGCCGTCCTTCGCGCCGATGGGCCGATAGAACGCGCAGAACGAGCAATACTCCGTGCAGAAATTCGTGTAATTGATGTTGCGATCAATCTGGTAGGTGACCACGCGCGGATCGTTCTTTTTCAGGCGCGCCTGGTGCGCTTCCATCCCGATGCCCACAAGGTCATCGGAGGCGAACAGTTCGAGCGCTTGTGCTTTCGTCAGTCCCATGAGTCCGCCTATTGTATCGCGCCGCTGCCGTGCCGCGGAACCAGCGGTATTCTCAGCGCGCGCTGTGCGCGCCTGCGCCAACCGCTACCCACTCGAGCGGCCGCGCGCGCGGAATGAGCCGCAGCGCCGCGCTGCGCTCGAAATAGGCGTCCAGTCCGCGGCAATTCTCCTCGTCCAAAGAGAAATCAATACTCTGCCGGAGGTACGCTTCGAGCGCGCCGGCGGGCAACTGCAATTCCTCCGCGGCCTCCGCGCTGATCTCCGAAATCTGCGTCAGGCCGAAATCGCGCGAGGCGATAAAATCAGCCGCCACCTCGGCGGTCGCGATGTCACGCCGCGCCGCCCAGAACGCCAGCACTGCGGGAAGACCTGTCATCCGCCGCCATTCCTGCACGACGTCGTGCACATGCAGCGTTTCCGCGCCCGCTGCGGCAAGGCCCGCGTCGGCGGCGCGGCAAACAAGTTCGCCCGCCGCGCCCGGTTCTGAACGGCTTTCGATCCCCAGGGAAATGCGCAGCGCCGGATCGCCGATCACAAGCGCCGCGTCCGCCTCCCGTAGCATGGCCTCCGCGTCCGGCCCGGCCTCGCAGAATTCCGGCGTGATCTTCCAATGCTCCGCGCACAAAATCTTCACCAATGCCTGCGTGCTGCGCGAACTGAGGTCCAGCGCCATGCGCCGCGCCTCCTGAATCGGTCGTTTGGAGATCACCAGCAGGCTGCGCACCTGATTTTTCGATGCAATGGCCATTCCCGGCAGCACAGCCAGGCCGCCGATCCGCTGGTATTCGATGGCTGGGATGATGGCCACATCCGCCGCGCCCGTACGCAGCGCTTCGGCGCACTGCGACGGAACGGTGAACGACAAATCGTACTTGCCGCGCAACGGCCCGTGCGTGAACCCGCGCACCAGCGGCGCCGTGTTCAGATACTTCACAATGGAAATGCGCAGGCGAGCCATTTTCGTGAGTCTTGTGGCAACACTCGAACTATAGCACGCCGCATTTTGCCGCCTGCAAACTGCCTCTACTGAAGATGGCTTCGAACGATTCGAAAGAAATGAAGGGGAGCGAGGAGAAGCAAAACGGGCGCGGTGGATTTCTCCGCTGCGCCCGTCTTGGATTGGATGAGTTGGCTTACGGCTTCGCCGCGGGCGGCGTGCCGGTGGTCGTGCGCGCGTTGTGCTTTTTGCGGTAGATGTTGCGGCTGGCGCGGTCCTGCTCGCGATGGAGCTTGGCGCGCTCTGCCGCCGTAACCGTACCGTCGGACTTAGCCTCAAGCTTGTCCGCCTGAATCTTGCCTTGTTGCGCTTCGAGGCGGCGGGTCTCCGCAGGGGTCAGCTGGCCGCTGTTGACGCCCTGTTTGATGCGCGCCTGCTGGTGTACCTGGCGCTTGCGGACCACAGGCGTGGCCTTCGAGGCCGCTGGCTTGGGTGTAACAGCCGCCTGCGGTGTTGCTGCCGGCGCCTGGGTTTCGGTCGCGGTCGTGGCCGTACTGCTGGACGAGCTGCTCTGGTCCTGCGACTGCGCGGCGGCCGTCATGGCCAGCGCGCCGGTCAGGGCCAGGGGCGCCATCCACACTAGGAACTTGCTCTTCATATATAAATCCTCCTCGGCGAATTTCTTGCGGGTGTCCCTTTCGGGTACTTCTGTAAGTAGAACACGGCCCCCGGGGAAATGTTGCGAGCGCTTCAATCTGTCGTCTAGGGATTAACTGTCCGTTCGTACAGGAACTCGGCCAGGCAAGCGCAACCCGGCGCTCGTAAGGAGGTGCTGCGAGGCGCAATCCGGCCCCAATATACGCCCACACTGACAATGGCGTCAGCCGGGAATCGCATCCGGACCTGACGGAGCGGTGTGCTCCGCCGGGACCCTTCTGGTCCGTGGAAGCCGTCTTCCAAAGCTGCACACTTGACAACTCTGCTATCCTGCGCATACGCTCGCCACGCGATGGGGCCAGACGATTCCCTCTCCTGGCTCGCGCTCACGCTGACGCCCGGCTTGGCGGCGCGTCTTTGCGCGCGAGTCCTGCAGCAGTTTGGTTCGCCGGCTGCGGTCTTTGCCGCGCCGCTGACCAAGCTCGAAGTTTGCCATCTTCCGGCCCCGACCGCGCAGGCGATCATCAAGAAGGAAGCATTCAAGCGCGCGGAGAAGGAGCTTGCCGCCGTCCAGCGCATCGGCTGCCAATTGGTGAACTGGACCGAGCCGGAGTATCCGCAAACGCTGCTGCAAATCTACGACCCGCCGGTCATGCTCTACGTCCGCGGGGATGTGAAAGTTCTGAACCACGCAGCGCTGAGTATTGTCGGCACGCGTCGCCCCACGCTCTACGGCACACAAATGGCCGAGCGACTGGGCCGCGACCTCGCCGCGCGCGGCCTGGTGATCATCAGCGGCATGGCGCGCGGAATTGACGCCATGGGACACAGGGGCGCCTGCAGCGCTCCGGGTGGCCGCGCCGTCGGAGTGCTCGGTACAGGCATCGAAACGGTCTATCCCAAAGAAAACAAGAAGCTCTTCGAGAAGGTGCTGGAGGCCGGCGCGCTCATCACCGAATTTCCCATCGGCGCGCATCCGGCTCCGGAGAATTTCCCCATTCGCAACCGCATCGTCGCCGGGATGCCGCTCGGCGTCGTGGTCGTCGAAGGCGCGCAGTATTCCGGCTCGCTCATCACCGCGCGCCTGGCCATGGAGTTTGGCCGCGAAGTCTTCGGCGTGCCCGGAAACGTGACGCAACCGGTGAGCTTCGCGCCGAATCAATTGATCAAGCAGGGCGCCAAGCTGGTCACGAACGCCGACGACGTGATCGAAGAGCTGCCCACCCCCGTGCGCGCGGCGCTCACCCAGGCCGTGCAACCGGAAGCCGCCCAGCGGAATCTATTAGTCGAGGCGTCGCTCTCGGACACCGAGCGAAAGCTCTATGCCCTGCTTAGTTCGGAAGCGGCCAAGCCGATTGACGATATCGTGGAGCGCTCCGGCTTGAACTCCTCCGAAGTTCTGGCTACCCTCTTCGACCTGGAGATGAAGGGAATCATCCGCCAACTGCCGGGGAAACAGTTCAGCAAAGTGCTGCTCTGACGTTTTTTTCGTGTGCCGCCGGACCCTAGCCCGGAATCTTCGGTTCAACTCGCAATCGGAAAGGCCGGGCGGCAGCCTGCCCTTCAAGCAGCATTCCCAGGCTTTAAGGTAGCGAACAGGACACACGCCGCGCTTCCCGTGCTCTTCGCGCCGCGTACAGAGGTTAAAACTTCAACATGGCTCGCTCGCTCGTCATCGTCGAATCGCCCGCGAAGGCGAAGACCATCAATAAGTATCTGGGCCGCGACTTCATTGTCAAAGCGTCGGTCGGCCACGTGATGGACCTGCCGAAAAAGACGATTGGCATACGCCTGCCTGGCAAGGAAGAGACCAAGGGCCGGAAGAAGCGCAAGGGCAAGAAGGGCGCGAAAAAGGCGGCGGAAGCAAAGCCCGCGCGCAAACCCATCACCCTGGACGACGACAAGATCTTCGAGCCTACCTTGCAGATCATTGCCGGGAAGGGCAAGGTCATCAACGATCTTAGGAAAGCGGCGAGCACCGCCGACGCCGTCTACTTGGCGGGCGACCCGGATCGCGAAGGCGAAGCGATTTCCGCGCATCTGGCCATGGTGCTGTCGAAGCCGCTGCGCTATGTGGAAGCCGACTCCTCAACCGGGCGAAACGGGAAAGCCGCGAAGGAACAAGAAAAAGAAGGAGCCGCCCCAAACGGCGCCAAGACGAAATTCGCCAAGAAGTTCAGAGACAGCGAAGAGCTGCGCATGGACATTCCGGCGACGGACCCGAAAAAGATTTTCCGCGTGACGTTCAACGAAATCACGCCCAAGGCGATTCGCGCCGCTTTCGACCACCCGCGCCAGGTGGATACGAACCTGGTGGATGCCCAGCAGGCCCGCCGGGTTCTGGATCGCATTGTGGGTTACAAGATTTCGCCGCTGCTTTGGAATAAGGTCCGCCGCGGCCTGTCCGCGGGCCGCGTGCAGACCGTCGCGCTGCGGCTGATCGTCGAGCGCGAAC
>JBGPGF010000213.1:0-4876 GCA_041483755.1 Terriglobia bacterium | reverse complement strand
TCAATCTTGCGGTTGAGGAATGCCTGCTCGCGCTCCAGCTTCTTGCGGCTCTCCATGCGCTCTGCATCCAGCGATCCCGAATCCAGAGCCTCGCGCACGGCGCACCCGGGCTCCTGCTCGTGCCGGCAATCTCGAAACCGGCAGCGATTCTCCAGGTCCTCGATATCCGCAAACGTCTGTGCCAGCCCTTCTGATGCATCCCAAAGCTGAAGCTCGCGAAGGCCGGGCGTATCCATCAGCAGGGCGCCGCCCGGTAGCCGAAAGACTTGCCGCGCCGTGGTGGTATGCCGTCCGCGGCCGTCACTTTCGCGAATCGGCTGGACGGGCTGCGCCTCGTGCCCGCAGAGACGATTTACCAGCGTGGATTTCCCCACGCCGGATGAGCCGAGCAGCACGAGCGTGCGTCCGGCCTCCAGGGACGGGGCTAGCTGCTTCAATCCTTCCCCGGTGACGGCGCTCAGGGCAATCACGGGAGCGCCGATGGCAACCCTCTCGATTTGCGAAATGAACTCTGCCGCGTCGGGACACACGTCCAGCTTGTTTAGGATGACGACGGGACGAGCACCCGATTCCCAGCATTGCGCCAGGTAACGTTCGCAGCGCCGCAAATTGAAGTCGTGGTCGAGGGCCATGATCAGAAGCGCCGTGTCCACATTCGCGGCAATGACCTGAACTTCCAGACTCTTGCCTGGCGCCTTGCGGACAAACCGGGTGCGCCGCGGCAGGACGTCGTGCACAATCGCCGTGCTCGCGGCCCCTTGCGATTCCACCCCAACCCAGTCGCCCACCGCCGGCCAATCCGCCCCAGCCTCTGAGGCATGCCGAAGCGTGCCCGAAGGCTCGGACCAGCATTCGCCGAAACCGCCCGCCACGCGCCACAACCTGCGATGCTGAGCAATGACTCGCGCGGGCCTTGACTCGCCACGCTCACTCTCGTTCCACAGCGCTTCCCAATACGAATTCCAACCCCAATCCTGCAGCGACACTTGAATATCCTCCGGCCACCCAAAGGCGGCACTGTGCGCCGCTACGGCCACTAACGCGGCTTCACGGCGGCAAGGCAGCACGCGCGCGGATTTCTTGCCGCGCGGGATGCTGCTCAATCTGATTTCTTACTTCGGGAGTTAGGAAGCAGGAGGGCGAGCCGCTAAGACAAAATCAAGCCGGAGGCACACCCGCCCGCCAGAACTACGACGTGGGTTGTCACAGGCGCCTCCGCTGCTAGAATTCGGTGCCTCGTCGCACCGTCTTTTATGAGTCTATGCGATTCGAGATGCTACGGTCAATCCGGCCTTTTCCCGGCCGCCGTTAGGTCTCACACTCTCGCGGAAATGGGTCTTAACGCTTATACTGGTGCCCAGTTCGACCAAGCGAAACGCCCGTCCACGGAGCGTCGCACATTCGAGCGAGGTCAAAGAGTGTCCGGATCCGTCCTGAAGTCCACCGTCAATCCGAAGTCGCCCGACTTTCCCCAAAACTCCCGACGTATCATCGATCTGTTGACGGAAATCAAGAACCAGGAAGAACAGATTCGCCAGGGCGGCGGGGCGAAGGCCATTGAATCCCAGCACAACAAGAGCCGCTTAACGGCGCGGGAACGTATCGCGAAGCTGATGGATCCGGGCAGCGCGTTTTTTGAATTGGGCATTTACACCGCTTTCGAGATGTATCAGGAATGGGGCGGCGCGCCCGCTGCCGGGACAATCACCGGCCTGGCGCGCGTGTGCGGGCGGATGTTCATGGTGATTGCGAACGACGCCACGGTGAAGGCCGGCGCGTTTTTCCCGATGACAGCGAAGAAAGTGATTCGCGCGCAGAACATCGCCATCGAAAACCGTATTCCCACGATCTACCTGGTGGACTCCGCGGGCGTTTTCTTGCCGCTGCAGGAGGACGTTTTCCCGGACACGGATGATTTTGGACGCGTCTTTCGCAACAACGCCGTGATGTCCGCGATGGGTATCCCGCAGATTACCGCGATCATGGGAATGTGCGTGGCGGGCGGCGCGTATCTGCCGGTCATGTGCGATCACATCTTGATGACCGAAGGTTCCGGGCTGTTTCTGGCCGGGCCGGCGCTGGTGCAAGCGGCCATCGGACAGAAGACTTCCGCGGAGGACCTGGGCGGTGCCAAGATGCACGCGCAGATCAGCGGCACAGTGGACTTTCGAGAGAAAGACGATGAAACGTGCTTGCATCGCCTCCGCGCGCTGGTGGAAAAGATTGGCGCGCCCAATCCATCGCCGTTCAGCCACGTGAAGCCGCGCGAGCCGCTCTATCCGGGGGAACAAATCTACGGCGTTTTTTCGAGTGATCCAGGAAAACAATACGACATGCGTGAGATTATCGCGCGCATCGTGGACGGAAGCGAATTCGAGGAGTACCGCGAGGAGTATGGCGAAACGCTGCTGTGCGGCTATGCGCGAATTGGCGGCTGGGCCGTGGGGATCGTGGCCAATCAAAAGAAAAATATCCAAACCACCGCGCCGCACTCCGACCAAAAGCGCATCGAATTTGGCGGCGTGATTTACACGGAATCGGCGGAAAAGGCCGCGCGATTCGTCATGGACTGCAACCAGAACCGCATTCCGCTGGTTTTTCTACATGACGTGAACGGTTTCATGGTGGGCAAGGACGCGGAGTGGAGCGGAATCATTCGCGCGGGCGCGAAGATGGTCAATGCCGTGGCCAATAGCGTGGTGCCCAAAATTACGGTGATTTGCGGCGGGAGTTTTGGCGCGGGCCACTACGCGATGTGCGGCAAGGCCTACGATCCACGATTTATGTTTGCGTGGCCCACGGCGCGATTTGCGGTGATGGGCGGAGATGCGGCGGCAGGAACGCTGGTGGAGATCAAGCTGAAGCAACTGGAGCGCGAGGGAAAGAAATTGAGCGCGGAAGAAAAGAAGGCCCTCTACGAATCCGTACGCGCGAAGTACGAGGAACAGACCGACCCGCGCTACGCAGCGGCCCGCTTGTGGTTGGACGCGATCATTGATCCGGCTCACACGCGCGACGCAATTATTTGGGCGCTCGAGGCGGCAGCGCTGAATTCCGAGATTCGGGAATTCAAGACGGGGGTCCTCCAAACCTGACATGGAAACCGTGAAGATGATCGAATGCCCGCGGGATGCCTGGCAGGGATTGCCCGAACACATTCCCACGGAATACAAGGCCGAGTATCTGAAAGAATTGGCGCTCGCGGGCTTCAAGCACATTGATGCGGTGAGTTTTGTTTCGCCGCAGCATGTGAAGCAGATGGCGGACAGTGAAGACGTGATGAAGCTGTTCAACACTTTCCTTCCCGCAGGAATCGAACCTCCGGAAATCATTGGCATCGTGGTGAACGAAAAGGGCTTGGAGCGTGCGCTGGCAACTCCTGGCGTCACGACGATTGGCTATCCGTATTCCATCTCGGCATATTTTAGGCGCGCCAATGCCAACATGACGCGCGAGGAATCGCGCGCCCTGGTGGAAAAGTTGAAGAAAGCAACAGCGGCGGCCAACCGCGGCTTGGTCGTTTATATTTCCATGGCGTTCGGCAACCCCTATGCGGAACCGTGGGGACCGGTGCTGATTGAAGAGACGCTGGACTGGCTGAAGGCCATCCATGTGCCGACGGTCTCGCTGGCGGATACAGTGGGAAATGCAACGCCTCAAATTGTCGGTGAGGTGTTTCGGAATGCGAATGAGTACATCGCCGGGATCGAGCTCGGAGTGCATCTCCACAGCCGGCCGGAGAACATAGAAGAGAAGATTCTTGCCGCCTACGAGGCCGGCTGCCGCAGATTCGATGGCGCTCTGACGGGACTTGGCGGGTGCCCGTTTGCGGGGGATGAGCTGGTGGGCAATATTGCTACGGAAACAGTGTTCGCTGCGCTTGGCAAAGTAGGCGCTGACCCGGGTATTGATTCCGGGCGGCTTGGCAAAATCTTGGAGATGACGAAGGAGATTCGCGCCAAGTATGCGCACGCGGCGCCGGTGAACTGAAGAGTGAAGAGGGATTCCTTATCCCGCTTCGCGGGATTCGGAATGACGGGTAAGAAATGTACGAAACGCTGCTGCTGGAGACGACGAAGGACTTTGCGACGATCACGCTGAATCGCCCGCAGAAGCGCAACGCTATCTCGGCGCAGATGATTGTAGACCTGCTTGCCGTCCTCGATGCCATCGAACGCGGGCCGCAGCGCGGGGCGATCCTCACGGGCAGCGGCAAAGCGTTTTGCTCGGGCATGGATTTGGAGATGCTGGCCGCAATTGCGCAACAAACTCCGGAAGAAAATCTGACGGATTCGCGGCGCATGGCGCGGATGTTTCGCCGCATCTGGAGTTTTCCCAAGCCGCTCATTGCGGCGGTCAACGGCGCGGCCATCGCGGGTGGCTGTGGAATCGCCACGCTGTGCGACTTCACGCTGGCCGTGCCCCAAGCGAAGTTCGGCTACACCGAGGTAAAGATCGGGTTTCTACCGGCCATCGTGTCCGTGTTTCTGACGCGACAGATTGGCGAGAAGCGCGCGCGTGACTTGCTATTGACGGGGCGCATCGTGGAGGCCGCCGAGGCACGCGAACTTGGTCTGGTCACGGCCATCGTGGCGCCGGATGCGCTAATGATTGATGCTCGTGAACTAGCCGCAACACTTATCGCCGCAAGCCCGGTGAGCCTCATGCGCACGAAATGCCTGCTCGTGGACGCTGCCGCGGCGGAGATCGATGCCGAACTGAAGCGCGCGATCGCCTACAATGCCCGCATGCGCTCCACGGCGGACTTTCGCGAGGGGCTGGCGGCGTTTCTGGAGAAACGCAAGCCGGCGTGGCGCGGCGAAGACTCCTGACGACTGAATGATGAGCCACCATCACGACACAACGGTGCGCGTGC
>JBGPGF010000212.1:0-4894 GCA_041483755.1 Terriglobia bacterium | reverse complement strand
CGAACGTCGGTTTGTCCGCCAGGGTGCAATACGAGACGTGGACGTTTCCCGTGATTCGCCCGGGAACGCAAGTGAATGTGAGCACATCGTTTCAGGTCACATTCTGGCCGGGGAAGCACCAGGACCAGAAGACGCCACATCCATGAAGGTGAATTGATTCGAAAGGCAGAAGAAGAGTGTCACAAGCAGGGACAAAACCGCAGATTGAAGTTTCACCCGAGCCCATTCTCGAAGAGGTTGGGACACCGGAGTCGAATGCTCCGGTCTTCCGCGAATACCTGATTGAGCGTTTGCGCATGCTGTGGAACGAGCGGCGTTTTCTGGCGCGAGCGGTTCTGGCGGGGATGGCGGCGGGCTGCCTTTTGGCGTTCGTTCTGCCGGCGGAGTACGAATCTTCGGCGCAATTGATGCCGCCGGACACGCAGTCCGGCGGGGGCATGGCGATGCTGGCCGCACTTTCGGCGCGCAGCGGAAACAGCCTGGGCGGCGTCGCCGGAGGCCTGCTGGGGGTGAAGAGTTCGGGCGCATTGTTTGTCGGCATCCTGCGCAGCCGCACGGTTGCGGATCGGCTCGTGCAGCGGTTTCAGCTCACCAGGGTGTACGGGGTGACACTCGAGGGCGACGCCCGCGGGATATTGGCGAAGAACACGGGAGTGTCGGAAGACCGCAAGAGCGGAATCATCACCATCGTGGTGACCGATCATGACGCCAAGCGCGCGGCCGCCATCGCGCAAGGCTACGTCGAGCAACTGGATCATCTGGTCGGAGAGCTGTCCACCTCCGAGGCGAACCGCGAGCGGGTTTTTCTGGAGGAACGCCTGACCGCGGTGAAGCTGGATCTCGACCAAGCCTCGCGCGATTTCAGCCAGTTTGCGAGCAAGAACGCCACAATCGACATCAAGGAACAAGGGCGGGCGATGGTGGAGGCGGCCGCCACGCTCCAGGGCGAACTGATTGCGGACGAATCGGAATTGAAGGGGCTCGAACAGATCTATGCCCCCGGCAACGTACGCGTGCGTTCCCTGCAGGCGCGCATCACCGAACTGCGCCACCAACTCGAAAAGCTTGGCGGAGAGGGCGCGGCGGATGGCGGGGACTCCGCGGGAGCTTCGGATTCCATGTACCCGTCGATCCGCAAGCTGCCACTTCTGGGGGTGGCCTACGCCGACCTTTTCCGGCGCACCAAGATTCAGGAAGCCGTTTACGAAACGCTGACGCAGCAATACGAGCTCGCCAAGGTGCAGGAAGTCCGGGAAACCCCGAGCGTGAAAGTTCTGGACGCTGCGGCCATCCCGGAGCGGAGATCGTTTCCTCCGCGGAAGCTGATTGTGTTTCTGTGCATGTTCCTGACGCTGTTCGGGGCCGCTGCTGTGGTGATTGTGCGCTCGCAGTGGGAGCAGACCGACGCCAAGGATCCAGGCAAGGTATTCGCGCAGGAGGTCTACGGAACATTCCATGCGCGGATGCCCTGGGCGCTGCCCAACGGGTCGCGTTGGCAGGCGATGACGCATCGGGTTTGGATTCGGCTGGCTCGGCGAGGGGCTTCGGCGAATCCGCCGGAATCATCGCCAGACCAGCAGAAACCTCTGTAAGTCATTGATGGGCATGGAGTTATAGTGAATTTGGCCCTGTGGTTGACGGGGCGAAGCTGTGTTCAGCGCTTCACGAACAGGGGTTGCAGCGTATGGCGGCAACACGAGCGATTGCGGTGTCTAATTCGCAGGCTGCTCATCTCGCGGCGGACTATGAGCGGAAGCGCTGGTACGCGGCGTACACGTGCGCGAACCACGAAAAACGCGTTGCGGCGGAACTCGAAGCGCGCGCCGTGGAACACTTTTTGCCTCTTTACAATTCGGTGCGGCGATGGAAAGACCGCAAGGTACGCCTGGAGTTGCCGCTTTTCCCGGGTTACGTCTTTGTACGCCTGGCGTTGTGCGCGCGTTTGCGTGTGGTGCAGATCCCCAGCGTCGTCTATCTAGTGGGATTTGGCGGCCAGCCGTATCCGTTTCCTGAAAGTGAGGTGGAGAGTCTCCGTGCGGGGATTCGAAACGCGCTGCACCTGGAGCCGCACCCGTACTTAAACGTCGGCTCCCGCGTGCGCATCGTGCGCGGGCCGCTGGAAGGCGTGGAAGGAATTCTGACGCGCAAGAAGAACCTTTACCGCGTGGTGCTGTCCCTGGATTTGATCGCGCGGTCCGCGGCGGTCGAAGTGGACGCCGCGGATATTGAACGGATTTCCTAGCGCGCGCATCGTATGCAGGTCCCCAACATCGCACCAGCTTCCTTCCCGCCAGAAGCCGGGCCCGTGGAGAGACAACACGAACAGCCGGCGGCGCCGCCAATACCGGACTCGGTGGCATGGTCCCGCATCCGCCAGGCCGGCTACAGCATCACCGACCAGGCGCTGTCGGTCGGGGGGATGTTCCTGGTAAACGTCGCACTGGCCCGCACGCAGTCCAAAGAAGAGTATGGAGTTTTCGCGCTGTCCTATTCGGTTTTCACGTTTCTGGCCGGTCTGCACAACGCCGCCATCCTGGAGACCTACACCGTCTATGGTTCCGGACGGTATCACGGGCATTTTCCGGAATACGCATGGTTGCTCTGGAGGAGGAATCTTTTGTTGGGTCTCGGGCTAAGCGCCCTGGTGGCTGCCACCTGGGGCGCGGTTGTGTGGACCCTGCCCGGCTTCGCCTCCCGAACAATCCTGGGATTGGCGCTTTCCTGTGGCGTTCTGCTGACGGCTTCGTTTGTCCGCCGAACATTCTACATCCGGCGGCGACCCGACCTTGCGGCCAGGTTTTCCTTCGTTTTCTTCGCAGTGTGCCTCTTTCTGCTCTGGCTCTGCATGCGCGCGGGAATCCTCAATGGGTTCTATGCGTTCGTGGTTGTTGCTTTGGCGTGGACCGCCGCAGGCGTAACCGTGGCGCACGAATTGCCGGGGAGCGCCGTGGGCCAGGGCTTCATGGTGATCGAACCGAAGTATTGGTCCGAGCATTGGAAGTACGCTCGGTGGGTTTTTGTGACCGCGCTCGTGTTCCAAATGACGTCGCAGGGATATTACTGGCTCGCCGCGGGATTCCTTTCCGTGAAAGACGTGGGAGACCTGCGCGCGATGTTTAACTTGGTGGGTCCGGTGGACCAGATCTACATCGCCATGTCGTTCCTAATTCTGCCGATGATGGCCCGCCGCTACGCTTCGCGCCAGATGGCCGGGCTGCTCCCTCTTTGGAGGGTGTACTGCATCGGAAGCCTGCTGCTCACGGGCAGTTTTTCTGTGCTGGTCAACCTTTTCGGCAAGCCCGCGATGCACCTGCTGTACGCAGGCAAGTTCGACGACATCGCGCCGTTTGTGGGCACCCTCGCTCTATTCCCCGTCGTGATGGTGCTCGGCAACACGATGAACGAAGCGCTGAAAGCCTCCGAGAAACCGAAGCTCGTGTTTTACGCCTACGTGTGCAGCGGAGCCGTTACGTTCCTGGCGGGCATTCCGTTGATCATCCGTTACGGGCTGCGCGGAGCCATTTACGGCACGCTCCTTTCCGCGGCCGCGTACTCCGGCGCTCTCGCGGTGGGCTTCCTGCTCCACGTGCACCAGAAGGCGCAACAGCATGCGTGAGGAACGATGCGATTGATCGTCACCGGCGGCGCCGGCTTCATCGGGTCCGCGCTGATCCGGCAACTGATCGCGGAAGAAACGAGCGTCACCGTCATCAACGCCGACAAGCTGACGTATGCGGGCAATTTGGACTGCCTGGAATCTGTTGCCAGCTCTCCCCGCTATCATTTCGAGCGCGTGGACGTTTGCGACGCTGGGGCCGTGCAGCAGCTTTTCAGACGTTACCACCCCGATGCCGTCATTCATCTCGCTTCGGAAACGCACGTGGACCGGTCCATCGACGGCCCGGCCGCCTTCATCCAGACGAATATCTTCGGCACGTACACCCTGCTCGAAGCTGCGCGAGAGCATTTGGCGAGTCTGCGCGGATCCGAAAAAGCGCGTTTCCGGCTCTTGCACGTATCCACCGATGAAGTGTTCGGATCGCTGGGGTCTTCGGCGCATTTTAACGAAACCAGCCGGTACTGCCCCAATTCCCCGTATGCCGCGAGCAAAGCGTCCGCCGATCATCTGGCTCGCGCCTGGCACAAGACGTATGGCTTGCCCGTGGTGATTACGAATTGCTCGAACAATTTCGGCCCCTATCAATTCCCGGAGAAACTCATCCCGCTGATGATCCTCACGGCGCTAGAAGAAGGGCCCTTGCCGGTTTACGGCGACGGCCAAAACGTGCGCGACTGGCTGTACGTGGCAGATCATTGCCGCGCCATCCGGCGCGCACTAGCCGGCGGCAGGGTCGGGGAAAGCTACACGATCGGCGCGCACTGCGAAAAAACAAATCTTGAGGTGGTCGGTCAAGTGGGCCTCCTGTTGGATCAGTTGCGTCCGAGAGAGAATGGCAAGAGCTACCGGGAATTAATCCAATTCGTCGAGGACCGGCCGGGGCATGACCGCCGCTATGCGATCGATCCCTCCAAGGCCAAAAAAGAACTCGGGTGGGCACCTCAGGAAACGTTCAAGTCCGCGCTGCGCAAGACCGTGAAATGGTATTTAGACAATTTGCCGTGGTGCGCGCGCATACGGGACGGCAGCTACCAGGGAGAAAGGCTGGGGGTGCTGCGATGATCCGCAAAGGAATCATCCTGGCGGGCGGCAGCAGCTCGCGGCTGTATCCGGTCACGCGCAGCGTGAGCAAACAGCTCATGCCCGTGTACGACAAGCCGATGATCTACTACCCGCTCAGCACCCTGCTGCTGGGCGGGATAAAGGATATTCTGGTGATTACCCGGCCCGAGGAGCGCGGCCTTTTCGAGTGTCTGCTGCACGACGGTTCGCAGT